>CANFQF010000175.1 GCA_947449025.1 Comamonadaceae bacterium
GCAGCTTCATCCTGATCGCAGGCGGGATTGGCGTCACCCCGATGCTGGCGATGATCCATCAGCTGCGCGCCGAGGGCCGGCGCCCCTTCAAGCTCTACTACCTGGCGCGCGACCCCGAATCGACGGCCTTTCTGGAAACGCTGGGCGCGCCGGAGTTGGCCGACCAGGTGCTCATTCACCATGACCACGGCGACCCGACCCGCTCGCTGGACCTCTGGCCGGTCCTCGAAAAATCAGTGAGCGGGGCGCATCTTTACTGCTGCGGCCCCAAGGGGCTGATGGACAGCGTGCGCGACATGAGCGGTCACTGGCCCACCAGCGCCGTTCACTTTGAGAGCTTCGGCGCCGACACCCATCCCCGCGACGACGATCAGGCGTTCGAGGTGGTGCTGCGGCGCAGCGGCAAACAGCTCACCGTCGGGCCGCGCCAAAGCCTGCTCGATGCCCTGCGCGGCAACGGCCTGCAGGTGCCCAGTTCCTGCGAAAGCGGCACCTGCGGCTCCTGCAAAGTGGGGTTGTTGGAAGGCCAGGCGGATCACCGTGACTACGTCCTCTTGCCCGAGGAACACGCGACGCATTTCATGCCTTGTGTGTCCCGCGCCCAGGGCGGTGGCCCGCTGGTGCTCGACCTATGACAGCGGCCCGCGCACCGGTACGCATCGGCGTGCTCGGGCTGGGCCGAGCCTTCACCCTGATGGTGCCCACTTTCAGCAGAGACCCTCGGGTCCAGCTGGTGGCGGCCTATGACCCGCAGCAAGCTGCCGGCACGGCGTTCGTGCGCGAGTTCGGTGGTGTGACGCACGCAAGTGCGCAGGCGCTGTGCGCTGACCCGGCGGTGGAGTGGGTGTACGTGGCCACCCCGCACGCCATGCACGCCGACCATGTGCAACTGGCCGCAGCACATGGCAAGCACGTGCTGGTCGAAAAGCCCATGGCACTGAGCCTGGAAGACTGCACCCGCATGATCGACGCCTGCGACCGGGCGGGCACCCAGCTGCTGGTGGGTCACAGCCACAGCTTCAACGCGCCCGTGCGCCTGGCGCGCAGCCTGATCGCCAGCGGTCGCCTGGGTGCGGTGCGCCTGGTGCACGCGATGAACTTCACGGATTTTCTCTACCGACCGCGCCGACCCGAGGAGCTCGACACCGCGCGCGGCGGCGGCGTCGTCTTCAGCCAGGCGGCGCACCAGGTGGATATCGTCCGCCTGCTGGCGGGCGGCGAGGCGCTCTCTGTCTATGCCCGCACCGGCGCCTGGGACCCGGCCCGCCCCACCGAGGGCGCCTACACCGCATTGATCGACTTCGCAGGCGGCGCGGTGGCCAATCTGACCTACAGCGGCTACGGCCGCTACGACACCGATACCCTGATGTCCGGCATCGGCGAGATGGGTCGGCCCAAGGCGCCCGGCACACACCAGGCAACCCGGCAGCGGCTCGCGGCCGCGACAGACGAAGTTGCCGAGGCCGCGCAGAAGTCACAGCGCAACTTTGGCGGCACGGCGTACCAACCCGACGACGGCAAGGCGCCGGATGCGTTCCAGCACTTTGGCCCGGTGATCGTCTGCTGCGAGCAGGGCGATCTGCGGCTCACGCCCACCGGGGTCGAGGTGCATGACCTGGCAGGCGTACGCATGGAGGCGCTGACGGTTCCGCAGGTGCCCCGCAGCGAGGTGATCGACGAGCTGTGGGCCGTGGCGCGCGAGGGCCAGCTCCCGGTGCACAGCGGCGCCTGGTCGCGAGCCACCCTGGAGGTTTGCCTGGCCATCCTGAGCTCGCAACGCCAAGGCGCAGCCGTCCCCCTTCATCAGCAAGTGGCCTTGACCGCCTGAGCCCACCCTCACCATGACCAGCGCACGCCCTCTCGTCAACGAAGCCCATCAACTTCTTAAACACTGGCGCGAGTCGGTGCCCGACGACCGGCTGGCCCACCTGGTCCGCGATGTGGCACGCGCTCAGATGCGGGCGCTGCAGCAACGCCTCGCGCCCTATGGCGTGTCCTTCGGACATTGGACTTTTCTGCGCATTCTCTGGATCCACGATGGCCTCACCCAGAAGGAGTTGAGCGACCGGGCCGGCGTGATGGAGCCCACCACCTTCAGCGCCGTCAAGGCCATGGAGACCATGGGCCTGATCGAGCGGCGGCAGCGAGAGGGCAACCGCAAGAACATGCATGTCTTCCTCACGCCCGCTGGCCGCGCCCTGGAGAAGAAACTGGTGCCGCTGGCAGAAGAGGTCAACCACATCAGCGTGCGGGGCCTCTCGGACAAAGCCGCCGCGGCGCTGCGCAAATCCTTGCTCTTGATGATCGAAAACCTCGCCGCCGAGGAGAGCGGCAGCCTCGGCGACGAAGGTGTTTAGGCACACAGGGCCGCACTAGCGCACTAGCCCAATAGCGCAATAACGCAGAAGCGCCCGAGTGCCCTAGTGCACCAGGGCCGTGGCGCGCTCAGGCCTTGACCGCGTAGTTCTGGTCAGTCCCCGCTTGGGCCTCCTCCACGCCCAGCCAAATGGGCCGTGCGTCGTAGGCGCGCCAGTCGATGGTCTTGGGAATGACGTGCTGGTAGGCGCACACCTCGGTGGGTATTGCCTGCGAGCCCGTACCAATGGCCGGACTGCCCTCTGCGACCGAGCGCACCGCCTCGATCATCTGCTTGCGAAACTCCACCACCGCCAGGTCGCTGGCGCCCAGCCTGTCGCGGGTCCGGTCGGTCAGCCGACCCATCGACACCCACATGGCCATGTCCTGGTTGGGAATGCCCTGGATGCCAGTGAAGTTGCCCTCACGCATCGCCTGGCGGTCCTGCCAGAACCGGTTCTCATGGTTTCGCAGCGGGCGGTAGCGCTCATCGACGTCGACACCCACCGTCAGATGCAAAAAGCGCCGCCATGCCTCGGTATCTGGCGTCTGCTCTGGATGGCCCCAGGCAATGAAATAGAAAGCCATGTGGGTGTCGTCCACCGGCACGTTGACGTTGGCCACGTTGTACAGGTTGTTCGGCGGAATCAACACGGTAAACGGCGCGACGAAGATGGTGGTGCGCACATAGTCGTGCGTCTGCGCATTGAAGATGGGCCGGCGAATGGCGGCGTAGCGAAAACCGTAACCGGTGCGCTGAACCTGCATGCGCGGGGCTTTGTCGGTGGTGGGGCGCAGCCAGCTCTTGTCGGTCGCTTCGGCGCCCTGCACGCGTGCCGGCACCATGTCCGAGCTGTGCAGGCTCGAGCTGTGCGCCGAGTCGATCGCACCCTCTAGCACCTGCACCCAGTTCACTGGCAAGACGGCCTTGCCGATGGCCACACGCGTGTCCGCCGTCGGCGCCCACTGCGGCGCCACGAACTCGGCCGGAGCGACCTGCGGGTCCATCCAGGCCCAGACCATGCCGCCCCACTCTTTTGCCGGGTAGGCCTTGTGCTTGACCTTGTCCATGAAGCCGCTGGCCGCAGGCTCGGACACCATCTCGATCACATTGCCCTGAACGTCCATCTTCCAGCCGTGATAGAGGCAGCGCAGACCGCCCTCTTCGTTGCGGCCGTAGACCAGCGAAGGACCACGATGCGGGCAGGCCTCATCGAGCACGCCCACCTGGCCGTCGCTGTCACGAAACACCACCAGGTTCTCACCGAGGATGCGCGCGGCCACGGGGTCGCAGTCCGGCTCTGCCACCTCCTCGCTCAGGCAGATCGGCACCCAGTGCTGGCGCATCAGGCGGCCCATGGGGGCTTCGCCCTCGACGCGGCATAGCAAATCGTTTTCTTCGCGCGTGATCATGGTGTGGGTTTGCTTCGGTAACCGGACACCTGAATATCCTTCGAGGGCTAAGGAAAAACATCCGGGATATCCCTAGGGACAGGGAGAACCAGCTCGGGCCCTCACAGGCCGGGGTCCACATGTTCCCCTCGGCGGAACGTTGTTCCTATTTCGCAAAGTCCTTTACGATCTCTTCAAACAAAAGAGACTGCTGGAGACGTGATGGCGTGTTTTCGAGTGTTGAATCGGCAGCTTCAATTGCAAGCGACGCCTACCCAATCGCTGCTGCAAGCGGCCGAGGCGGCCGGCGAGCCTTGGCGCCGGTTCTGTGGCTCTTCGGCGCTGTGCGGAACCTGCGCAGTGATTGTGGTCGATGGCCAGCCCGCACCGGCTCGCCCGCGTGAGGCCATGTTCATTGAAGGCTGGGGCAAGCAGGAGGGTTTCCGCCTGGGCTGCCAGCTCAAACTGGCCGAGGGCGATGTGACCGTCATCAACTGCTCTGACTACGAATTCGACCCCGACGCCATCGCCGCCGCGGCGCTCGCCGCCAAACAACAAATTTCAAAGGAGACAACATGACACGCCGCAAGATTGAACTTGATTTTTCCACCTGCTGGGGCACCACCAACTTCACCCGCGTCGCGGGTTGGATCATGTGGGGTCTTCGTGACCACTTTGACCCCAAGTCCCGTTTTGACATCAAGCTGGGCAACGGCGTTGTTGACAACATCCACCGCGTGGCGCGCGGCGAAGCCGACCTGGGCATCATCACGCCCACCCAAAACCTGAACCTCGCACGCCTGGGTCGCGGCCCCTTCCCCACGGCCTACCCCGACCTGGTGACGCTCGGACGACTGCAGCACGACGACCGCCTCACCTGCGGTGTTGCCAGCCACGTCAAGATCAACTCCCTGCACGACATCGCCGCACAGCGACTGCCCGTGCGCATCGCCGCCGACCTCGAGGACGACGGCGCATCCGTGGCCTTTGCCAGCCACGAGATCCTGAAGTTCTATGGCATCACCCAAGACCGCCTGCGCTCCTGGGGCGGCGATCTGCTTCACCTGGACCGCGGCCCGGGCCAAGGCGTTGAAAAGATCATCGACGGCCATGCCGACATCCTGATCCACGAGGCGGTAATGCTCAAGCCGTGGTTCGAATTGATCCACGACCGCGGCGGCCGCTTCATGTCTTTTGACAAAGCCCTGCTCGATCACCTGGCCAAGGAATACGGCTACGGCTCGGCCAAGCTGCCGACGACCTTTGGGTACACCGGCGAAGATGTCGACTGCATCGACTGGGCAGACTGGCTGATCATCTGCCGCCGCGACCTCGATCCTGAAATCGCCTACCGCGTCGCCCAGGTGATGGCCGAGAAAAAGCGCCTGATCGAAAACCAGTACCGCTGGATGCCGATCAAGCACTCGCCCATGATCTACCCCATCGACGTGCAGGCCATGTTCGAAACCCCGGGCGTCGAGTACCACGAAGCAGCCCTGCGCTACTACGCCGACAGCAAGCAGAGCCAGAAGGCCGCCTGAGTTCAGAGGCCGTATGGATCAAGTCACTTCCGCAGGCCCGAAGTCGGGCTTGTCTGATGACGCATTTGCCCTGTTGCAAGACATCGTAGGGCGCAAAGGGGCGCTGACCGTCGTCGACATGCTAGACGACGACGCGGCGCTTCGATATCGCAGTTTTTTCCCGGTGGGCGAGATGCTGATCGGGCTGCGTTTCCACGAGAACGACCCCTCCCGACTGGGCATGCGCACCGGCAATACGCTGAAGATCGTTGACGGAAAAATTGCGGTGGAGCCGCGCCGGCACATGATGTTCACGCCGCCCCTGGTGCCGCACCGCTCTGAGCATATCTATGGGTTCTGGCACATCAACGACGAGCAGGAGCTCGCGATGAACCTGACCCTCAGCGAGACCCGGCGCGTGACCGTGTTGATCGAGGGTTTTCCGAAGCGGGGCCGCCGTGACCGCTTCGCTTGGTTTTGCACCAGTTGCCTGAACCCCCTGTACATGCGCGAGGTGGAAACGGGTCGCGTGGGCCTGCCTGGCTTTTATGCCGTCGAGGAGGACGCCTTCGAGGTGTTCAACTCCGAGCTGAGCCTGCGCACCTGCAAGCGCTGCGGCACGGTTCATCCGCACGCCTATTCCATCTTTACCTGGAACGACTCAGAAGAACAAAAGGCCGCCCGCGCCGCGTCCTGACAGCCCATTAGCCATCTGCCAAGAGGAGACACTCGATGAATGCCACAAACAAGACACAACGCCGACAACTGATTCAAGCAGGCCTGGGCGCCGCAGTCTTGCTGGCTGCACCGGCCTATGTGCGTGCACAAGCCCTTTCCCGGCCCAACATCATCATCGCGCGTCCCCTCACGGTGCTCAATCACGCCGCCGCTGTGGACGCCGCCCTGCGCATGGACGCGTTCAAGGCCGAAGGCTTGAACGTCACGGTCAGCAACTTTCGCAGCTGGAGCGAAGTCACGCAGCTCACCATGAGCGAGCGCGGCGTGTTTGGCCTGGGCGCCAACACATTGATCCGCGCGGTCCTCGGGCAAAACGCGCCGGTGCGTCAGATTGCAATGGTCTCCACCCTGCTGCCGTACAACTTCTGGACGCGCCCCGGCAGCGGCATTGAGAAATTCTCTGACCTCAAGGGCAAGCGCATCCAGACGGTGCGCCCCGGTGAAACGCTGGACCTGGTCTGGAACGAGTTGCTCGCAGACGCTGGCGTCCCCTTGAGCGACGTGGTGCGCATCGAGGGCTTCGACGGCTTTGGCGCGCTGGCCTCCAACACAGTCGATGCTGCCAACATGAACGACAGCCTGTTTGGCAAAGCGCGCCAGCAAGGCTTCAAAAAGCTGATTGACTACAACGACTGGCGCAAGGCCAAGGGCATGAAGAACGGGGCAGCCAATCTGGGCTGGTCCACGGGCACGGCCACGCTGGAAAACCACCCCGACACCGTGAAGGCGTTTTTGCGTGCCATGGTCAAGGCCACGATGCGCATGCGCCAGGACAAGGCCTTCACCATGGAGGTCATGACCGCTGCGCCCTATCGCATGGACCCCAAGACCGCCGAAGAGTCGTGGGAGCTGCATCGCGGTCACTGGATGATGCGCATGGACACGGCACGCGGCGACTTCGACTTTGACATCGAGAAGGCCGCCAAGGGCCTGAACATTCCTCTGGCCCAGGTCCCCCGGGACAAGCTCATTGCCGCCGAACCCATTCGCGCCGTTCTCGGTGAGATGGGCGTGAACTTTGCCTGATCCCCGCATGTCTGACCTGCTTGAAGTCCACCAGATCCACAAGAC
>CANFQF010000176.1 GCA_947449025.1 Comamonadaceae bacterium
AGGTCAAGGACCTGGGCGCCCTCGGCAGCCAGTGCCTGCAGTAAGCGGGTCTTGCCCGAGCCGGTGGGACCGCACACCACACGGTACTGACAGCGCGCAGCCAAGGCGGGCAGTTGCGCCAGCACCTCGCCGCGATAGGCCTTGTAGCCGCCATCCACCAGATGAACACGAAACCCGATCTGGTCGAGGATCAGGGACAGCGACCCACTACGCTTGCCGCCGCGCCAGCAATACACCAGGGGCTTCCAGCCCTTGGGCTTGTCCAGCACCTCGCGGGAAATATGTCGGGCGATGTTGGCCGCCACCAGAGCCGCGCCGCGCTTCCTGGCCTCGAAGGGGCTGACCTGCTTGTACAGAGTGCCAATCTCGGCCCGCTCGGCGTTGTGGAGGGACGGCCAGTTCACCGCGGCTGGCATGCGGTCTTCGGCAAACTCGTCCTCGCTGCGGGCGTCGATGACGGTGTCGAATTCAGCCAAGCGGGCGATGGCTTCGTGGGCGGGAAGGATCTGGACGGTCACGGCTTGGCGAGCAATTTCTTCAGGGAGGGCCACATATTGTCGAGCAGGCGCGGCTGGGCCTCCTCATTGGGGTGGATGCGGTCGGCCTGCATCAGACGAACGGCCTGCGGTCCGTCAGCCACGCCCGCCAGGATGAAAGGCAGCACCGCCACCTTTTGGGCCCGGGCGACCTTCTCGAACAGGCCGGCAAAGCGCTCGGTGTAGGCCCGGCCGTAATTGGGTGGAACCTGAATGCCGGCTAGCAGCACCCGCGCACCGCTGCCACGGGCGGCCTCGACCATGGCGGTCAGGTGGGCCTCGGTCATCTCCAGCGGCAGGCCGCGCAGGGCGTCGTTGCCGCCCAGCTCGATCACCACATGGCTAGGCTTGTGCGCTGCCAGCAGGGCGGGCAGGCGCGAGCGCCCGCCGGCGGTGGTCTCACCGCTGATGCTGGCATTGACCACCTTGACCGGCATACTCTCTTTCGCCAGCCGGGCTTCGAGCAGGGCGACCCAGCCGGTCCCGCGTTTGAGGCCATACTCCGCACTGATCGAATCGCCGACCACCAGCAGCACCGCCTCACCGGCGGGCGCCGGTCCGGCGGCAAGCAGGGGCAGGGGGAGGTAGCCAGCCAGGGTCGCGAATAGCGCCAGGGCGGATGCCCTTGCGAGCCGCCTGCGACCCTTGTTGCCGGGCCCGCCTTGGGGGCGGCCCTCCTGGATGGACGCTTGCATGTCAGAACCCATTGTCGTTGTGGACCATGTGTGGAAGTCGGTCACCGACTCGACCGGCACGCTGGCGATTCTCCGTGATATCGATTTCAAGCTGGCTGCGGGGGAAACCGCTGCCCTGGTGGGCGCCTCCGGCTCGGGCAAGAGCACGCTGCTAACCCTCATCGCCGGACTGGACACGCCGACCCAGGGCACGGTACGCATCGCCGGCCAAGACATTTTCGCTCTCGACGAAGACGCGCGCGCGGCGCTGCGGGCCGAGAAGGTCGGTTTTGTCTTCCAGAGCTTTCAGCTCCTGGGCAATCTCACCGCATTGGAAAACGTGATGCTGCCGCTGGAGTTGGCCGGCCGGCGTGACGCGCGCCAAGCCGCCACCGAGATGCTGGCGCGCGTCGGACTTTCGGCGCGGCTGGGGCACTACCCCCGGCTGATGTCGGGCGGGGAGCAGCAGCGGGTGGCGCTGGCGCGGGCCTTTGTCGTGCGGCCGGCCCTGCTGCTGGCCGATGAGCCCACTGGCAGCCTGGACTTCGCCACCGGCGAGAGCGTGATGCAACTCATGCTGGACCTCAACCAGGAGCTGGGGACCACCCTGGTGCTGGTGACCCACGACCGCGCAATTGCCGCGCGCTGTGACCGGCGCATCACGATCGAAGCCGGGCAGGTGGTGGCTTCAGTCTGATTTGGATCGATTTTCGAAGTTGCTTGGGGGGGGGAGGTCCTCTGACTCGACCAAGTCCACTGAGCCGTGCAAGTCCTCTTGCGCTTCTGATTCCTCTCAACCTTCTGAGGACTCTGATGCAGCTCGTGAACGCGGAGAGCCGTCCGAAGCCGCCTGCGCTGATGCCAGGGGCGAGATCGACGGTCCTGATGGCGGCTGCTGCTCCGTCTCACGCCGATCCCGGTGCTGCGAAATCAGGTCCAACATATCGGCCAGGTCGGTAAACGTGGAATCAATTTGGCCTGCGCCGCCGGGTAAGGGCTCCGGTCTGATCCGAGCGCGTCGCGCTGTCAGACCCATCGCGAAGGCATGCTTCTCGCCTTCGTCTTCGGTCAGTTGCCCCACCTTGTGCGGGAATTCGCTCAGAATCCGCTCGATTCGACCTCGGTCTGCCAGGTGCTGCTGCAGGGCTTGGAGTTCGCGCTCTCTCGGTTCGTCCGACGCGCCGGGTTTCCATGTGGCCAGACCTGTACGCTTCCCGCTTGCGACCAAAATTTCTGCGAGCGCGAGGTCGAACGCCCCATCTTCGCTCCTCCACTGCCGTTGCAGTTCTCCTTCAAACCAGCCCATCAATGCCTCTCCGTCATCGTCCGCCTTGGGACGAGGCAGGGGCTTCGGCGCATCTGGCAGGCTCTTGGGCAGGGTCGCTAAGGTGTGATCAATCAGTCGCTCGATCAGGACAAGCCGTGGGATCCTGCGATAGGCCTGATCGATCCATCCCTCCAGCCACCAGCTCAGCGAAGGCTCACCTGCGGCCGCAGTCAGCGTCAGGCCGCCGATGTTGAGGGTGGCGCTGGTGTCTTCCAGCAGGCGCTGCATGAATGAGCCCGTTGTGACGAGCTGCTTTTGCAGGGCCGCGAGGCGTTGCTCCGCATCGGTATTCATGGCTTCTGTGAAACCGGCGCGAGCGTCCGCCATGGCCTTGGGATCGCTCAGTTCTGCTACGAGGTCGTCCAACGTCAAAAGATCGCTGCGCCAGGCCTGCACATGATCAGCCAGTTGCCGGAGTTCACTCGTGGAGGTGATGCCACACAAACGGACGCCCTTCAGGGCCTCATCCAGCTCGCAGCGCGCGTCTTCCGACAGCCCTGCGCGGGCGGGGCGTAGGCATTCTCTAAGTTCATCCTTTGGTGCCAACATGAGGTCGGGGATCGGCTGAAGCTGATCCCGCAGGGCCGAGGCCCGCGCTCGGATACTTGCCGGTGGCTTGACCGTAGCCAGGTCGGTCAACGAAGTCTGCGTAGGCCCAGCCGACTCTCCCAAATGCAAGTCCGGTGGCATGGCATTTCCGCCGGACGGGGATGCGGTCTGCGGTCCGGCGTCACACCCGGTGGATGACATGGAGGGCCGAGCAGGCGGCGATTCGCCCAGTGCAGCGTCGTCTGTCGTCAATACTGCCGGATTCGCCCCAGCGAGGGGTTGCGCTGTCGCGCTTGTACTCTCAAACACCACAGGAGTGGACAGTTGAATGGATAAGGCGGACGTCGAAGCCGGCGCAGTCCGCCGCGTGGATTGGTGGAGAGCGTTGGCTTCGCCCGCCCCCCCGCTGAGCCGCGATCGGTAAAGGGAATGCAGGGTGGGTGCCCGAGACCCTGAGTCCATCCGCCACAGAGGGTCCAAATGCAGCCCTCGCAGCCCGTTATTCCACGCCTGCAATTGACCCTCATTGGTTTTGAGTCGTCCTCCCATCAGCTCCTGCAGACGAATATCCCAGGCAGGGCGGCGAGATCGCTCTTCCACCGGATCGCCCGCGTTGTGGCCGCCTGCGAGGGTCGAGCCCGCCTCTGCCCCGCTGGGTCCTGTCAGATCCCGCAGCGACTCTTCTCCCCGGGCGGTATAGGCAATCCGAACCCCGGCGTCGGCATTCTTGCCGCTGAGCGCCAGCGCAATCGCGTGCAGGCAGGACTGCTGAATATGCACGGGAAGGCGGCTGTCATGCATCAAGGCGGTCAGCACCGCCTGCACATGCCGCTGCGCGACTTCGGGGCCGCCCAGGCCGTGGAGCAGACCCGAGATCCAGCAGGGAAGGGTGTCCTGAATGCGTTGGGTGTTGAGCTCTGATTGCACCTGCGGCAACACGATCGCGGCGATTGCAGCCGCAGTGGCGCCCCGCCTGAGCAGTTCCTGGCCAGAACGGATGCCGCTTTCAAAGAGCATCTCTACGTGAACGCGCGAGCTAAGCCCCTCCGATGTGGTTTCCGGCGAGCGATCTTCTGCAGACTGGCTACTTTCTTCCGGCTGTGCCTGTGCGCGTGCTGCAAGAAGTGTTTGCACCTGAGGTGCATCGGCGGACAGCGCCCGAACCCCAGCCGTTTCTGCTTCGGTAGAGGCGCCTGATGGGGGCTGCGCAAGGACAGGCCCGCCTGGCAGGCTCGGCCGGCGCTGGGCGTTTGTACTGTCGAAGGATTGGGTCAAGGCGGCTCCATGGCGGGCCTTGCGAAGAGCCCAAGGCAGTAGCTGCTGAGTTACTGCCGGGCCGCGACCGGTTCCAATGACCGTAGCCTGAACTCGAACCCGACCAAGGCCGTGCCCGTGCCCGTGCCATTGCCTGTGGAGGGCCTATCGATCCGCCTCAGCCTGTGAGCAGGCGCCCTGCCGCCTGGCGGAACCGCGCCTGGCCCGTCGCGGTGTCGATGAGGCCAGCCAGGGCCTCTATCAGATCGGTGGCCGTGGCCGCTCCGCGCAGCTGTTGACGGACCAGCACACGGGCCATCGGCCCGAGTTGCTGGCTGAGGAGTGCCTCGAGCTGTCCGAGGAGTTCCGGGGAGATGAAGCCGCGCGGCTCGGATGGGTGCGAGTGCCAAGACTGGCTCGTGGCGCCCGAGTGTGATGGGTCTGTATGGCTGCGATGCCCATCGGATCCGGTCCGTAGTGTGGTGAAGCCGACCCGCCTGTCCGCTTCTGCCACAAGGAGCGGCGGCGCGAGCGGCAGGGTGCGTGGCATGTCCATGTCTGGCAGGCTATCCGGTCCACCGAAGCGCTGGTCGCCCTCGGTTTGCACGGCATACAGCTCATGGACCCGTCCATGCTTGTCCTGGCGTTGTCCGAGGTAGCGGAACTGGCGGGCCCGTTGCGCGCTGATGGGCGCCAGGAAGTCATGCAGGGCGCCAGAAACCAGAAGCTCCCTGGGCTGGGCAAAGCTCATCACACGTTGGGCTACGTTCATGCCGTCCCCCAGTACGTTGACCCGATCGTTCAGATCGGTCACCACCCGTACCGGACCCAGGTGCATGCCTATGCGCAGCGGCAGGCCTGCACCCAACTGCTGGTTGATCAGGTCACTCAGCAGCAGCATGGCGTTGAGCGCCTCATCCGGATCACCGAGAAAGCACAGGGCCGCGCCGTCGCCTGTGCAAATGGCGAGGTAATGCTCCCGGGGCAGAGCCTGCAGGACGCGGACCAGAAACTCGTTGAGCTGGGCCTTGATGCCCACCTGTTCGTCGACCGGCTGGGCCGACCAGGCGACCAGGTCGATGAAGGCGACGCACGCCAGCAGGTTGCGTCCGGCGAGTGACTCGAGCTGTGTGGGCGGCGGCGGTCCCAAAACGGCCAGTGGCTGGCAGGAGTCGGGAGTGTGGGGAGGTGTGGGCGATGGTGAGGAGGAATAGGTGCCAGCCAGCGTCGAAGGCACGCCAGGCGCCGCCGACAGGCCCGGGGCTCGCGCACCGTAGTTGGGGCCCGGTCTGGGCGCCACTCTGGGCACAACGCCGCTTGCTGCGAGCAGGGCCTCGCGGAAGGCTTCGACCGACTGTGGCCTGTTCTGTGCTTGGGGCTGCATCGCCCAGGCAACAGCCTGCAGCAGGCCCGCGCCGAAGCGGCCTGGCTCGGCCAACTGGCTGGGCAGGGGCTGCGTGTCGCCCTGAATGCGGCCGGCGGCTTCCACCGGCTTGTGACCGGTGACCATCCAGTACATTACCCCGCCCAGGGCATAGAGGTCTGACCAGGGCCCCTGATCGCCCTGCGAGTGGTACTGCTCAAAAGGGGCGAAGCCCGGGCTGACGATGCTGGTGGCACCTGCGCCGGCTGTCACCCGCCGGGCGGCGCCAAAGTCCAGCAGGACGGGTTGGCCGTCGGCACGCATGTAGATGTTGTCGGGCTTGATGTCCCGGTGCAGGAATCCGGCCGCATGCACTGCTGCCAGCCCGTCCAGCAATGGCAGCACCAGGGCCAGCAGCGCAGCCTCCGACAGCGGCTGCTGCCGAGCCAGCCAACGGGTCAGCGGGTCGCCTCGCTCGTATTCCATCACGATGCAGGCGGTGCCGTGGGAGCGCAGATGCCTGAGCACCCGCACGATGTTCGGGTGACGGAAGTTGGCCAGCGCCCGGGCCTCTTCAACGAAGCGCTCCAGGCCGGCCGCAAAGGTCTGGTGACCGCTGCCGCGCGGCATCACTGTGCCGCAGGGGCTGCGGTGTGCGCAGTCGGAGGGAAAGAACTCCTTGATGGCGACCGGCAGGTCCAACTGCAGGTCGCGCGCGAGGTAGGTGATACCAAACCCGCCGCCGCCCAGCCACTGGCGGATCTCGTAGTCGTCGATGCGGGTGCCGGGCAGGAGAGCCCCCGCATCGCCCGTCGCAGGCAACGGTGCTTCAGCGCTCATCTGGACCGCCTCGCGGGCACAGGAAAGCTGCCCAAGGCGCGGCGTATCGTCGTGTGGCCCCGCTCATGGCAAGTGCGGGTCCGCGTTGATCATCTGCATGGCCCGCTCCAGGCTGCGGCGCATGCGGTTGAAGGAGGCGCCGAGCAAGGAGACTTCGTCCCGGCTGCTCTCGGCGAACTCGGGCTCGCTGAAGTCGCCCGTGCTGATGCGGTCGGCCGTGTGCGACATGCGCCGGATCGGCCGGACGATCAGCCACCCCAGCATGAGGTTGAGGGCGACAAAGACCGCCGCGAAAACGCCCGCCAGGGAAATCATGAAGGTGGTGAAGACCTGGTCCGCATGCCGCAGCGGAACCGTCATGGGGACGTTCACGATCTGCGCGCCCACGACCTCGCCCTGGTGCCAGCCGAAACCGTTGGCCTCGCCATAGATCTTGAGCATGCTCGGCGGTGCTGCGGC
>CANFQF010000177.1 GCA_947449025.1 Comamonadaceae bacterium
GCCGTCGGGCAGGCCTGCACGCAGGCGCCGCAGGAGACGCATTCGCTGTCGATGAAGGGCTGATCCTGTCCTGCGGAAACATGGCTGTCGAAGCCCCGGCCTGCAACCGTCAGTGCGAAGGTGCCCTGGGTTTCCTCGCAGGCCCGCACGCAGCGCGAGCAGACGATGCACTTGGACGGGTCGAAGGTGAAGTAGGGGTTGGAGCTGTCCTGGGGCAGGTCACAGTGGTGCGCGCCAGCCTGCGGCCCGACCCCGTAGCGCACGTTGCGCAGGCCCACCACCCCGGCCTGCGTCTGCAGCTCGCAGTTGCCGTTGGCGCTGCAGGTCAGGCAGTCCAAGGGATGGTCGCTGATATAGAGCTCCATCACACCTCGCCGCAATTCCTGCAGGCGGGGGGTCTGGGTGCGCACCACCATGCCGTTCTCGGCGGGCGTGGTGCAGGAGGCCGGGAAGCCCTTGCGTCCTTGAACCTCCACCAGGCACAGCCGGCAGGAGCCGAAGGGTTGCAGGCTGTCGGTGGCGCACAGCTTGGGCACCTGCACGCCCGCATGGACCGCCGCGCGCAGCAGCGAGGTGCCCTTGGGCACGCGTACTGGGTAGCCGTCGATGTCCAGAGTGACTTGTTCTTCCGTGACCGACGCGGGAGTTCCGAAGTCGATGTCTGTGGGTGTCAGCATCGCAGTGCCTTGCAGTGGGCGTTGTTCATGGGGCGGCTCCGGTGCCGGATGCGGGCTGACCAGCCTCGTCCGGCGCGAGGCCGAAGTCGGAGCCGTAGTGATCCAGCGCGGACAGCACGGGGTAGGGCGTCATGCCGCCCATGGCGCAGAGGCTGCCATGGGTCATGGTGTCGCACAGGCTGCGCAGCAGGACGACCTGCTGCGCGCGGTTTTCGCCGCGGCGGATGCGGTCGATCACCTCCACCCCGCGGGTGGACCCGATCCGGCAGGGCGTGCACTTGCCGCAGCTTTCGAGCGCGCAAAAGTCCATCGCGTAACGCGCAAGCTCGGCCATGTCGGCGGTGTCGTCATGCACCACCACGCCGCCATGGCCTAACACCGCGCCCATGGCCGCATAGGCCTCGTAGTCGAGCGGCACGTCCCAGCGGGACTCGGGCACGTAAGCGCCCAGCGGGCCGCCCACCTGAATGGCCTTGACCGGGCGCCCGCTACGGGTGCCGCCGCCGAAGCCGAAGACCAGCTCGCGCAGCGTCAGCCCGAAGGCTTTTTCCACCAGACCGCCGAAGCGCACATTGCCCGCCAGCTGGAAGGGCAGCGTCCCCTGCGAGCGGCCGACGCCGTAGTCCTTGTAATGGGCGGCCCCCTTGGCCAGGATCAGCGGAACGCTGGCCAGCGTGATCACGTTGTTCACAATGGTCGGCTGCCCGAACAGGCCCTGCACCGCTGGCAGCGGCGGCTTGGCGCGCACGATGCCGCGCTTGCCTTCCAGGCTTTCGAGCAACGCTGTCTCCTCGCCGCAGACATAGGACCCGGCCGCCACCCGCACTTCGAGCGCGAAGGCGTGTCCACTGCCGTCCACATCGGGGCCGAGCCAGCCGGCCTCGGTCGCGCGGGCGATCGCCTCGCGCAGGACGGCAATGGCGTGCGGGTATTCGCTGCGGACATAGACCAGGCCCTGGGTCGCGCCCACGGCCAGAGCGGCGATGGTCATGCCCTCGATCAGCAGATAGGGGTCGCCTTCCATGACCATGCGGTCGGAGTAGGTGCCCGAGTCTCCTTCGTCGGCATTGCACACCACATACTTTTGCGCGCCGGGGGCTGCCGCCACCGTCTGCCATTTGATGCCCGCCGGAAAGGCGGCCCCGCCCCGACCCCGCAGCCCGGACTCGGTGACCTGTTGCACGATCTGCGGCCCGCTCATCGCCAGGGCGCGACGCAACCCTGCCCAGCCCCCGTGGGCCTCATAGTCGGCCAGGGAAAGCGGCTCGGTCACTCCAACACGCGCGAAGGTGAGGCGCTCCTGCCGTGCGAGGAAGGGGATGCGTTCGGTGGGGCCCAGGCACAGCGAATGCTGCGCCCCCTGCAGGAAGCCGGCGTCAAACAACCCGGCCACATCGCCTGCCGTCACCGGCCCATAGGCCATACGGCCCTGCTCGGTCTCGACCTCCACCAGAGGCTCCAGCCAGAACAGCCCTCGCGATCCGTTGCGTACCAAGTGCACCGCTTGCCCGCGCGCCTGTGCCTCGGCTTCGATGGCTGCCGCGACAGCGTCCGCCCCCAAGGCGAGCGCGCCGCTGTCGCAGGGAACAAAAACGCGGATGGCCCTTGTCATTGGCCCTCCACCTGGCGCAAAAGACCGTCCAGCATGCGGCCATCCACCCGGGCATGCACCTGGTCGTCCAGGCGCAGCGCCGGCGAGGCGGCGCACAGCCCGAGGCAGTACACCGGCTCCAGGGTCACCTGGCCATCGGCGCTGGTTTGGTGGGCGTCGCAGCCCAGAGCGGTCCGGGCCTGTTCCCACAGCGCGTCGCCGCCACAGGCCTTGCAGGACTCCGCCCGGCAGATTTGCAGCACATGCTGCCCAGGGCGCTCGGCGCGGAAGTGGTGGTAGTAGGAAATCACCCCGTGCACCTCGGCCTGCGACAGATTCATGGCCTCGGCGACCAGCGGCACCACCTCACGCGGCACCCAGCCCAGGGCATCCTGGAAGCCATGCAGCATCGGGAGCAGTCCGCCCGGCGTGCGGCGATGCTGCTCGATGATGGCCGCGTACTGTGGCGGGATCGCCGCCGCGTTTCGCGGCCCGCTGCCGCCTGCGCCCCTGCCGCCACCCCTGTTACTGATCGGGGGATCCGATTGCTTCATGCTGCCTCTGGCTCCTGGATACCGGGACCGCCGGTCCCGCTTCAGATGCGCAGCCTACCTCAGATGGCTTTCTATGGCTGCCGATGGATAGGGTGGCGGCGCCAAGCGCTGCGGGGTACCGGAGCCGATGACCCAAGAAAAAGCCCGGCATCGCCGGGCTTTTCACGCAAGGGTGGGGAGGCAGCTCAGGCTGCGCTCAACCAATACCCGGCGTTGAAAGGGCTGCTCATTCGCAGCGCCAGGGGAGACACGTCCACCAATTTGTCGGTGGGCATCTTTTCCCCGTTGTCGGCGAGCGGTGCGGGTGCTTCGCCTTGGGCCTCATTCGCCCGTTCTGCTTGGCCGGTGGGTGCAGAGCGGGCTACAGAAAAGAATAAAAACATCGGAAGGGGACCTTCCGATCCGACCAGTAGTCGGCGGTGTCTCGGAAGATGTCCAGCAGCTGCTCGCGCGCTTCCTTGTCAAACTTCACATGGGCCGGAATCTGCTCGAGCACCACCACGAAGCCAGGCTGGGGGCCAGACTTGTGGACCGGGTCGGTCATGCAGTCGTACAGGGCGTCGAAGTTCTTGCCCACATGGGTGGGCAAAATGAACTGCTGGGCGATCAAGTCCAGCACGTCCTGTTTGCTCTGGGCCTGGGCCAGGTTCGCATAGAGGAAGTGGTGTCCGAGGGCAGTCGCCGCATCCTGCAGGTCCTGCACCCGGTAGGCGCGGATCGACTGCACGATATTGCTGCGCACGCCCTTGAGAGGCGCTTCGCTGGCTGGGGGGCGAAGGGATGGATCCATCTCCGCGTCTCTTTCCATTGTCAAAAACAGGTCCCGCTTCATCGGGCAATACTCCACAAATGATCAAGAACTGGCACATGGCGCCCGTAACGTGGCGTCCGCATTAGCCGCAGACCCCTCCCCGAAGAACGGGGCGTTGCGTCAAGGGTCACGCCCTGTTGCCCACCCTGGTGCACACACGAGTCGCCGCTTTGTTTGCTAGTTGGCGCAAACTTGACACGCTAGGACATTGACACTGACGCGCGTCAGGGGCGGGACTTGGTGGACAGGCCGGGGGACCTTAGGGACGGAACCAGAGAGGCGCCGCAGCCCGGGGTTTACCCGGACGCTTCAAGGCGAGAGTGTGACGGATACCTTGCTAAAAGGCAAGCGTCTGCCCAAAATTTGGGCATCTTCAGCGGCCTTTATCAAGCGCTCCGGCAGCGAAATAAGTTAGTACCCGCTGCCGGCAAAGGGCCTTTTAAATTTAGCGACTGGCGTTTGCGTCCGCTACCGTCAAAGCCGTCATATTGACGATGCGCCGGACTGTGGCGCTCGCGGTCAGGATGTGGACCGGCTTGGCCGAGCCCAGCAGCACCGGACCTACGGCGATATTGCCGCCCGCTGCCGTCTTGAGCAGGTTATAGGCAATGTTGGCGGCGTCGATGTTCGGAAACACCAGCAGGTTGGCGTCGCCTTGCAAGGTGCTGTCTGGCATCAGCTGCTGGCGGGCCGTGCCGTCCAGGGCCAAGTCGCCGTGCATCTCGCCGTCGACCTCCAGCCAGGGTGCCTTTTGCTGCAGCAACTCCAGTACCTCGCGCATCTTGAGCGCACTCGGTTGGCTGCTGCTGCCGAAATTGGAGTGGGAGAGCAGCGCGGCCTTGGGTTTGATACCAAAGCGCAGCATCTCCTCGGCCGCCATCAGGGTGATCTCGGCCAGCTGCTCCGCGTTGGGGTCGTAGTTGAAGTGGGTGTCGACCAGAAAGACCTGGCGGCCAGGCAGCAGCAGGCCGTTCATTGCCGCATAGGTGTTGACACCGGGACGGCGGCCTAGCACTTGGTCGATGTACTGCAGGTGCATCGCAGGCACGCCCCAGGTGCCGCAGATCAGGCCATCAGCCTCGCCCTTGTGCACCATCATGGCGCCGATCAGGGACAGGCGTCGACGCATCTCGATCTTGGCGATCTGCACCGTGACGCCCTGGCGCTGGGTCATGCGGTGGTAGGTTTGCCAGAAGTCGCGGTAGCGGTCGTCCTGCTCCACGTTGACCACGTCGTAGTTGACGCCAGCGCGCAGGCGCAGGCCGAACTTTTCGATGCGCTGGGCGATGATGTCTGGCCGGCCAATCAGGATGGGACGGGCCAGGCCCTCGTCCACCACGATCTGGGCCGCGCGGAGCACGCGCTCCTCTTCGCCCTCGCTGTAGACCACGCGCTTCTTGCGGGCCCGCTTGGCGGCATCCATGATAGGTTTCATCATGGTGCCGGAGGCGTAGACAAAGCTTTGCAGCTTCTCCCGGTAGGCGTCCATGTCCTTGACCGGGCGCGAGGCCACGCCGCTGGCAACGGCCGCCTCGGCGACTGCCGGGGCGATCTTCATCATCAGCCGCGGGTCGAAGGGCTTGGGGATCAGGTACTCGGAGCCAAAAGCCAGTTGCTCGCCGGCATAGGCCGCGGCCACCACCTCGCTCTGCTCGGCCTGCGCCAGATCGGCGATGGCGCGCACCGCGGCGATTTCCATCTCGTCGGTGATGGTGGTCGCCCCGCAATCGAGTGCACCGCGGAAGATGTAGGGGAAGCACAGGACGTTGTTGACCTGGTTCGGGTAGTCGGTGCGGCCGGTGGCCAGGATGGCGTCGGGGCGCACCGCCTTGGCCTCGGCCGGCAGGATTTCCGGGTTCGGGTTGGCCAGGGCCAGGATGAGCGGGTCCGGGGCCATGGTCTTGACCATCTCGGCTTTGAGCACGCCGCCGGCGGACAGGCCCAGAAAGATGTCGGCGCCCGCAATCACCTCGGCCAGGGTGCGGTGGGGCGTGTCTTGCGCGAACTGGATCTTGTCCTCGTCCATCAGCTCGGTGCGGCCTTTGTAGACCACGCCCGCGAGGTCGGTGGCGAAGATGTTCTCGCGAGGCATGCCGACTTTCACCAGCAGCTGCAGGCAGGCCAGGGCGGCGGCGCCGGCGCCGGAGGTCACCAGTTTGACCTTCTTGATGTCCTTGCCTACGACCTTGAGGCCGTTGAGGATGGCCGCACCCACCACAATGGCCGTGCCGTGCTGGTCGTCGTGGAAGACCGGGATCTTCATCCGCTCACGCAGCTTGCGCTCGACGTAAAAACAGTCGGGGGCCTTGATGTCCTCGAGGTTGATGCCTCCAAATGTCGGCTCCAGCGCTGCGATGATGTCGACCAGCTTGTCGAGGTCGTTTTTCTCGTTGATCTCGAGGTCGAAGACATCGATGCCGGCGAACTTCTTGAACAGGACGCCCTTGCCCTCCATCACCGGCTTGGCTGCTAGCGGTCCGATGTCGCCCAGGCCCAGCACCGCGGTGCCGTTGGTGACCACCGCCACCAGGTTGCCCCGGCTGGTGTAGCGAAAGGCGGCGGCCGGGTCTTTGACGATCTCTTCGCAAGGTGCGGCCACGCCCGGCGAGTAGGCCAGCGCTAGGTCATGCTGGTTGGACAGCTGCTTGGTGGCCTGAATGGCAACCTTGCCGGGGGTCGGGAACTCGTGGTATTCGAGGGCGGCCTGGCGCAGCAGGGCGCGCTTGTCTTCGGGCTTCATGGGGGGGGTCGCGGACATAGGCGTGTCTCCGTCTGGCGCCTCACAGGGCGCGTTCTCCCGCGTCGTCCGTCACCCAGGCGACATGGCGTGGAGCTGGGGGGCGATTGTAGTGCTGCACCGGGCGCCGGCTGGGCTGCCCCTTGGCGAGCCCGGGCTATTGCTGAGAAGTGGCCAGCGCCAGCCGGCCAGCGGCCAGACAGTTTTCCGGACGGACAGATGAGTTGCGCTGGCCACACAAGCGGCCTCATCCAACTGTTTTGGCCCCATGCTTCCCGCTCAAGCCCCAGTCCCTGCCCGAGCCCCAGCCCCACCCCCTGTTCCTGTTCCTGTTCCCGTTGCTCTGCCTGCCCTGCACACCACCGGCATCGCCCAGGGCGGCCCTGGGGCGGCGGAGGACGACCTGGGGCCGACCCGAATTCACCCAGCTCCCCCGCCGTATCCGCCCCGCCTGGATCAGCAGCGAGCAGGCCTCCTGACCCGGGCGGCTCACTTGACCCAGATACGGGCCGACGCAGTGCGGGCCTATGAGCGCTGGATGGCCATGGCCGATCACCACCGCCGCGCCGAGGCCGCCTCACTACCGA
>CANFQF010000178.1 GCA_947449025.1 Comamonadaceae bacterium
CATGTGCCCCTGACCGATGTCACCCGGCACATGCTGGGCCGCGCGGAACTGGCCGCTATGCCCGCTGGTGCGATCGTGGTGAACGTTTCTCGCGGCGGCGTCGTCGACGAGCAGGCGCTGTACGAATCCATCCGCGACGGCCATATCTTTGGCGCCGGCATCGATGTGTGGGAGGAGCGTGAGCCGCCCGACGCCAGTCACCCGCTTTTGTCCTTGCCGACTGTGGTGGCCACACCGCATGCAGCCGGTGGCACTCGCGAAACCCAGGAGCTCGCCTCGCTGCAGGTCGCCAAGGAGCTGCTCAAGATTCTCGAAGGCGGTGAGCCCTTGTCTCGCGTCGCCTGAAGTCGCCCCTATTCATTTCCCTCTCCAAAACCGGACCGACCATGCCTCAACTTCTTCCCGTCAATCCCGTCAAGCAACGCCTGCGCGCCGGCGACGCCGCGCTCGGCATGAACATCCGCATGGGTCGTTCGGCCGACATTGCCCGGGTGGCCAAGGCCAGCGGCCACGATTTCATCTTCATCGACACCCAGCACTCGGTTTTCAATCTGGAAACCATCCACCACATTGCACAGGCTGCGCTGGCCATTGGCATCGCCCCCCTGGTGCGGGTCAAGGGCATCAACGATCCCGACGTGTCCCTGCTGCTGGACAACGCGGTGACCGGCATCGTCTACCCCGACATCAACAATGCCCGGGAGGCGCAAAAGGCGGTCGATGTCTGCCGCTTCGCGCCCCTGGGCAAGCGCTCGGTGGTCGGCGGTTATCCGCATTTCGACTACAAGTCGGTGCCCCTGTCGCAGGCGGTCGAGGAGCTCAATGAGGCCTGTCTGCTGGTGTGCATGATCGAGACGGCCGAGGGCTTGGCCAATATCGAGGAGATCTGCGCGGTTCCCGGCATCGACGTGATTCACATGGGCACCAACGACTTTGCCGCCAACATCGGCAAGGCCGGCAAGTTCGATGACCCTGAAGTGGTGGCCGCTCAGGCCCGGGTGATCGAGGTGGCCCGCAAGCACGGCAAGTTCGCGGGTTGCGGCGGCAACCGCAACGTAGAGCGCCAGGTCAATGCGATCCGCAGTGGTGCCCAGTTTGTGACCACCCAGACCGACATCAGCTTTCTCATGGCCTCGGCCCAGGAATGGGTGGGCGGCGTGCGCGAGGCGTTGGCCGCAGGCAGCAAATAATCAGGTCGGCGAGGCCAGCGTTTCAAGCAGCTCGGTCTCGATCTCGATCTGCGCCCGGTTTTGCTGCAGCTCGGGCCCGTCGACCAGGAAGGTGTCCTCCACCCGCTCGCCCAGGGTCGAGACCTTGGCCAGTTGCAGGTTGATGCGGTGCCGCGCCAGCACCCGGGCGACCGAGTACAGCAGGCCCACCCGGTCGCTGGCCGAGATGGACAGCAGCCAGCGCTGGGCTTTTTCGTCGGGCGCCAGGGTGACCCGGGGCGCAATCGGAAAACTTTTGACCCGGCGCGACACCCGGCCTCGGCTCGGCCCCGGTAGCGGACCGGCTTCCGCCAGCACCTGCCCCAGTCCGGTTTCGACCATCGAGACCAGCTCGCGGTAGTGGTCTGGCAACGAGGGACTCACCACCTGGAAGGTGTCCAGCGCGTGCTGGTTTCGCGTGGTGTGGATGCGCGCGTCCAGAATTGAAAAACCTGCCTGGTCAAAGTAGCCGCAGATGCGGGCAAACAGGTCGGCCTGGTCGGGCGTGTAGACCAGCACCTGTAGCCCTTCGCCCAGTGGTGAGACCCGGGCCCGCACCAGCGGTTCGCCGGGCGCGCTGCCCTCTAGACCGGCCAGATGGCGCGAGACATGCCGGGTGTGCCAGGCAATCTCCCCAGCGTCGTGGCGCATGAAGTAACTCACGTCCAGGGTGTCCCAGAGTGTCTTGTGCGCATCGTGCGGCAGGGCGTACAGGCCCAGCTGCACCAGCGCTTCACGCTGGCGCGAGGCGACCTCGGCGTCGCGGTCCGGTGCACGCCCGCCCAGGGCACGGACGGTGAACCTGTACAGGTCCTCCAGCAGCTTGCCTTTCCAGGCGTTCCAGACCTTGGGACTGGTGCCGCGGATGTCGGCCACCGTGAGCAGATAGAGCGCAGTGAGCTTGCGTTCATTGCCCACGCGCTGGGCAAAACGGCCGATCACCTCCGGGTCTGAAAGGTCCTGCTTTTGCGCAATGTGGCTCATGGTCAGGTGCTCGCGCACCAGAAACTCGATGAGCTGCGCGTCCTCTCGGGCGATGCGGTGCTGGCGGCAGAAAGTTCTGACTTCGTGGCCGCCGAGCTCGGAGTGGTCGCCGCCACGGCCCTTGGCGATGTCGTGGAACAAGGCCGCAACAAACAGGATCCAGGGCTTGTCCCAGCCGCCCGCCAATTGCGAGCAGAAGGGGTATTCGTGCGCATGCTCGGGAATGAAGAAGCGCCGCACATTGCGCAGCACCATCAGGATGTGCTGGTCCACCGTGTAGACGTGGAACAGGTCATGCTGCATCTGGCCCACGATGCGCCGGAAGGCCCACAGGTAGCGCCCCAGTACCGAGGTCTGGTTCATCAGGCGCATCGCATGGGTGATCCCCTCGTGCTCCATCAGGATCTTGCGGAAGGTCTCCCGGTTGACGGGGTCAGCGCGAAAGCGCCCGTCCATCACGCTGCGGGCGTTGTACAAAGCGCGCAGGGTGCGGGCCGACAGGCCAGTCACGCCGGGCGTGGTCTGGTAGACGAGGAAGGTCTCCAAAATGGCGTGCGGCTCGCGCAGGTACAGATCGTCTGCGCACACCTCAATCAGGCCGGCATTGTTGGCAAAGCGCTCGTTGATGGCCTGCGGCACATGCTCCTCGGGCTTGAGCCGTTCCTCGATATTGAGCAGCAGGATCTGATTGAGCTGGGTCACCGCCTTGGCTGCCCAGTAAAAACGCCGCATCAGCACCTCACTGGCACGCTGTATCAGGCGCCCGCCCTCACCTCTGCGGCCTTCGTCGCCGAAGGACTCGGCCACTGCGGTTTGCAGGTCGAAGACCAGCCTGTCCTCGCGTCGGCCGGAGATCAGGTGCAGCCGCGCACGCAGCAGCGAGAGCAAGGCCTCGTTGCGCTTGATCTGGCGGGCTTCGAAGGCGGTAGCCAGGCCCTTGCGTGCCAAGTCGTCCCAGGTCTGCCCCAAGCCGGCGGCGCGGGCAACCCAGAGAATCACTTGCAGGTCCCGCAGGCCGCCGGGTGATTCCTTCACATTGGGTTCGAGGGAGTAGGGCGTGTTTTCGTACTTGGTGTGCCGCTGGCGCATCTCCGCCGTCTTGGCGATGAAAAAAGCGTGCGGGTCCATCGCTGCGGCAAAGCGCTCCTGGTAGTCGCGGTACAGGCCAGCGTGGCCGGCGACGCGCCGGGATTCGAGCAGCGAGGTTTGCACCGTGACGTCGCCGGCCGCCTGCTCCAGACATTCGGACAGGGTGCGCACGCTCGAGCCGATCTCGAGCCCGGCGTCCCAGCAGTTGCCGATGAAGGATTCGAGCCGCGTCTGCAGGGCCGGGTCGGCGCCCGGTTGCGTGCCGTCCGGCATCAGCAGCAGCACATCGATATCCGAGTGCGGGAACAGTTCGCCCCGGCCATAGCCACCTACCGCCACCAGGGTGAAGGTGGCGGGCAGGCCGGAAAGGGTCCACAGGTTTCGCAGCGTGGTGTCGGCCTCGCGGGTCAGGCCCCGGAGTACCCGGTGGATGCCGCGCGCCGAGGCCCCGGGCGTCTTGAGCGGCGCCAGGCAATCGGCTTTGCGGGCGCGCCAATCGTCGCGCAGCCGGGCCAAGTCGGCCGGTGCGACCGGGATATGCGGGGTTTCGGGCGTGTTCATGGGCTCGTCCGGTCTGACTTCATCGGGACGTCGGTTGAGCCGCGCGGATCAAGCGACCACAAAAGCTGGCGGCGGCGGGCTGCCGGCCGACAAGGTCAGCACCTCGTAGCCGGTCTCGGTGACCAGCACCGTGTGCTCCCATTGGGCCGACAGGGACCGGTCGCGGGTCACGATGGTCCAGCCGTCATTGCCATGCTCTTTCACCTCGCGGCGACCCAGGTTGATCATGGGCTCGATGGTGAAGGTCATGCCGGGCTTGAGTTCTTCCAGGGTGCCGGGGCGGCCGTAGTGCAGGACCTGCGGCTCCTCGTGGAACTTGCGGCCGATGCCGTGGCCGCAGAACTCGCGCACCACTGAAAACCCATTGCTCTCGGCAAACTTCTGGATGGCAAAGCCAATGTCTCCCAGGCGGATGCCAGGCTTGACCTTGACGATCCCCTGCCACATGGCCTCAAACGTGAGCTGCACCAGGCGCTTGGCGGCAATGGAGGCATCGCCGACCACGAACATGCGCGAGGTGTCGCCGAACCAGCCGTCTTTGATGACGGTGACGTCGACGTTGACGATGTCGCCCTTTTTCAGCGGCTTCTCGTTGGGAATGCCGTGGCAAACCACATGGTTCACCGAGGTGCACAGCGAGGCCGGGTAGGGCGGGTAGCCCGGCGGCTGGTAGCCCAGGGTGGCCGACACGCTGCCCTGCTTTTGCATGCACTCGGCGGCTAGGCGGTCGATCTCGAGGGTGGTGATGCCCGGCTGGATCAGCGGGGTGAGGTAGTCCAGGACTTCGGAGGCCAGCCGGCAGGCCGTGCGCATGCCTTCGATCTCGGAGGCGTCCTTGTAGGTGATGCTCATGGACAAGATTATCCCAGACAGGGCCCGGCAGCCCCAGGGTTCAGGGTCTCGGCCCCTGGCCGCCCGGTAAAATGCCGGGTTGCTCGAACAGGCCCCAACGTGACCCTGCACATCTCCGAATTCGAGGGCGGTCTGGCGCTCAGCGCCTTCCGCGTCCAGCAGCTGCTTCCCCGCCTGCAGGCTGTCCACGAACGCATCATCGGCCTGTCGGCCCGTTTCATCCATTTGGCGGCCTGGGACCAGGCGCCAGACGCCAGCGCTCGTGAGCGGCTGGCGGCCCTCCTGACCTACGGCGATCCGGCCGATCGCACTGCCCCCGAAGGTGGTGCCCGGGTTCTAGTCACGCCCCGTCTGGGTACGGTTTCTCCCTGGGCGTCCAAGGCCACCGACATCGCTCACAACTGCGGTCTGGGTCTGCGACGGGTCGAGCGAATTGTTGAATTCCGTGTCCACCTCAAGACGGGCATGCTGGGGGGGGCGGTACACCTGAGTCCGGACCAGTTGTCCGCAGTGGCCAGCCTGCTGCATGACCGGATGACCGAGTCGGTGGTGCAAGACCGAGCCGAGGCCCACGCCCTTTTCACTGCCTTGCAGGCCCCGCCCATGGAGCAGGTGGACCTGCTGGCGGGCGGCCGAAGTGCCTTGGAGGCGGCCAACAGCCGCTTCGGCCTGGCCCTGGCCGATGACGAGATCGACTACCTGGTGACGGCCTTCCAGAAGCTGGGGCGCAACCCCACCGACGTCGAGCTGATGATGTTCGCCCAGGCCAACAGCGAGCATTGCCGGCACAAGATCTTCAATGCGCGCTTCACCATCGACGGCCAGGACCAGGATCTGAGCCTGTTCGGGATGATCCGCAACACCCACCACCTGCATCCGCAGCACACGGTGGTGGCCTATTCGGACAATGCGGCCGTCATGGAAGGCCACGAGGTCGAGCTGTTCCTGCCCAGGCCCCAGGCCCAGGGTGGGCCGTCGGCCTACGAGGGCCGACCGGCGACCCAGCATGTGCTGATGAAGGTCGAGACGCACAACCACCCTACCGCGATCTCGCCCTTTCCTGGCGCATCGACTGGCGCTGGCGGCGAGATCCGCGACGAGGGCGCCACCGGCCGGGGTTCGCGTCCCAAGGCCGGGGTGACCGGCTTCTCGGTCTCGCGCCTGTGGGCGTCGCCGCAGGCTCCGTCGTATGGCAAGCCTGCGCACATCGCCAGCCCGCTACAGATCATGACCGAGGGCCCCTTGGGTGGCGCGGCCTTCAACAACGAGTTCGGCCGGCCCAACCTGGCGGGCTACTTCCGCGAATACGAGCAGGTGGTGGACGGGGTGGTGCGCGGCTACCACAAGCCCATCATGATCGCCGGCGGCCTGGGCGGCATTGACGCCGGCCTCACCCACAAAATCGAATTCCCGGCCGGCACCCTGCTGGTGCAACTGGGTGGCCCTGGCATGCGCATCGGCATGGGCGGTGGCGCGGCCAGCTCCATGGCCACCGGGACCAATGCGGCCGAACTGGACTTTGACTCGGTGCAGCGAGGCAACCCCGAGATCGAGCGCCGTGCCCAAGAGGTCATCAACCATTGCTGGAATCTGGGCGAGCGCAACCCCATCCTCGCCATCCACGATGTGGGTGCGGGCGGCCTGTCCAACGCCTTCCCCGAATTGACGAACGACGCCGGGCGTGGCGCGCGCTTCGATCTTTCCCAGGTGCCGCTGGAAGAAACCGGCCTGGCCCCGAAGGAGATTTGGTGCAACGAGAGCCAGGAGCGCTACGTGATGGCGATCGCGCCGGAGTCGCTGGCCCAGTTCCGCAGCTTTTGCGAGCGCGAACGCTGCCCCTTCGCAGTAGTGGGTGTGGCCACTGCCGAGCGCCAGCTGGTGGTCGCCGACACCCAGAACGCCGCAGTGGACATGCCGATGGAAGTCCTCCTGGGCAAGGCGCCCAAGATGCACCGCAAGGTCGCGCGCCTGGCGCGCAGCGTGCCGCCGCTTCAGCTCGACGGAGTGAGCCTGCAAGACACGGTGATCCGCATCCTGTCGCACCCCACGGTGGCATCCAAGCGCTTTTTGATCACCATCGGTGACCGTACCGTGGGCGCCATGACCCACCGCGACCAGATGGTCGGTCCCTGGCAGGTTCCGGTGGCCGATGTGGCGGTCACCCTGGCCGACTACCGCGGCTTTGCGGGCGAGGCCATGGCCATGGGCGAGCGAACCCCGCTGGCATCGGTCGACGG
>CANFQF010000179.1 GCA_947449025.1 Comamonadaceae bacterium
GGCGCGCCCGCCAGAGCGCCGCCGCCGAGCATCAGCCGGCGCAACACGCCAGCCAAGCCGGGCTGCGCCAAGCGACGCTCGCCCTGCTGAATCACCCGGTCATCGGCCGACGCATAGCGCAGCCGGTAGACATTCACCTGCTGCGTCATGCTCACCGTGGGCATCTGCAACAAGGCCATCTCCACCCGCGTCACATAGCCGGGAGGGCCGGAGACCAGCACCAGCTTCTGGGAGGGGATCTCGGTCCAGCCAAAACGCGGGTCAACCACTCCCAGGTCCTGCAACATCTGCCGCACGGGCCCCAGACCGGCCGGCAAGGGCAAGGCCCGCACCTGCTGGTCGGCGCTGCGCCCCACGTGCAAGGTGCCACCCTCCACATACCAATTGAAGCCGTACACCGAGCCCAGGCGCGTGAGGAACTCGCCCGGGTTGCTGGCACTGAAGCGGCCGTTGACTGTGCCGGCCAGCTCGGGGGCCAAATCGATGGCCAGGGAAAAATTGGCGGCGAACTCGGACAGCACCGCAGGCAGGCGCGCCTCGACAGCGAAGTAGGTGTAGGGCGCGTCCGGCCAGGGAGGCGCAGCGCCGCGCGCCCCGCCCCCCGCGGCCAGCCCCAGCCAGCCAGCGCCCTTGGCAGCGGGCCCCGTGCCAAGCGGGGACTCGCGGGCCATGACAGAACCGGTGGCGACGGCGCTGCTTGTCGCCACGGCCCCCGCCGTCTGCTTGGATGCGGGCCCGCGCACCAGCTCGGGCCCCTGGGCCTGCGCCAGGGCCAGCGAGGCCGAGACAGCCCAGACCCCTACCAGGCAGAAGGGTCTGACCCGTCGCCAGTGAAATGGCCAGCGCCGTGGCGAACTGGCTTGCGAACTAGCTTGCGAACGAGGTGGCCAACCCAGTGGCCACCTCACTAGGCAAGCCAGCGCCATGCCTCCTGCCGAGGCCAAGCCCAGGCAAGCCAAGACACCACCCTCGGCAAGACGCACAGGCCGCACCTGCCCAGCAATGGCGACACCCGTGTCCGGCCTCATCCGCGCGACAGCGTGGCCTGACGCCGCGCCGCCTCCATTCGGGCGCTGCCCGTCCAGAAGGACAGCATGTTGACGAAGTCACCCAGCGCCGACTCCAGCTTGAACAAACTGGCGTCGGCGGCGACCTGCTGGTGCAGCAGCAAGCGACCCGCCTCCTCATCGAGCGCCAGCCCGCTATCGTGGTCGCGCATCACCCCGGTTGCATAGCCGGCCAATGCCACCAGCAGCTCCTCGCGCGCAGGGCCGCTCCGATCGGCGACATCGAGGACCGCTGCCGACAGGAGCAGCCGGCCATCACTCAGGGGGCGCACCTGCACCCGCCAGCGGCCGTCGAAGCTCAGCCCCAGCCGACCGTCGGCCAGCACCGAACCCGGCGCCACCTGGTGCGCCACCATATAGGCGCGCAGCAGGGCCGGGACCACGGGGGACACGGAGCCCTCGGGCCTCGCCGGGCTGCCGGATAGCGAACTGCCCGCTCGCGGACTGCCAGATAGCGGCCCGCCAGACAAGGGCTTGGCAGACAACACTTTGGCAGACGGCGCCTGGGCCGCGGAGCCTGCGCCGGCCTGCCGGCTGGGGGGACGATCGTTCATTGCGGCACCTCACCTTCCTCGCCTTGAGCGGCACGGACCAGCCGCAGGACCTCTGCCACTGGCGCGATCAGCTCCTCCGGAATGTAGGCATTGACCTCGGCGGTTTCGAGCAGCGCCCAGGCCAGGGGAACGTTTTCCATCACTGGCACGCCGGCCAGACGCGCAGCGTGCACCATGCGGCGGGCCTGGGCCTCGCGGCCCTTGCCGGTCACCACCGGCAAGGGTGTCGACTCTTCCTTGTAGACGATGGCAATCGCCACGTGAATCGGGTTGGTGACCAGCACCGAGGCCTCTCGGGCCCGGTTCACCGGCTCCTCGTTGAGCATTTCGAGGTGGCGCTGCTTGCGCTCGCCCTTGATGTGCGGGTCGCCCTCGCTTTCCTTGTGCTCCTGCTCGACCTCGTGCTTGCTCATCTTGAGCTGCTGCGTATGGTGATGGCGCTGCCAGAAGAAATCGATCGCGGCGATCAGCCCGAAGCCCAGGGACACATTGATCAGCATTGACTGGAGCATCGCCCCCATCGCCAGGGCCACGCCGACCAGCCCGGCACGTGGGAGTGTGATCAGGCCGGGGAGGGCCGCCGACACCACCATGTAGACGATGGCTGAGAGCAGCACGATCTTGGCGCAGGACTTGAGAAAGTCGACCAGCGTTCTCATCGAGAACATGTTCTTCACATTGGTCCCAACGTTGAGCTTGGAACCCACGCGTGAAAGGGTCTTGAAGGTGAGCAGCATGCCCGTCTGGGCCAACTCCACCGCCAGACCTAGCAAAATGACGATGAGCAAAAAGGGGATCATCAGCTGGGTCGCCTCTTCCAGAAGACGGGTCATGACCGTGTTCACCGCCTGCTCGAAGTTCATCGTGAGCAGCCCCATGGGGAAGACGATCATCCCGCCGATCCGGCGCAGGATCGCGCTGCCATCGGCCAGCATGTAGCCAAAGAGCGCGACGATCAGGATGGTCTGGGTCAGGTCTTTGCTGTGCGCAACCTGCCCGTCCATCCGCGCATCGCGCAGCTTTTTCGCAGTGGGTTGCTCGGTCTTTTCGCCGCTCATGTCCCGGCCCCCCGCCATTGCTCCTGAAGCAGCGGCACGATCTCGCGCAGGCGCTGGATCTGCTCGCCGCCATATTCAAACAGTGTCCCTAGGTAGACCAGCAGCAACAGCAGGACAAGCGCACTCTTGATCGGCATCGCCAGGAAAAAGACCTGCAACTGGGGCACAGCCAGGCTGATGAGCGCAAGCCCGATTTCGGCCAGCAACATCGCCACAATCGCCGGCGCCGCCAGCAGCAGGCCCAGGCTCACCACCTGCATCAGTTGTTCGACGAAAAATGACATGGACCCCGGCCGCAGGGTAGGCGCCCACTCGAACACAGGCCACAGCATGAAGCTTCCGTACAGCAGGTCCAGCAGGATCAGAAACGCGCCGCTGACCAAAAAGAAAACGATGAAGGCCTGGTTGAAGATCAGCCCGAGCGGCGAGCTGTCGTTGCCGGTGAGGGGATTGAGGGTGGCCGAGATGCTGGCGCCACGCTGGTTGTCGATGAAAAAGCCCAAGGCCTCAAACGCAAAGAAGGGAACAGCCAGCAACGCCCCCATGACGAAGCCGACAAAGGCCTCCTTGGCCACCAACATGATCAGGGCCAGCGGGTTGAGGGGCTGCAGGTGCAGCGTCTCGATGGCCGGCACCAGGGTAGGCGCTACCACCAGGCCCAGGACGGCGGCCGCGCCCAGGCGCAGCATGGTGGGTAGCAGCTCCGCGTGAAAAATCGGAACCATGATGAACAGGCCGAGAGTGCGCGGCATGGTGGCACCCAGAGCGAGAGCGAAACTCTCGAACTCACTGAGGCTGCGGATGCTCTCGCGAACGCTGTCCATACGCGGGCCTGCCCTCAGCGCCCGATACCCGGCAGCGCCTCGAAGGCGCGCAGGGTGAAGTTGTACATCTCGCCGCCCATCCAGCGGGCCGTCAAAACGAGGGTGGCCATCACCGCAATCAGCTTGATGCCAAAGGACAGCGTCTGCTCCTGGATCTGAGTCAGGGCCTGGAAGAGGGAGAACAGCACGCCCACCACCGAGGCCACCACGATGGGCGGGAGCGAGAGCCACAGCGACAGGTAGAGCGCGTGGGTCAGAAAGCCGACCAGGTTTGCGGTATCCATGCAGTGCTCAGACGTAGGTGAGAACCAGACCCTCGATCAGCCGCGTCCAGCCGTCGACCGCCACGAAGAGAAAGAGCTTGAGCGGCAGCGACACGGTGACGGGCGACATCATCATCATTCCCATGGCCAGCAGGATGTTGGAGACGATGAGGTCAATGACCACAAAGGGCAAATAGAGCAGGAAGCCGATCTGGAAGGCGGCGGTCAGCTCGCTCACCAGGAAGGCCGGCATGAGCACGAGAAAGTCGTTGGGTGCCACGTTCTGGGACAGCTCCGGCCCCCACATCCGCTTAGCGGTTCGCACGAAGAAGTCGCGGTGCTCGGCCCTTGTGTTGCGCTCAAGAAAGCCGCGCATCGGCTCGGCACCCTTGCGGATTACCTTGACCATGCCGTCCACGCTGCGCAGCGCTGAGGGCTGCTCGGCCAGAGATTCGTAGATGCGGTTGCCCACCGGGGCCATCACGTACACGGTGAGGATGAGAGACAGCCCGTACATCACGATATTGGGCGGCACCTGCTGGACGCCCATGGCGTTGCGCACCAGATTCATCACCACCGCGATCTTCATGAAGGAGGTGGTCACCGCGACCAGGGTAGGCACAACGGCCAGCAGGCCGAATGCGAGCAAGAGAACCAGCGGGTCGTAGGACTGCATCAAGCCTCCGTCGGTGGCAAGGCGGGGGCCTCGACCAGCGGCTCGTCGTCGTCCACAAAGTCGTCATCCGCCGGCCCATGGGGCGCTCCCGCGTCCCAATCCGAGGCGCCCGATGCGGTAGCGTCGTCTAAGCCTGCGCCCGGCCCCTCTGCGAGTTTGGCCAGTTCAGCCAGTTCAGCCAGGTCTTGCGCCGAGAGAGAGCGCAGAACCACACCCAGCCGACCGTCGATATCCACCAACTCGCCCAGGCCGACCCGGGCTCCGTTGATGCGCAGTTGCACCGCCTCCGACAGCGGCCTGCCCAAGTCCAGCGCCTGGCCGACCTGCAGGCTCTCCAAATCGGCCAGGGTGAGGCGAAGCTCACCCACGTCGAAGGTCACGCGCAGCGGCACGCGGCGAAGCGAATCGAGCGGGGACAGGCTCTCGTGTCCATCGTCAAAGCGGTCCATGGCGCCTCCCATGTGTGCGTGGATGGCCGTGACCACAAGCTGCCCGGCCTGCGGCCGAGCCCGAAAAACGAAAGAGCCCCAGGCCAAGGTGAACTCGCCATCCGGTGCGAGCAGGGGCCGCTCGACCAGAATGGCGTCCCCGGGCTTGAGCTGGACCCACTCCTCGGCACGCAAGGCGGTGAAGCCGATCTGGGCCTGCAGGGCGATGGGAAGAAAGCGAGCGGCTGCCAAGTCGGCCAGCGGGCCAAGAAAGGGAGGATGGTCCTTCAGCACAGAAGCCAGGCGCATCAGCCCGGCGGTCGTGGTGAAGAGCGTTCCTTCGAGCTGCGCGACCTCGGACTTCAACTGCAAACGCCATGTTTCCTCCTGGCCGTATGTGACGGCCAGGGACGTTTCGATCCGCATTCCTTGCAACTCGCCCTGTCCGAGGTCGGCCAGTTGGGCCAGAACGGTCCGCGCCGTGGTCTCGAGCACCGCGGCGAGAAAAGGCGCGGGCAGCTCGGGCAGGTCGAGGTCGGGGAAGGCATCGGACAGCCAGGCCTGCACCGCGGCGGCGTGCAGAGCCAGGGTGAAGGGCGCGTCACCCCAGCGCGCAGTGACGTACCAGACATGCGGCCTGGAGTGCTCGGGGTGGGGCCCGGGTCCGGCATCTGACTGCGACCCGCTGGCAGGCAGCAGCGCGAGCTGCCAGTGGCGGCCGTCGAGTTGCAGATCGAGGGCCTGCGCCCGCTGGAGAACGCGGTTGCCCGCACGGGCCTGCGCCGATGTGCGGCGACGCAGGCGCAGCGGGGCCACTCGCAGCCCGCTTGCAGGGGCCAGCACCTCAGGCAGCGGCATGCAGGTACTCCGCGTCGTCACCGCGTCCGGTGGCGGCGCCCGCGTCCGGGCCATCCGCGCGCAGCGTCACCTGCACCGGGCACCCCAGGCGGGACGCCATCGGCCCCAGTTCCCGCTGCGCGGCGGCCCGCAGCCGTCGGCGCGAGACATCGTTGGCGCAAACGAACTCCATCTGCATCTGCCCGGCGCTCATCTGCAGCACCACTTGCACGCCTGGCAACAGGCGCGGGTCGATCTCAATGCGGATCTGGTGCGCGCCGTTAGCGCCGGTGCCGGCGGCCATGCGCAGGGCCATGTCCTGAACCTGCCGCCAGACCGCCTCGGCGCCGCCGGACGCACCGGGTGCAGGCGCGGCGGGCGATGCGTTGGCCAGTGCGGACAAGGGAATTGGCAGGGGCGAAAGGGGCGGGGTTGCGGCCTCGTCCAGTGGGAAAGCATCGAGCGGGTCTTTGGGCCGGCGGCTGGCGGACACCGAGGGGGCAGTGCCTTGACCCAGGTCACCCCGGTCAACCAGGTCACCCCGGTCACCCAGCTCGCCCAGGCCACCACGCTCACCCCCGTCGCCGGCAGGACCGCCTCCGCTGCTCTGAGGCAAGGACCCGGCGCTGGTGCTTGCGGCATTGAGCGCAAGCGCGGGCGATGGCGCCCAGGCCACGGGGCCTAGTACCGTCGACAGGCCTGCGCCTGCCTGGCCCAACTGCCCTGGAATTTGCCCTGGAATTTGCCCAGGCACTTGCCCGAGCGCAAGCGCAAGGCCTTGGGCTTGCGCTCGGGCAAGGCCCCGGTCGCCCGTGTCGGACCGACTGCCTCCCTGGGCGCCAGGCTCCGTCCCGGAGGAAAGCCCTGTGACCACCCGGAGAGGATCTGGCGCTGGCAAGGGCTCGCTCTTTGCAGTGGGGACTGCTGCAAACGATCCCACTGCACTCCCACCCGAGGCAGTCCCACCCGAGGCAATCAGACCTGCTGCGGAGGATTGCGCTGGTAGAGGTGATGCGAGCTGGGTAGTCGAACCGGCCATCCCCTCGCTCGCCGCGCCTGCGGCAAGCTGGGCGACAACGGTGCTTGTTGGGTCGGTCGTCGCCGTCACATCTTGCAAGGGTGCCGGCGAGAGCGCTGGTGAGTGCGCAGGTAAGGGCGCAATCCAAAGCGGGGAAGCAACAGAACCTCCCGCAGACCCTGCCGAAGGATTGCCA
>CANFQF010000180.1 GCA_947449025.1 Comamonadaceae bacterium
ATCGAGGACGCGCTGGAGAACATCACCCACAGCATCTGCACCCTCGAGTTCGAGGACCAGCGGCCCTTCTACGACTGGCTCCTCGACCGCCTGCGCGAGGGCGGCCTGATCAACACGCCGCAGCCGCGCCAGTACGAGTTCGCGCGCCTGAACCTCACCTATGTCCTGACCAGCAAGCGCAAGCTCAAGCAGCTGGTCGACGAAAAGCATGTGAGTGGCTGGGACGACCCGCGCATGCCCACGGTGGTCGGCCTGCGCCGGCGCGGCTACACGCCGGAGAGCCTGCAGTTGTTCGCCGAGCGCATCGGAGTGACCAAGGCCCACGGCTGGATCGACTTCAGCACGCTGGAGATTGCGCTGCGCGACGACCTCGATGCCAAGGCCGGCCGGGCCATGGCGGTGATCGAGCCGGTACCCCTCGTGATCGACAACTGGGATGCCGTCATGGGCGAGGGCCACCTTGAGCCCTGCGTGGCGCCGGTGCACCCGCACCACCCCGAGCGGGGCCAGCGCGCATTGACCTTCGGCAAAGCGCTGTGGATCGAGCGCGGCGACTTTGAAGAGACGCCGCCCAAGGGCTACAACCGCCTCTTCCCGGGCAACAAAGTGCGCTTGAAGTACGGCTATGTGATCGAGTGCACCGGGTGCGACAAGGATGCTTCGGGACAGGTCACTGCGGTGCACGCACAGCTGATCGAAGGCACCAAGAGCGGCACTCCGGGGGCCGACAGCGTCAAGGCCAAGGGTGTGATCACCTGGGTGGGCGCGTCGGATGCGGTGGCCGCGGAGGTGCGCCTGTACGACCGCCTCTTCAGCGTGCCCCAGCCGGATACCAGCGAGCGCGATTTCCTGGAGGAGATCAACCCGGCCAGCCTTTCAGTGGCCCAGGGTTGGGTGGAACCCTCGCTCGCGCAGTCTGCGCCAGACCAGAAGTTTCAGTTCGAACGCCACGGCTACTTTGTCGCCGACCGCAAGGACCACGCACCGGGGCGGCTGGTATTCAACCGGACCACGGGCCTCAAGGACTCCTGGGGCAAGTAAAAGAACGAAGGCCCGCGGATACGGGCCTTTTTCATGGAGCGCCGGTTCGGGCGCGGGTCACTGGTAGAGCCCCTTCGGGCGCGGGTCACTCGTAACGCGCCCTTCGGGCGCGGGTCAGCGCGCCGCGCGCGCCAGCTTGAGCTCGTTCTCGCCCTGGGCATTGCCCGAGCCCGGCACCTGGTCGCCGCTGCGGTCGGTCACCTCGGACAGACGCGTGGCCAGGCGTTCGTCGGCGTCAGCGCCCCGGCCAATGTAGGCGCCGTGGGTCATCGTGATGTGAGCCGACTCAAAGGCCCCCGCACCCGCGCACAGCGTGGTACGGGTGGGCGACTCCTGGTGGGCCATGACCAACATCGCCGGCACCACCGCGTCAGGGCCAAACTCTTGCAGCATGTCGGCCGGGAACAGGTGCTCGGTCATGCGGGTGGTGGCCGTCGGTGCCAGGCAATTGACACGGATGTCGCTCTTGGCGCCCTCGAGCGCCAAGGTCTGCATGAGGCCGACCAGGGCGAGCTTGGCAGCGCCGTAGTTGCTTTGACCGAAATTGCCGTACAGGCCGCTCGACGAGGTGGTCAGCACGATGCGTCCGTACTTCTGAGCCACCATGTGAGGCCAGGCAGCCTTGCACAGGTGCACCGCGCCCATGAGGTGCACGTCGAGTACCGCGCGAAAGTCGGCCAGTTCCATCTTGGCAAATGTCTTGTCACGCAAGATACCGGCGTTGCTCACCAGGATGTCGAGCCGGCCCCAGGTGGTAATCGCCTGCTGCACCATCGCTTGCACCGCTTCGAAGTCGGTGACCGAGGCGCCGTTGGCGATCGCCTCGCCGCCGGCAGCGCGGATTTCATCGACCACCTTCTGCGCGGCGCTGGCCGAGCCGCCGGTGCCATCGAGCGCACCACCCAGGTCGTTGACCACCACCTTAGCGCCGCGCGCGGCCAGGGCCAGCGCATGCTGGCGGCCCAGGCCACCCCCTGCGCCGGTGACGATAGCGACGCGACCACTGAAGTCCAGGGACATGATTTCTCCTTGAGAACCGGAACAGGATCCGGGTTGCGATTCGGGACCGCGCGACTGTAGCGCAGCGTACCGCCTGGGCCTGTTGCGCCAGGGACATCGGGCGTGGCCCTCACCTGCCCTGGGGCAATGGGCATGCCCAGTACCTTGCGGGTACTGCCCGCGCATCGCTGCCGCTGCAGGCCGCAGCGTGACGACACCGGGGGCTATTTCAGCCGCGTGATCAATGCCGAGGCGAATCAGGCCGCAGTGATCCCGTCGGCAATCGCCTGCCGGCCCAGTCCCAGCCGCTCTGGCGCGGTGTACTGGCGGCGGTACTCCTCGAAAGGCAGGGTGTCCGCGGCCTCGATCTGGGCCTGCTCGCGCAGGGACTGGGCCGACAGGGCCTGGAAGCGGGTGCGCAGCACCGCGTCTGCGGGAAGCGCGGCAATCGCCCTGCGCTGTTGCCTGGCCTGGGCCAGACCGAAGTCCATGAAATCGTTGCCATGGTCGGCCCCCATGCGCGCCAGGACGCGCGCAGAGGGCAAGCGTTCGGGCTCGGCCAGGGCCCGCTTTGCCCCCGCCAGCGCTGCTTGGTGAGGTTGGCTGTTGGAATGCCCGCCTGCCGCCGGTGCGGGATCGACCAAGGCTTGGTCGAGCCTGCGTGCCACCGGCTCGAGGGCCTCCAGCAAGGCGCTGGCCCACTCGGCCAGAGGAACCGGGCCCTCTGCGCCTTCCAGCAGCAGCCCCGGCTCTCGCCCCTGGCCGGCGACCCGCTGCTGGTTGCGCGCGATGCGGGCAATTTCCTGCGGCGTGTCGGGCGGACTGTCGGCCTGCAGGCAATAGAGCAGGAAGATGTCCAAAAAGCGCATCGTCTGCGCCGAGATACCGACCGGCTCGAAAGGGTCGAGGTCCATCAGCCGCACCTCGACGTACTCGACGCCGCGCTCGCGCAGGGCGTGCAGGGGCCGCTCACCGGGAAAGATGCCGCGCTTGGGCCGGATGGTGCCGTAGAACTCATTTTCGATCTGCAGCAAGCTGGTCGCGAGTTGCCGCCAACTGCCATCCGCGCCCCGCAAGCCGATGGCTTCGTAGGCAGGGTAAGGCTGGGTCAGCGCTCCGTGCAGCGAGGCCGCATAGCCGTCCAGCCCGTTGTAGCTCACCGCCAGGCGAGCCTGCGCATCACTCTGGTAACCCAGAGGCCCCATTCGCAGCGAGGTGGCATGGGGCAGGTAGAGGGTGCTCTCCGATAGATCCTGCAGGCCGTGCGTGCGGCCAGCGACGAAATCGCGGGCCAGCGCCGGCGAGGCACCAAACAGCACCAGCAACAAGAAGGCGTGGCGGCGGAAGTTACGAATCAGGGCGAAGTACTGCGCGCTGTCGACGCCGGGCATCGACCAGTTGTAGTGGATGCCGGAAATGGTCTGCATGCGCCGGCCATAGCGCCAGCCCAGACCCAGTCGGTACACGCTCTTGGCCTGACCGACGTTGGACCGACCGTAGTGGCCGATCGGAATTTGGTCTTCCTCGGGCAGACGGGCGGGCATGCTGGCGGGCCAAAGCAGCTCGCCGGCCTGGGCGTCGAGCGCCTGGCAGGTGAACTGGTGAATGTCCTGCAACTCACGCAGGCAGGCCTCGGGGTCGGCATGCACACCGGTGATCAGCTCGAGTTGGGCCTCGCTGTAGTCGGTGGTGATGTGCGGGTGGGTGAGCGCCGCGCCCAGGACCAAGGGGTGAGGCGTATCCGCCAGCAGGCCCTGGGGGGTGACACGCAGGCTCTCTTTTTCGATGCCGCGCAGCATGGCCCGCAGACGGCGGGAGTCCAGCCCCTGCAGGGCCGGTGGGTCGATTCGCATGGACTCTCTCAGGGCCTCCGCAGCCCGATGAACTCGGGCGACCATAACAGCTTTGCCCCGCCCCTGCCCGGCACGGGGCATGCGGCAGCAGGAGCTCATAGGACGGATGTGAAAGGGCGGACGTGAAAGGGCGGACGCGTCAAGACAGCGGTGACAGTCCAGACGCCGGGGCAACAACGTGCCCCGGCGCAGGGACCGACTCAGTTGCGGTCAGTTGCGGTCTGCCCGCATGCGCCGGTTGGCGGAGGAGGCAGCGCCCGCATCGCCGGTGGCCGAATAGTCGCTTGGGGTCCCGCCAGCGCCCATATTGCCCGCGCCGGTGTCGCTATTGGACGAGCCTGGCGTGGTAGCCGAGTTACTGCCGGAATTGCCTTGGTCCATGGCGCCTGCACCATAGGGATCGGCGGCAGGGTTGCCGCCAGCCCCCATGCTGCCCGTCGCAGGGGTGGGGCTGTTGCTGCCCGCACCCGATGTGCCCGTGCTGGTGCCGGGACCGTTGCCGGCTGCAGGCTCCGCCTGGTAGGGCGACGTAGCGTTCGGGACGGACGATGGGGCCGTGTTGACAGTGCCGGCACCGCTGCCCTGGGCCATCGCCGCACTGGCGAGGGCCAGGCCGGTCAGGCTGGTGAGCAGGGTTCGCAGAAGGGGGGATGTATTCATTCGCAGACTCCTTGAAGAAACGAAACGCGGGGTGGACAGGGAACAAGAAACGCCGGCACCAAACCGGCTGCGGGTTAGCCTAGGGGCCGGGCCCGGGCACCCTGTCGGCGTCCGCCAGCAGCTCCTGTCGGACGCAGTCCGGGGAAGACATCGGCCAGCGGCCGGACCTCGGGCAACACATAGACCACCGCATTCGCCCGGACTGCGGGCACCAGGACCTGTTCGTAGAAAGCGGCGGGCAGGTTGATGCATCCGTAGGAGATGCGGTTGTCCGCCGGCGTTGACGACGCCAGACGCTCCAATCGGCGCTCGGACTTCACCCGGGCCCGCACCCGGTGCATGGAAACTGCCGCGTCGTAGTCGACCCAGACCACGTCCTCGCCTTCCATGTTGCGGCCTGGCTCTGGCATGAAGCGGCCTGCCGGCGTCGTCCGCTCCTCGGGCCGCACTTCGGACAGCGGACGCTCGCCGATGCCCGGCACAGTGCCGTCGCCGCGGGCCAGCCCCAGCAGCACCGGTGCGTGCCCCAGCAGGCGCCCGCGCGCGTCGAGCACGTAGACATGGGCCAGGCGCTTGTCCACCAGCACCAGATGGCGCCCGGCGGCGTCGCCGCTGGCCAGGGCCCAGCGCGCCAGCTGCTGCACCTCGGTCGAGGCCGCCACACCGGCGAAGTCTGGCTCGGAAACGGTCATCACTGCTGCCGACGCCGGGATGCAGAAGGCCGCGAATGCAATGAGTGCCCAGGCAGGAGTAGACATGGCGCCCAGGATGCCCCCCGGGGCGCGAACCCAGCGTCCGCCACCGCCGCGCCAGGGTGTCGGCGCCTGCTTATCATCGAGCGATGACCCGGCCTGCCCCAGTCCCTGCCCCAGCCCCTGCCCATGACCCCATGGAGACCGAGCCTGAAGCGGGTCTGCCGGCAGGCGTGGTGTACCGGGTGCAGGTGAGGATGCAGATGCAAGCGCAGGTCGGGGACAGACACGGCGCAGATACTTCGTTGCAGACACACCCACGCGAACACGACCGCAAACACACGCATGAGGAAGCCCCCGCCTTCGACGCCCCTGCCGGCGTGGCGTTGCTCGCGTCGGCCTTGCGAGCGGGTGTGATGCTGGACAGCTCCTGCCGCAACGGCACCTGCCGCACCTGCATGCTCAGGCTCTTGGAAGGTCGTGTCCGCTACCAGGTGGAATGGCCCGGCCTGCTGGCCGAGGAAAAGGCGGAAGGCTGGATCCTGCCCTGCGTGGCCTGCCCGGAAACCGACCTCGTGCTGGCACTACCAAATTAACCGAGTTGACCCGAATTGAACCGGCATGATCGGGACCTGATGACGATGCTGCGCCTGCCCGCCCTCCTCCTTCTCTTGCTGCTGTCGGCAGTCACTTCGACCGCCCGCGCCGCGGCTAAATTCGAAGACACCCTGGCCCAGCGGACGCTGGCCTGCAGCGCCTGCCATGGCGCCGAGGGCCGCGCCGCTCCCGACGGTTACTACCCGCGCATCGCCGGCAAACCAGCGGGCTACCTGTACAACCAGCTGCTGCATTTTCGCGAAGGTCGCCGCCACTACGGACTGATGACGCGGCTGCTCGAGCCCTTGTCCGACACCTACCTCTTCGAAATCGCCGGGCACTTCGCCAGCCTGGACCTGCCCTACCCGCCACCGGCCCGGGTGACGGCCACGCCTGCCGTCCTTGAGCGCGGGCGTCTGCTGGCGCTGCAGGGTGACCCGAGCCACCAGCTTCCGGCCTGCGTCGCCTGCCATGGTCCGCGTCTGACCGGCGTGCAACCCAACACGCCGGGCCTGCTGGGCCTGCCGCGTGACTACCTGAATGGCCAGCTGGGTGCCTGGCGCAGCGGCCAGCGCCGCGCCCATGCGCCGGATTGCATGGCGCAGGTGGCGCGCACGCTCACGCCCGACGATCTGAACGCGGTGGCCAGCTGGCTGGCGGCGCAGCCGCTGCCGGCCGACACGCACCCGGTGGCGCGCCTGCCGCAGCCGGCAACCGTGGCCTGCGGCAGCGCCATCCTGCCGGCAGGGGCGATGACGCGATGAACACCCCCTCCGGTCCCTCCCGCCCGCCCGGCGCATTGAACGAATCGCCGGACGTGGGCCAAGCGTCCGCTGCTTCTGCTTCTGCTTCTGCTTCTGCGCCTTCCCTTGCCAATGCGCCCGAGACGCGCGGCGCGGCGGTCTGGCGCAGGATCGGGCTCAGAACCTGGACCGCTCGCCTGCTCGCCGGCGGTCTGACCGGGCTGGTGATCGCTGCCGCTGCCCTGGGTGTGGGC
>CANFQF010000181.1 GCA_947449025.1 Comamonadaceae bacterium
CCTGGTGGTGCGCCCTGGCGAGCGTTTACCGGCGGATGGCGTGGTCGAGGAGGGCGCGACCCATGTCGACGAATCCATGCTCACTGGCGAGCCGCTGCCGGTCACCAAGGGCGTGGGCGCGCGGGTGACAGGCGGCAGCATCAATGCCGAGGGCCGCATCGTCATGCGCGCCACCGCCGTAGGCAGCGAGTCGGTGCTGGCCCGCATCATCCGACTGGTGGAAGACGCGCAGGCCGCCAAGGCGCCGATCCAGCGGCTGGTCGACCAGGTCAGTGCGGTCTTTGTGCCGGTGGTCATGGGCCTGGCGCTCATCACTCTGATCGGCTGGTTGCTCGCCGGATCCGGCGTGGAGATAGCCTTGATCCGCGCGGTGGCGGTTCTGGTGATCGCCTGCCCTTGTGCGCTGGGCCTGGCGACCCCGGCGGCCATCATGGCCGGCACCGGAGTGGCGGCTCGCCACGGCATCCTGATCAAGGACGCGCAGGCCTTGGAGCAGGCGCATCGCGTGGATACGGTCGCTTTTGACAAGACCGGCACGCTCACCCTCGGTCGGCCGCGGCTTGTCGCCTTCGTCGCCGCGACGCGCGCCGGCGTCGACCCCGCCGTTGCCGAGGCCGATGCACTGGCGATGGCCGCTGGTCTGCAAGGCGGCAGCGAGCATCCGCTGGCGCGGGCGGTGGTGATGGCGGCCCAGGCGCACAGCCTGCTTGTGCCCGCGCCAGATGCGGTGCGGGCGGTGGCCGGCCTGGGCGTGGAGGGTGAAGTGGGTGGGCGCAGCTTCCTGATCGGTAGCCTGCGCTGGATGACCGACCTGGGTGTCGACCTGTCCGGCCTGACCGAGCCCCTGGCGCGCTGGGGTGAAGAGGGCGCCACCTTGTCGGTCCTGACCGAACGAGTGACCGAGCGCCTCATCGTCCGCGCGCTGATGGTCTTCGCCGACGAGCCCAAGCCCGAAGCCCTCGATACCTTGGCACAGTTGCGTGCGCGTGGCTTGCGGCTGGTGATGATTTCCGGCGACAACCGCGCCGCGGCGCTCGCGATGGGCGCCCGCCTGGGGCTGCACGAGGACGAGGTGCGCGCCGAGGTCTTGCCAGGGGACAAGGCGGCCCAGGTGGCGCTGCTGCAAGAGGGCGAAAACGGCCACCGGCGCGTGGTGGCCATGGTGGGTGATGGCGTCAATGACGCTCCTGCTCTGGCCGCTGCCGACGTGGGTCTGGCCATGGCCACGGGGACCGACGTGGCCATGCACGCGGCCGGCATCACGCTGATGCGCGGTGACCTGCGGCTGGTGGCTGGGGCCTTGTCGATCTCGGACCGGACGGTGCGCAAGATTCGGCAGAACCTGTTCTGGGCCTTTGCCTACAACGTCGCCGGCATACCGCTGGCAGCGCTGGGCTACCTCAACCCGGTTGTGGCCGGCGCGGCCATGGCCCTGTCCAGTGTGAGCGTGATGAGCAACGCGCTGATGCTGCGTCGCTGGCGGCCACCGACCTAAGAGCGGCCGTGCCCCGTGGACCGAGGGCTATCCCCGACAATGGGAAGGCATGTCTGCGGCTTCCCCATCCCCTTTCGCGGCCTCTGATCCTGGCCTGACCCTCTCCTTTGGTCGGTTGTTTGTCCTTGCGTTGGCCCTGTCGCTTGGCGCGGCGGTCTCTCTGGGCGTGACCCGCTTTGCCTACGGCCTGCTGCTGCCACCGATGCGGGCCGATTTGCAATGGAGCTACACCCTGGCTGGTGCGATGAACACCGCCAACGCGCTGGGCTATTTTCTGGGGGCTCTCCTCACCCCGTGGCTGCTGCGCCGGCTCGATGGCGCGGGCGTTCTTCTCTTGGGCACCTGGCTGGCCAGCCTGTTCATGGGCCTGACCGGTTTTTTCACCGATGCGGCGCCGCTCTTGCTGCAGCGCCTGCTGGCTGGCATGGCCAGTGCCCTGCTGTTCATTGCCGGCGGCTTGCTGGCCGCGCGCCTGGGTGCGCAGATGCCATCGCGCAACGGGCTCCTGCTCGGGGTGTACTACGGCGGCACAGGTCTGGGCATTGTGCTGTCGGCACTGCTGGTTCCGCCCCTTCTGGACGCGGCTGCGCAGGTGTCGCATGGCTGGGCCTGGGCCTGGTGGGTCTTGGCCCTCGCCTGCGCGTTGGCTTCGGCGCTGCTGGCGTGGCCGGCGCGCGTGCTGCGTCAGATTCAGGCGCCTGCGCCCTCGGCGGCTGATGCGGTGGCCGTGTTCCGCTGGCGCGATTTCGCGCCGGGGCTGGCCGGCTATGCGATGTTCGGCGTGGGCTATATCGGCTACATGACCTTCGTGGTCGCTTTGCTACGCGAGCAGGGGGTGGCTGCCGGCCGCATCACGGCCTTCTACGCCTTGCTCGGTGTGGCGGTGGTGGCCTCCTCCCGCATCTGGGCGGGCCTCCTGGATCGTTACCGTGGCGGCCAGCCCCAGGCCCTGCTCAATGGCCTGCTGGGCCTGGCCATCTTCATTCCGGTCGTGAGCGGGTACTTCCCGATGCTGATGGTTTCCGGCTTGATGTTCGGAGGCATTTTTCTGTCAGTGGTCGCATCGACCACGGCCCTGGTGCGCCACAACCTGCCGCCTTCGCAATGGGCGGCAGGCATCAGCGCCTTTACCACCGTGTTTGCGCTGGGGCAGATCGTCGGCCCCTCGGTGGTGGGCTGGATTGCCGACGGTCCTGGCGGCCTGACCCGGGGCCTGGCCTTCTCGGCCTGTGCGCTCTGGCTGGGCGCGCTCATCGCGCTGCGCCAGCGCGCTCGCGCCTGATCAGCCCGGCAGCCCTTCGGCCTTGATCGCCGCCTGCACCGCAGGCCGGGCGGCCATGCGCGCCCGGAAGGCCGCCAGGTGGGTCATGCCGGTGATGTCGACTTTGACCACGGCGGCCCAGCGGCTCACGGTGAAGAGGTAGGCATCAGCGACGCAGAACTCTTCGCCCATGAGGTAGGGGGACTTGGCCAGCTCGCCGTCGACCCACTGGAAACGGCCAGTGAGGCGCGTGCGGAATATCTGCTTGACGTCATCGGCCAGGGACGGGTTGAACAGCGGTGAGAAGCCCTTGTGCAGCTCGGTGCCGATGAAGGTCAGCCACTCCTGCAGGTGGTAGCGGGGCAGGGTGCCGTTGGGCGGCGCCAGCTTTTTTTCGGGGACCTGGTCGGCGATGTACTGCACGATCGCCGGGCCCTCGCGCAGGCGGCTGCCGTCTGCGAGCTCTAGCACCGGAACATAGCCCAGGGGGTTGATGGTGTAGAAGTCCGTGCCGTCGGGTAACTGGTGTGTCTTGGTGCTGGCCAGCACCGGCTCGAAGGCCAGGCCGGACTCGCGCAGCACGATGTGTGGGGAGAGGGAGCAGGCGCCAGGGGAGTAGTACAGCTTCACTGTGGGGTTCCTGATGGAGTGGGAATGGACGGGTGGAGGCCAGCGGGCGCGCAGTGGCGCGATCGATGCGGAGTGATGGTAGCGCGCCTCGATCGCCCGCTCTCCCGGTCGCTTCCCAAGCAAGAACATGCCGCTACAATGTACACAAACGCCGATCTGTACAAATGCAAACCCTTTCTCTGAGCGACTTCCGTGCCCATGTCTCCGAGATGCTCGACCTGGTCGAGAAGGGCGAGACCGTGCGCATCCTCCGGCGCGGCAAGCCGGTGGCCGAACTGGTACCCCTGCGGGTCGAGGATGCAGAACCTCCCAGCTACCTCCAGCCTTTCGAGCCGGTGATGCCCTTGCCCGACGGCTATTCGGCAGTCCGAAAGCTCATCGACGATCGCCACGATGCGCCCTGGTGAGGCCATGCGAATTCTTTTTGACACATCGGCGCTTCTTAAGCGCTACCTTCCTGAGCCTGGCCGAGAGGCCATGCTGGTGTGGTTTGCTCGCGCTCGCCCTGTCGTGACCGCGCCGCATTGCCGCGTGGAGCTCTATTCGGCGCTGAACCGCGTGCGTCGGGAAACCCGTACCACCGACGAGGCGTATCGAACCACTTGCGACGAGGTCGAGCGCAACTTCGATGCCTTCGACGTCGTGCCCTGGACCACGGTGATGGAGCGGGCCGCCATTCGCGCGTTGGAGGCGAGCTCCCTGCGCGCCGGCGATGCTCTGCATATAGCCGCGGCCGTGGCGGCGGGCGTCGACCATTTCATCACTGCGGACCAGCGCCAGTACCAGGGCGCGCTCGCCGTCGGCCTGAAGGCCACCCTTTTGGACAATTGACGGAGTCTCCTATGCTGTATCCCCAGGAATTCGACGTCATCGTCGTCGGTGGCGGCCATGCCGGCACCGAGGCCGCGCTGGCCGCGGCCCGCATGGGCTGCGAGACCCTGCTGCTCTCCCATAACATCGAGACCCTGGGTCAGATGTCCTGCAACCCGTCGATCGGCGGCATCGGCAAGGGCCATCTGGTCAAGGAGGTCGACGCGCTCGGCGGAGCGATGGCGCTCGCCACGGACGAGGGGGGTATTCAGTTCCGTATCCTCAACGGCTCCAAGGGTCCGGCGGTACGCGCCACCCGGGCCCAGGCCGATCGCATCCTTTACAAGGCAGCCATCCGCCGGATGCTGGAAAACCAGCCTCACCTGACCCTGTTCCAGCAAGCGGTCGACGACCTCATGGTCGAAGGCGACCGGGTGGTCGGCGCCGTGACCCAGGTCGGCATCCGATTTCGGGGGAGGGCGGTGGTACTTACCGCCGGCACTTTCTTGGACGGCAAGATCCACGTGGGCCTGGACAACTACGCCGCTGGCCGGGCGGGCGACCCGCCGGCGGTCAGCCTGTCGGCGCGGCTCAAGGAGCTCAAGCTCCCGCAGGGCCGTCTCAAGACAGGCACCCCGCCGCGACTCGACGGCCGGACGATCGACTTTTCCAAGTGCGAGGCTCAGCCCGGTGACCTGGACCCGATGCCCGTGTTCAGTTTCATGGGGCGGGCCGATATGCACCCGCGCCAGGTGCCCTGCTGGATCACCCACACGAACGAGCGCACCCACGAGATCATCCGCTCAGGATTCGACCGCAGCCCCATGTTCACCGGCAAGATCGAGGGTGTGGGGCCGCGCTACTGCCCCAGCGTCGAGGACAAGATCAACCGCTTCGCGGGCAAGGACAGCCATCAGATCTTCCTCGAGCCCGAGGGCCTGACTACCCACGAGATTTACCCCAACGGGATCTCGACCAGCCTGCCGTTTGACATCCAGTACGCGCTGGTCCGCTCGATCAGGGGCCTGGAGAACGCCCACATCCTGCGGCCCGGCTACGCGATCGAGTACGACTACTTCGACCCGCGCGGGCTCAAGAGCAGCTTTGAGAGCCGGTCCATCCAAGGCCTGTTCTTCGCCGGACAGATCAACGGCACCACCGGTTATGAGGAGGCGGCGGCCCAGGGCCTGTTTGCCGGACTCAACGCCGCCTTGCAGGTGAAGGGGGAGGCGCCCTGGTTGCCGGCCCGCGATGAGGCTTACCTGGGCGTGCTGGTGGACGATCTCATCACCAAGGGCGTGACCGAGCCCTACCGCATGTTCACCAGCCGCGCCGAGTTCCGGCTGCAGCTGCGCGAGGATAACGCCGACATGCGCCTGACCGAAGCCGGCCGCCGGCTGGGCCTGGTGGACGATGCCCGCTGGGATGTTTTCAGCCGCAAGCGCGACGCGGTTTCACGTGAAACCGAGCGACTCAAGGCCACCTGGGTCAACCCCCGGAACCTGCCAGCGGCAGAGTCTGAGCGGGTGCTCGGAAAGGCGATCGAGCACGAATACAACCTGGGCGACCTCCTGCGCCGGCCGGGCGTGGCTTACGAAACACTGGTTGGCATGGACGGCGCCCGGTTTACCAGCCCGTCGGTTTCACGTGAAACGCTGGGCGAGCTCTACCAGCCCGTGGTCGAGCAGATCGAGATTGGCGCCAAGTACGCCGGCTACATCGAGCGGCAAAAGGACGAGGTCCAGCGGGCGGGTTATTACGAGGGCCTTCGCCTGCCGGACGAGCTGGACTACCAGCAGGTGGCCGCCTTGAGCATTGAGGTTCGCCAAAAGCTGGCCAAGCACCGACCTGAGACGCTGGGCCAGGCCTCCCGCATCTCCGGGGTGACGCCGGCGGCCATTTCCCTGCTGCTGGTTCACCTCAAGCGGGGCCGTTACCGTGGCTTCGACGGCGCGGCGGCCGAGGTCCGGGAGGCGGCGTGAGTGGCCAACGGCCGGCGCCCGTCGTCGCCGCCGCGATCGGCGCCCCGGGGAGCGTGAACGGGGGCATGGCCCTTGCCTTGGCGCAGGGGCTGGATCGACTGGGGTTGGCGTTGGGCGCGGGGCAACAAACCCAGCTGCTGGCCTACCTGGGCCTGATCCAGAAGTGGAACCAGGTCTACAACCTCACGGCCTTGCGCCGCCCGGAGGAGATGTTCAGCCACCACCTGATGGACAGCTTGGCTGTGGTGGCCCCTCTTTGCCGGCAACTGGGTATCGCTTCAGGTGATGCCGCCGGCGCCTCCGCGTTGGCGCCTGACGCCAGATTGTTGCGGATCCTGGATGTGGGTTCGGGCGCCGGCCTGCCCGGTGTGGTCCTGGCCATCTGCTGCCCGGGGCTGGCGGTGGACTGCGTGGACACAGTGGCCAAGAAGGCGGCGTTCATCCAGCAGGTGGC
>CANFQF010000182.1 GCA_947449025.1 Comamonadaceae bacterium
ACCCGCGCCCTTGCTGGGCCAGCATACGCAGGAGGTCTGCCGCGAGCTGCTGGGGCTGTCTCCGGAGGACATCGCGGCACTCGCGGCCGATGGCGCGCTGACCTGATAACCACACACCATTGCAAGAAGGGGAGTGCCTGATGGCCAGCGTTGAATTCACCGTCAAAGACTATGTGGCGACCGTGGTCCTGAACCGCCCGGAGGCGATGAACTCGGTGGACCCGGAGATGCGCCTGGCGCTCTTCGCCGCCTGGGACCGCATTCGCACCGATCCGTCCATCCGCGTGGCGGTTGTGATCGGGGCCGGCGATCGCGCCTTTTGTACCGGCTCGGATCTGAAGAAGACCCCGCCACCACCGGAGACGCCCGCACAGCAGATCTACGGCGACGTGCCGGGCTCGGGCTCGCTGATTGCCAACTTGCGCACCGACAAGCCGATGATTGCCGCCGTGAACGGCTATTGCATGGGTGGCGGCTTGGAGCTTGCCCTGGCCTGTGACATCCGGATTTGCTCCAACACCGCGCAGTTCGCGCTGTCGGAGGTGCGCGTGGGCAGCATGCCGGGCGCGGGCGGCACCGTCCGGCTTCCGCGCTTTGTCGGCCGCTCCGATGCGATGCTGATGCTGCTCACGGGCGACCGTGTCGATGCGGCCGAGGCCCATCGCATCGGTCTTGTCAGTCGGGTCTGCGAGCCGGCCGACCTGGCGCAGGCCGCGGCCGATATCGCGGCGCGAATCGCCGCCAACGCACCGCTGTCGGTGCGGGCGGTCAAGCGCATGGTGGTCCAGGGCCAGGACATGCCCATGGACACCGCCATGGACGCCGAGCGCAACGCCTTTGGCCTGCTGTATCAAAGCGAAGACCGGCTCGAGGGCCGCAAGGCCTTTGCCGAGAAGCGTCCGCCCCAGTTCAAGGGCCGCTGAGCCCGCCTCATTTCTTTTCATCATCGCCTTCGAGAGCCCTATGCATCCCATGAGAGACAAGATCGCCGTCGCAGGTGTCGGCGCCAGCCCGCAGGGCAAGTTCCCCGGCGCCACGCCCATCACCCTGGCCACCACCGCCTTCAAGCGCGCGCTCGACGACTGCGGCCTGAAGAAAGAGCAGATCGACGGCATCCTGACCATGCCCGGTACGACCTCGCCCGAAGGCGCGCTCAACTACCTGCGCTTTGGTGAGGCGGTGGGCATCAACCCGCGCTACACCGGCAGCAAGAACATGGGCGGCGGCACGGCCGGCGCCTTGCTCCACGAGGCGGCCATGGCGGTGCATTGCGGATTTGCCAACTATGTGGCCTGTGTCTTCGGCGACACCGCGGCGACTGGCGGCAACAAGTTCAACCGCGCTTCGGGTTGGGGCGATTCATGGGGCATCTGGGGCTTTATGGCGGCGGCCGCCAACAGCGCCATCACCGCCTCGCGCCATATGGCGCTCTACGGAACGACCAGCCGCCAGCTCGGCGAGATTGCAGTGGCCTGCCGGCGCCATGCCTCGATGAACCCCGAGGCAGTCATGCGCACCCCGATCACGATCGAGGACCACCAGGCCTCGCGCTTCATCGTCGAGCCGCTGCACCTGCTCGATTGCTGCCTGATCTCGGACGGCGCGGTGTGCGTGATCGTCACCAGCGCCGAGCGGGCCAAGGACCTGCGCCAGCCGCTCGTCACCATCGCCGGCATGGGCCAGGCCTACACCACCGAGAACATGGAGCGCGAAGACTGGTGGTATGTGCCGCACCAGAAAATGGCGGTCGCCGATGCCTACGCCATGGCGGGTGTCGGCCCGCGCGACATCGATGTGGCCCAGCTCTATGACAACTTCACCAGCAGCGTGCTGGTGTGGTTCGAGCACGCCGGCTTTTGCAAGGTCGGCGAGGCGGGCTCCTTCGTCGAGGGAGGCCGCATCCAGCTCGGGGGGGAGTTGCCGATCAACACCGCGGGGGGCAACCTGTCCGAGTCGTATATGGAAGGCTGGCTGCACCTCGTGGAAGGCGTGCGCCAGATGCGGGGGCAGTGCGGCGAGCGCCAGGTGCAGGGCGCCGAAGTCTGCCTCGTGACCGGTCGGGGCCAGGCGCTCAATTGCGCCAATGCCACCATCCTGAAAAAGGGTTGAGACAAATGACTACGACTGCTGAATACACCAAGCCCCTGCCCACGCTCACCGACGACAACCGGCCCTTCTGGGACGCGTGCCGCGACAAGCGCCTGTCGATGCAGCAATGTGACGGCTGCGGCCACATCCGCTTTCCGATCAACCACATCTGCCCGCGCTGCCTGTCCGAGAAATATCACTGGCAGACCTTGAGCGGCCGGGGCACAGTGTTCTCGTACATCGTGTTCCACCAGGTCTATAACAAGGCCTTTGCGCAGGACGTTCCCTACAACGTCGCCCTGGTTCAACTGGAGGAGGGCCCGCGTCTTTACAGCAACGTCGTCGGCGTGCCCAACAACGCGGTCAAGGTGGGCGACGCGCTGGAGGTGGTCTTCGACGCCGTCACGCCCGAGATCACGCTGCCGCGGTTCCGGCTGGCCGGTGGGGCACCCGCATGACGCGCGGGAAACCTCGCATCGCGATCCTGGACGACTACCAGGGCATTGCGATGACCATGGCGGACTGGGAGCCCGCGCGCGCGCGCTGCGACCTGGTGGTGTTTAACCGGCACCTGGAGGAAGAAGAGGCGGTTGCGGCGCTGGCCGACTTCGACGGCGTGTGTCTGCTGCGCGAACGCATGGCGTTTCCGGCGACGCTGATCGCGCGGCTGCCGAAGCTGAAGTTCATCGGCATCACCGGCGTGCAAAACCGCACGCTGGGGCTGCAGGCCGCGCTGGATCGAGGCATTGTGGTGTCGCACACCCTGCGTCGTGGCGATGGCTTGGGCGCCACCGCGGAGCTGTCCTGGGGCCTGATCCTCGCGCTGGCGCGCAATCTGCCACGCGAATTTGACAACATGCGCTCCGGCCGCTGGCAGACCAGTTACGGCATTTCGCTGGGCGGACGCACGCTGGGCTTGCTGGGTCTGGGGCGGCTGGGGCGGCTCATGGTGCCGGTCGGCAAGGCCTTTGGCATGCGAGTCATCGCCTGGAGCCAGAACCTCACCGAGGAGGCTGCGCGCGAAGCCGGTTGCGAGCGGGTCGACAAGCACACCCTGTTTGCGCAGAGCGATTTTGTGAGCCTGCACCAGGTGCTCTCCGAGCGCAGCCTTCACATCGTGGGGGAGGCCGAGATCGCCGCCATGAAGCCGAGCGCCTACATCATCAACACCTCGCGCGGCCCCCTGATCGACCGCGCCGCGCTCATTCGCGCCCTGCGCGAGCGTCGCATTGCCGGAGCAGGTTTGGACACCTATGACGTCGAGCCCCTGCCGGCCGACGATGCGCTGCGCTCCCTGGACAACGTGGCGCTCACCCCGCATCTGGGCTACACCGTTGGCGAACTTCTGCGGCCCTTCTACGAGGACACGGCCGAGAACTTGGTAGCCTATCTGGATGGTGCGCCGATCCGCTTGCTCACGCCGAACGCAAAGCCGCATTGACTGCCGCGGCGCAGTGCGTCGCAATAAATGATTTAAGGAGACAGCATGCAAAGACGTCATGTCCTGGGCACCCTGGCCGCTACGGTGGCGGGCGGAGCCACCCCCTGGGCGCAGGCCCAGGACGCCTACCCGAGCAAGCCCGTTCGGCTGATCGTGCCGCTGGCGCCCGGCGGTGGCACCGACATCGTCTCGCGCCTCGTGGCGCAGGAGATGACACGCCAGCTCGGCGCATCGGTGGTGGTCGACAACATCGCCGGTGGTGGCACCACCATCGCTACTTCGACGGTGGTGCGTGCCGCGCCCGACGGCTACACCTTGCTCACGGGCACGCCTTCGATGGCGATCAACGTCGGCCTGCGTCGCGACCTCAAATACGATGTGCAAAAGGATCTGCAGCCGATCTCTCTTCTGAGCAGCGTGCCCTATGTGCTGGTAGCGGGCCCCTCTCTCAAGGTGCGCACCCTGGGCGAATTGCTCGAGTTAGCCAAGGTCAAGCCCGGTGTGCTGACCTACGGCTCGCCCGGCATTGGCAGCGGCGGTCATTTGGCTGGTGAATTGATGCAAATGCTCGCGGGCGTCAAGCTCACGCATATTCCCTACAAAGGGTCCGGGCCGGCGCTCACGGATTTGCGCGGTGGTCAGATCGACCTGCTGTTTGCCACCTCGCCAGCGGCCACGCCGCTGATCGAGATGCGCGCCGTCACCGGGCTGGCCGCATCCTCTGCGCGTCGTATGCGCACCCTGCCGCAAATTCCGACCCTGGCCGAGGCCGGCGTCCCTGGTTACGAATCGGCCTCCTGGTACGGCGTGTTTGCGCCCGCCCGTACGCCAAAGGCGGTGGTCACCAAACTGCACGGGGCCGTCCTGGCCTCACTGCGTACCCCGAGCGTCATGGAAGCCATTCGCACGGACGGCGGTGAGCCTGCACCCACGAGCCCCGAGGAGTTGCAGGCTTACCTGGCCAACGAGATCGCGAAGTGGACGCCCGTCATTGAAAAGGCGGGCATCAAGGCGAGCTGAGTGAACCTGCAGTTCTGAGTTGCCGCAGGGGAGGTGCGGCCTCTCCCGAAGTCGCTGGGGACTGCGGCCAGATCACTCCACGGTGATCTTGGCTTTTTCCACGATGCGCGCCGTCGAGGCGATGTCGCGCTCGAGGAAGTTGATGAAGTCCGCGCGGCTGCCGGGCAGGGTGTTGGCGCCCTGGGCCACCATCTGGGCCTTCAGGTCCGGATCGGCGAGCGCCGTCTGCACGGACTGGTGCAGCAGGGCCACGACATCGGCAGGCGTGGCGGCTGGCGCCATCAGCCCGATCCAGGAGGTTTCGCGAAAGCCGGCCAGGCCGGACTCCGACAATGTGGGAATCGACGGATCGACGTCCGAGCGCTTTTCGCTGGTGACGGCCAGGGCGCGCAGCTTGCCCGTCTTCACATGCGGCATCACGCTGGGCATGGTGCCGAAGTACATCGTCACCTGGCCGGAGATCACGTCCACCGCCGCCTGGCTTCCGCCCTTGTAGGGGACATGAAAAATGTCGACGCCGGCCATGCTGTTGAACAACTCCCCCGCAATGTGCGTGCTGCCGCCGGTGCCGGCCGAGGCGTAGCTGAAGGCACCGGGCTTGGACTTGGCCAGCGCAATGAACTCGGCCACCGTCTTGGCCGGCACTTGCGGGTTGATCACCAGCACATTGGGCACCTCCGCCAGCAAGGCGATCGGCAGCAGGTCGCGCCGGATGTCGACCGGCTGCTTCTTGGGCAGCGCCGCGTTGATCGCGTTGGCGCGGCTGGCCGCGAACAGCGTGTAGCCATCGGGCGCTGACCGTGCCACCGCTTCAGCGGCAATATTGGTGGCGCCGCCTGGGCGGTTCTCCACCACAGCGGTTTGCCCCCAAGCATTGCCCATTTTCTGGGTTACCAGTCGTGACACGAAGTCCACCGTGCCACCGGCCGCATAGGGCACCAGCACCCGCCATGACTTGTTGGGAAAGCGCGCGCTTTGCGCGCCAGCCAGACCGGGCAGGACGAGGGTGGATGCGAGGGCGGCAGCACTGCGCAAGGTGTCGCGGCGGGTGAGGATGACGGGCATGGTGGCCTCCAGCTTCTGGGATGAGGAGTCACTCTAATGAGCAATGGTCAAAACGGATCGCGAGCCCTCGCGAAAACGTTCCATCTTTTGGGAAACGCGCGGGCCCACGCCGACTTTCAGGAAGAATCGGCGCTGTGCCTTCCCCTGAAACGAGCTGCCCGCGATGACGTCTGCCTCCGCCTCTACCCCTGACTCCAACCGCCTGATCGAAGACTTGCTCTCTTGCGCGGGCTTGCCGGCGGCCTCCGCCAGTCAGGCCGAGGTGCGCGGCGCCGACCCGGTGTTTCCGACCCGATTGCGCGTGGCTCAGGCGGGCGCGTGCTCGATTGCGGCCTCTGCCCTGGCGGCCGCCCACCTGCACACCTTGCGTGGCGGGGCGCCCCAGCGGCTGCATATCGATGCGGACATGGCTGCCGCCGCGATGCGCAGCAACCAATACCTGCGGATCGACCATGCCAAGCCGCCGCGTCCGACCGACAAGATCACCGGCTTTTATCCGGTGCAAGGTGGTCGCTGGATCTTCATGCATTCGAACTTCGCCAATTTGCGCGCGCGCAATCTGGGCGTGCTGGGCCTGCCCGCAGACAGCAGCACCGCGGAGGAGGTGGCGCGCGAGACAGCCCGGTGGAACGGCGTGGAACTCGAGACCCGTATTCACGAAACGGGTGGCTGCGGTGCCTTTGTGCGCAGTCGCGAGGAGTGGCTGGCCCTCGCGCAGGCCCAGGCCGTTCGCATCGAGCCGATGCTGGAGATCACACGCATTGGCGACGCGCCGCCCCGGCCGCTGGCAGCGGCAGACCGGCCGCTGGCGGGCGTTCGCGTCCTTGATTTGACCCGCGTGCTCGCCGGCCCGACCTGTGGGCGGGCACTGGCCGAACAGGGCGCGCAGGTGATGCGCCTGTCGCGCGCCGATCTGCCCGACTCGGGCATGTTCGACCTCGACACCGGCCTGGGCAAGCTCAATGCCTTTCTCGATCTGCGTGAACC
>CANFQF010000183.1 GCA_947449025.1 Comamonadaceae bacterium
GCTTCCATCGGGCCGCCCGACACGAAGACCACCGGGATGTTCAGCCGCATGGCGGCCATGAGCATGCCGGGGGTGATCTTGTCGCAGTTGGAGATGCACACCATGGCGTCGGCGCAGTGGCCGTTGACCATGTACTCCACCGAGTCCGCAATGATTTCACGGCTGGGGAGCGAGTACAGCATGCCGTCGTGGCCCATCGCGATGCCGTCGTCGATGGCGATGGTGTTGAACTCCTTGGCCACGCCGCCGGCGGCCTCAATCTCGCGGGCCACCAGCTGCCCCAGGTCCTTTAGGTGCACATGACCCGGCACGAACTGGGTAAAGGAGTTGACCACCGCGACGATCGGCTTGGAGAAGTCATCGTCTTTCATGCCAGTGGCACGCCACAAGGCGCGGGCACCCGCCATGTTGCGGCCGGCGGTGGAGGTCTTGGAACGGTAGGTGGGCATGGTGTCGTCCGAAGGGGTCGCGAATTTGGAGCCAGCATTATCCGACAGCCCCGGCTGGCGCCAGCGCAAGCCCCAAAGGAAGCCCGGGAATGAAAAACCCGCCTCGCGGCGGGTCTTCCAATGGGTCCGAGCCTTCTGTCGGTCTGTTCCTCAGAGCTTTTCGGCCAGTTGGTCCAAGATGGCCGGATTCTCGAGCGTCGACGTGTCCTGCGTGATCGCCTCGCCCTTGGCAATCGACCGCAGCAAGCGACGCATGATCTTGCCCGAGCGGGTCTTGGGCAGGTTGTCGCCGAAGCGGATGTCCTTGGGCTTGGCGATCGGGCCGATTTCCTTGGCGACCCAGTTGCGCAGCTCGTTGGCGATCTGCTTGGCCTCTTCGCCCACCGGGCGGCTGCGCTTCAAGACCACGAAGGCGCAGATGGCCTCGCCGGTCAGGTCGTCGGGACGACCCACCACGGCGGCCTCAGCGACCAAGTCGGTCTTGGCCACCAAGGCCGATTCGATCTCCATCGTCCCCATGCGGTGTCCAGAGACGTTGAGCACATCATCGATGCGGCCGGTGATGCGGAAGTAGCCGCGGTCGGCGCTGCGCACCGCGCCGTCGCCCGCGAGGTAGTAGCCCTTGAGCTCCTCGGGGAAGTAGCTTTTCTTGAAACGCTCGGGGTCGTTCCAGATGGTGCGAATCATCGACGGCCAGGGACGCTTGACCACCAGAATGCCGCCAGACCCATTGGGCATGTCGTTGCCCGCTTCATCGACGATGGCGGTGGTGATGCCCGGCAGCGGCAGCGTGCAGGAGCCCGGCACCAGGGGCGTGGCGCCCGGCAGCGGGGTGATCATGTGGCCGCCGGTCTCGGTCTGCCAGAAGGTGTCGACGATGGGGCAACGCTCGCCGCCGATATTGCGGTGGTACCACATCCAGGCTTCGGGGTTGATCGGCTCACCCACGCTACCCAGGATGCGCAAGGTGCTGAGGTCCCAGTTTTTCGGGTGCACCTTTTCGTCGGAATCAGCCGCCTTGATCAAAGAGCGGATCGCGGTCGGCGCGGTGTAGAAGATCGTGACCTTGTGGGCTTCGATCATCTGCCAGAAGCGTCCGGCGTTGGGGAAGGTGGGCACGCCCTCGAACACCACCTGGGTCGCGCCAGCGGCCAGGGGACCGTAGGCAATATAGGTATGGCCGGTGATCCAACCGATGTCGGCGGTGCACCAGAAGATGTCGCTCGGCCGGATGTCGAACGTCCACTGCATGGTGAGGTTCGCCCACAGCAGGTAGCCGCCAGTGGCGTGCTGCACGCCCTTGGGCTTGCCGGTTGAACCTGAGGTGTAGAGGATGAAGAGCGGGTGCTCGGCGCCCACCGGCACCGGTGCGCAGGTGGTGGATTGGCCGGCGAGCGCTTCTTCAAACGTCTTGTCACGACCCGCCACCATATTGACCGGGGTCTTGGTGCGGTTGTAGACAAGAACGGTTTTTAGCGTGTCGCAGCCGCCGTAGCCGATGGCCTCGTCGACGATGGTCTTGAGGGGCAGCTCCTTGCCGCCGCGCATTTGGCAGTTGGCGGTGATGACGGCCACCGCACCGGCGTCGATGATCCGCTCTTGCAGGGCCTTGGCCGAGAAGCCGCCGAACACCACCGAGTGAGTAGCACCAATCCGCGCGCAGGCCTGCATGGCCACCACGCCCTCGATGGTCATGGGCATGTAGATGACGACCCGGTCACCCTTTTGGATGCCCTGGGCCTTGAGCGCATTGGCGAACTGGCTCACGCGCGCCAGCAGGTCCTTGTAGGTGACCTGGGTCACCGCGCCGTCGTCGGCTTCAAAAATGATGGCGGTCTTGTTTTCGACCGGCGTGCCCATGTGCCTGTCCAGGCAGTTGGCCGAGGCGTTGAGTTCGCCGTCTTCGAACCACTTGTAGAAGGGGGCGTTGGACTCGTCCAGCGTGCGGGTGAAAGGCTTGTTCCAGACCAGGTTGTCACGGGCGAGCTGGGCCCAGAACGCGTTGGAATCCTTTTCAGCCGCCTGGCACATCGCCTCATAGGCCGGCATACCGCTGATACGGGCGCCGCTCACGGCAGCTGCGGGCGGGGGGAAGACGCGGTTCTCGACCAGGACCGACTCGATGGCACTCATTGCTTGTCTCCGTTGTGATGGCGAACGGGACGGAACTGTCAACTCGAGGACTTACAACGTACTGACTTTTCAACGTGACACCCGGCGGGGGCCAGGCCGGGGCCGGGGCCAAGAGGACCGATAGCCCCGGGGGTAAACCTCACGGCGGCGCGGCGATTGCCCGGGATTTACCCGGCGTTTGCCGATGCTCTGCCTACAATCGTTCACACAATCACGGACCCGCCCGCCCCCACCATGCCGCAAGAAAAACCTGGCCTGCGCCCCCTGCCCAGCCTGATCTTTGCCAGCCGCTGGCTGCAACTTCCGCTCTACATCGGACTGATCGCCGCGCAGGCGGTCTATGTCTTCCATTTCTGGGTCGAACTGGTTCACCTGCTCGAGGCGGCCTTCGGCAACCAGGAAGCGCTTCAAAAGCTGGTGACCAGCATCGGCTACAAGGCGGCCACGCCGATCTCATCACTGAATGAAACGGTGATCATGCTGGTGGTGCTAGCCCTGATCGACGTGGTCATGATTTCCAACCTGCTGATCATGGTCATCATCGGCGGCTACGAAACCTTCGTCTCACGCATGGACCTCGATGGCCACCCCGACCAACCCGAGTGGCTCAGCCATGTCAATGCCTCCGTACTGAAGGTCAAACTCGCCACCGCCATCATCGGCATCAGTTCGATCCACCTGCTTAAGACCTTCATCAACGCCGACAACTACAGCGACAAGGTGCTGATCGCGCAGACCGTGATTCACCTGACCTTCCTGCTGTCGGCACTCGCCATTGCCTTGACGGACCGCCTGATGTCCTCCCCGGCCAAAGGCGCCGGGCACTGACATCGAGGGCTGCCACCCGCCACAGAGCGGCGATGGTCCTGCAGCAGACAGTTAGAGACTGCTGCAGGCTCCCGCAGCCCAGGGCCGGCAGGCCGTGGCAGGCTCCGGCATGGGCCGGCCTCAAACCATGCGCGCAGGCTGCACCCAGTTGTCGAACTCCTGCGGGCTGAGATAACCCAGCGCGAGGGCCGCCTCTCGCAGAGTGCTTCCTTCGACATGGGCCTTGCGCGCAATCTCGGCAGCGCGGTCATAGCCCAGGTGGGGGCTCAGCGCCGTCACCAGCATCAGTGAGTGCGAGACGAACTGCGCAATTCGCTCCCGGTCAACCTGCATTCCCCGCACGCAGTGCACATCCAGGCTCACCATGCCGTCAGCGAGAAGGCGCACGCTTTGCAGGAAGGCCTGGATCACCAGCGGCTGGGAGGTATTGAGCTCGAAATTTCCGCCCGCCGCGGCAGCCAGGCTCACGGCCAGGTCGTTGGCCATCACCTGCCAGCAAACCATGAGGACGGCCTCGCATTGGGTCGGGTTGACCTTGCCCGGCATGATCGAAGAGCCCGGCTCATTTTCCGGCAGACGCAGCTCGCCCAGGCCGCAGCGCGGCCCGCTGGCCAGCCAGCGAATGTCGTTGGCGATCTTGGCCAGGGCGGCGGCCAGCCCCTTGAGCGCGCCATGCGACTGCACCAGCGCATCGACCGTCGCCAGGGCTTCGAACTTGTTGGGCGCACTGGCCAGAGGAAAGCCGGTGTCCTGGGCCAGCTGAGACGCCATTTGCTCACCAAAGCCCGGGGGCGCGTTCAGACCGGTGCCAACGGCGGTGCCGCCAATGGCCAGCTCACGCAAATGCGGCAAGGTAGCCTGCAGATGGCGGGCTGCGTGATCGAGCTGGACCACGTAGCCCGAGACCTCCTGGCCCAGGGTCAGTGGCGTGGCGTCTTGCAAATGGGTGCGACCGATCTTGATCACCTCTCTCCACACCCCCGCCTGCGCCGCCAGCGTCGTCCGCAGCTGCAGCAAAGCGGGCAGCAGGCGGCGCTGCAGGCCCTCGAGCGCCGCAATGTGCAGCGCGCTGGGAACCACGTCATTGGAGGACTGCCCCTTGTTCACATGGTCGTTCGGATGGACCAGCCGTCCGAGCCCGCGACCGCCCCCCAGCAGCTCGCTGGCCCGGTTGGCCAGCACCTCGTTCATGTTCATATGGGTCTGGGTGGCCGAGCCCGTTTGCCAGACGGCCAGCGGGAACTCCTGCGGGTGCCGGCCGGCGATGACCTCGTCGGCCGCCGCCATGATGGCGTCGGCCACCCGGTGGTCCAGACCCCCCGTGCGCCGGTGGACTTGGGCGGCCGCGCGCTTGACGCGGGCCAGGGCCACCAAAAACTCAGGTGGCATGCGCTCGCTGGAAATCGAAAAATGAGCCAATGCCCGCTGCGTCTGCGCACCCCACAGGCGCTCCTGCGGCACGCCGATGCGTCCAAGGCTATCCATTTCCTCCCGTTCGGCCATAGTGACTCCCCAAAAACAGTGGAGATACACCCGAAAGGTGTTTTTCGCAAACTCATTCATAACCGAACCGCGCGCGACGGGCCGGTTTTCGTAGATAATCTCAACGCTTTCGGAAATGAGCGCGATAAAACCTATCAGGGCTTAGTCGCGATCCCCGGAAGACACCTGGCAATTGCGCAAGTCATCCATTAAATAAGTCTTTCATCAAAGGACCGGACATGAATATCGACAACATCGACCTCGACAAGATCGATCTGGCTACCCTCAAGAAACTGGCCGACAGCGCCAGTGAGAAGTTCCACAAGCGCAAGCAAAACGAGCTCAAGGATATGGTCGCCCGTTGGCTGGCCGAAGCCGCCGCCGTCGGCTACAGCAGCAGCGACGTTTTGGCCGAACTCCGCGGTGGTCGATCCGCCGGTGGCGCCAAGCGTGGCCGGGCACCCCGAGCCGACAAGGGCGCAACCGCAGCGCCCAAGTACCGTGGCCCCAATGGCGAGCTGTGGAGCGGTCGCGGCCAAGCGCCCAAGTGGATGAAACCCCTGCTGGCCACCGGCAAGAAGAAAGAGGACTTCCTCATTTCCAAAGCCTGATGTAGCCCACCTCAGGCACTCAGTCAGGCCCCCGATTCAGGCCCGAAGTCAGGCCTCAGTGAAGGGTTTGGCGCCAGCCCCCTAGAGCCATACTTTTGGCTTTAAGTCCCTAGGCTCCGGCTTCCAACTTGCATCCCCTGCCCTAACGCAGGAGAGCCGGCTGAAGGTACAAGAGCTAAGTCAACCCGCCGTAGCATTTGTTGCACGGCGGGTTTTCTTTTGAACAAGTCGTAACCGGGTGGGGCGTCATCGCCACACCGACACCACGCGCAAGGAAAGCCTCGTGGTTCGGCCAGAGCAAATATGGACACCTTTTCCGACGCAATTGCGCACATTCTCACGCCAGCGTGGGCCCCAAGTTTCTAGCGGCATTTATTTATCAAACTGACCATTTTCAGGCGCGCCGGCATGGCTGGCTCAAGGGGTGAGCCACGGACGAGTAACGCCGGGTGACTGGCCACGGCAAGCAGGGCCGATCCAGGGGCCCGGTGGCTGAGATAATCGGCGCGACTCATCCACCAACTGCCCCATGACCACCCGCATCCAGCAAGCCGACCTGATCGAATCCGTCGCCGCGGCGCTCCAGTACATCAGCTACTACCACCCCGCCGACTACATCGCCCACCTGGCCCGCGCCTACCAGCGTGAGCAAAGCCCCGCCGCCAAGGACGCTATCGCCCAGATCCTGACCAACAGCAAGATGAGTGCGGTCGGCCACCGCCCAATCTGCCAGGACACCGGCATCGTCAACGTCTTCATCAAGATCGGCATGGACGTGCGGCTTGAGGGCTTCACCGGTAGCCTCGACGACGCCATCAACGAAGGCGTGCGTCGTGGCTACAACCACCCCGACAACATGCTGCGCGCCAGCGTGGTGGCCGACCCGCAGTTCGCCCGCAAGAACACGCAAGACAACACGCCCGCGGTCATCTTCACCGAGCTGGTTCCCGGCGACAAGGTCGACGTGACCGTGGCCGCCAAGGGCGGCGGCAGCGAGAACAAAAGCAAGATGTACATGCTCAACCCGAGCGACAGCGTGGTCGACTGGGTGCTCAAGACCGTGCCCAC
>CANFQF010000184.1 GCA_947449025.1 Comamonadaceae bacterium
AGGTCCGATGAGCGAACACGCAAAACGACGGGGCGGTGCGCTGGCACGCATTGCGGTCTGGGTGCTTGCCCCGGCGCTCGCACTGGCGGTCGCGCTCGCTGGGCTGCTGTGGCTGCAACGCGAGAAGATCCAACTGGGCGCTGAGACCTATCTGTTTGGGCTGCCCCTGGTGCTGATGGACCTCACACGCGCCGAGTTCGCCGGCCAGCAGCCAAGCTCAGATCCGCTGCGCCGCGTCCGCCAGCCGCCCAAGGCGGCCTTCCGCGAAGTGGTGCGCCCCACCGTCGACCTTCTCTATACCTCGGCCTTCATTGACCTGGACGCGGGCCCCTGGGTGCTGCGCCTGCCGGCCAATCCCGAACACTTCGAGGTCTTCTCGGTGCTGGGCGCCTGGACCGACGTGTTCGCCGCGCCGGGCACGCGCACCCACGGCGCCGCCGGCGGCACCTACCTGGTGGCTGGCCCCGGCTGGCAGGGTCAGGTGCCCGCGGGGATGACGCTTCTGCGCGGGGACACCCGCATGGCCTGGATGATCGGCCGCACCCAGCTGCGCGGGCCACAGGACCTGCCCGCGGTGCACAAGCTGCAAGATGGAATCTCGCTCCTGCCGCTACCGGCTGTAGGCGTGCCCCCCACATCCACGACATCCGAAACTTCTGCCATCGCGAACACTCCCAGACCTGCGCCGGCTCCCGAGGGCAAGGGCGCGGGCGCGGGCACGGGCGACAAGGTAACAGCCAAGGGCGAGCCGCCGCTCGCACAGCTGCGCCAGATGTCCGCACGCGACTTTTTCCAGCGACTGTCCGCGCTGATGGTGGACAACCCGCCGCGGGCGGCGGACCGCCCGATGGTGATGAAGCTTGAGCGTCTGGGCGTCGCGCCTGGACGGGCGCCAGCCTGGAATTGGCTGGACGACCGCAGCGTGGCCCTGGGCCGTTGGCTGGCTGATTTCCAGGTGCGTCGGGAACTGGCCAAACCGCGCAACACGGTGCAGGGCTGGCAGACGCCGCCCGACCTGCTCGGTCGCTATGGCACCGCCTACAACATCCGCGCTGCGGTGGCACTGGTCGGCCTGGGCGCCAACTTGCCGGAGGACGCGATCTACCCCAGCGCCCGTGTCGATGGTGAAGGCAAGGCCCTGAACGGCGCGCAGCGGTATCGGATTCGCTTCCTGCCGGGGCAGCTGCCGCCGGCACGGGCTTTCTGGTCGGTCACCGCTTATGGCGCCGATGATTTCCTGCTGGACGTGCCCGAGGGCCGGCATGCGGTGGGCAGCCGCGAGCCTCTGGCAGTCAATGCCGACGGCTCGGTGGACCTGCTGGTGCAGGCGGATCCGCCGCCGCCGGCGCTGCGCGCCAACTGGCTGCCCGTGCGTGCCGGCGAGGCCTTCCAACTCACCGCCAGACTCTACTGGCCCGAGGAGGCCGCGCTGCAAGGCCGATGGCACATGCCGGCGATCGAGCGGGTGCGCTAGCGGCCCGTCACCGACTCACGGACAATCGCTCCCATGGACGCACAGGCTCAGTGGACACAGGTACTCGTCGTCGCCTCGGTGATGGCCGCCTTTGCTCTGGCCGAATGGGTCACGGGGCGGCTGTTTCCGAACGAGGCCACGCGCGAGGACAAGCGTCTCGATGTGGTGGCCATCTTCATCCTGCCCGGTGTCACCGGCTCGGTGTTGCTGGCCTCTGGCGCCCTGTGCCAGTGGCTCGCGCCCGAATGGCGTGACGCCCTCTCGGGCTGGTCCTGGTGGCAGATGCTGGCGCTGCTCCTGGTCGCCGACGACTTCACCCAGTATCTGTGGCACCGGCTGTCGCACACCTCGCTCATGTGGCCGCTGCACCGGGCCCACCATTCGGCGGCCTACATGAGTGTGCGCATCGTGTACCGCAACAACGTGCTGTACTACCTGCTCATGCCCGGGCTGTGGCTGTCGGGTCTGATGCTGCACCTGGGCTTCGGCTGGGTGTACGTGGTCTATGCCATTGTCAAGATGACCGTCATCATGGGCGCCCACTGCGCCATCCGCTGGGACGAGGCCTTGTACCGCCAGCCCTGGTTACGGCCGCTGGCCTGGGTGGTCGAGCGCACCATTTCCACACCGGCGACTCATTTCGCGCACCACGCTCTGGTGCAGGACGACGGCATCGGCCACTACACCGGCAACTACGGCAACCTGCTGTTCGTCTGGGACATGCTGCTGGGGACCGGACGCATCACCCGCCAGTACCCGCCCGCCTATGGCCTGCGGGACGACCGCCGCCATGGGCCGGAGCACTGGCTGACTCAACTGACCTTTCCGCTGCGGCGTTCACAGCGCGCAGAGACGGTGCTCGGGCGCGGCAGCCACCGGCCGGTCGACTGAGCGCCGCCTACCTCAGAGGTCTTGCTGCGCGTCCACCAGGTAGCCAGAGATCAAGGCCACCAGTCGGGCCTTCACCACCGCGTCGGCACCCGGTCGGCTGAGGGCCTGGTAGCTGCCCACGATGGCCAGGTAAAAGAGAGCGGCGAGCTCGGCGGCCTTCTTGTGGCTGCGGGTCAGGCGACGAAACTTGTGCTCAAACAGCGCCATGCGCTCTTGATCCACCTCGGCCAGCATGCGCGCCACCGCCGGGTCGCGGCGCCCCAGACCGCGCAGGGCCAACTCAAAGCGCATGTTCTCCAGATCGGGGCCGGCATGGGCCAGGGCGGCCTCTAGCACCTGGGCCAGGTCGGCGCGTGGGTCTCGGCTTTCGATGGCGAGCAGTCGCTGCTGCGTCTCCTGCTCCAGCAGGCGCCAGCGGGACAGCAGCGCCTCGATCAACTGCGCATGGTCACTGAAGTGCCAGTAGAAGCTGCCCCGGGTCACCCGCAGACGCTCGGCCAGCAGCAGCACACGCACATTGTCGAAGCCGCCCTCGACCACCGACTGAAAGGCCGCCTGCAACCAGTCCTCCTGACCTAGCCTGGCCGCTCCGGAGGCTTTGCGGGGGCTGCTCGCAACCCGCACCTTGCTGGCCGGCTTGCGCGGCTTGGCAACGGCCTGGCCGGGCGTCTTGGAGGAAGATCTGGCGGCCGATCCTGCGGTCGATCTGGCGGCGGGCTTTGCAGCGGCCGCGCGCTCATTGATGCTGGCAGCGCCGCGAGAAGTAAGGTGAGATGGCGTGGGCACTTGGCAGTCGTGTATGGACAGTGTCCCGATTCTAGGCACGGCATCCGCTCGCAGAGGCCTTGGCACCTATGGGAAAACCCGACCGGAGGCTCGCAGGCAAAGCCGCTACCATCAGCGCCATACACCCCTGTACTGAACCGGGCCGGACGGATGCGCCGCGCCGACCCACCCGCCCCCGGCCCCATGTCCCTTCGCACCCTGCTCACGCCCCTGGTCTCCAGCTGGCTGCTGTCACCGCAGCGGCAGGCGTCCGCCCGGGCCCGGGCCGAGCGGCGCCGCCAGTCACGCGGCCTGCCGCACGAGGTGCACTACTTCCATCAGGTCGATGACCCCTACAGCGCCCTCGCCTGCCAGGCCCTGGCCGGGCTGCAGGCGCGCTATGACATCCGCCTGCTGCCGCATCTGGTGAGCCCGCCAGCCGACGCTGCCGCCCCCGATCGGGCGCGGCTGGTGGACTACAGCCGGCGCGACGCCGCCGCACTGGCGGTCCGCCATGGCCTGACCTTCGTGGACCCAGGACAGCAGCCCAAGGCCGACGCGGTCGGGGCCTGCGGGCAAGCCCTGCTCGTCGCGATGGACCAGGGGCGCTTTGCCCAGGTGGCGCCGGCACTGGCCGCGGGGCTATGGGCGGCTCCTGCGGATGCCTCCGTCTCTTTTGATTCCCCGGGGTCGGCGTCGGGGGTTCCGACGGAAGGACTCGCTGCAGCCGACCTGACCGGGGTGACCGGGGTGAACGAGATCACCGAAGTCCGCGATGCGGCCAAGGACCGCGCACTTGCTCTGGCCCAGGCCCTCGCAGATGGCGACGCACTTCGCGAGCGGCTAGGCCACTACCTTGGCGGCACCTTCTTCTACGGCGACGAGTGGTACTGGGGCATCGACCGACTGCACCACCTCGAGCGCCGCCTGCAGGACCTGGGAACGGCGCGCGCCGGCGTCGCTGGTCCGCTGGCCTTTGCGCCGGACTTGGAAACGGATCTGGCACCGGATGCGGGCGCGGGGAACGAGCTGGACGCAGGTCTGCCATCCGGGCAGAGGGCCGGCGCCGCAATGGCGCCGCTGCGGCTGCTGCTCGATGAGCCGGCGGCCGATCAGGGTGGCGACCCGCACCATGCGATCGATGCCAGCAGCAGCAACATCAATGGCAATGGCAGTGGCTCCGGCGCGCACATCGGCAGGGACAGCCGTGCCCCTGCCCAGCCCGGTTCGGCGCCAACCATCGACTTCTTCTTTTCCCTGCGCAGCCCCTATTCGGCCATCGTCATGCCCCGGGTGTTTGCCCTCGCACGCGCGCAAAACGCGCCAGTGCGCCTGCGCTTTGTGCTGCCGATGGTGATGCGCGGGCTGGCGGTGCCGACGAACAAGCGCCGCTACATCAGCCTTGACGCGGCCCGGGAGGCGCGGCTGCACGGCCTTCCCTTCGGCCGCCTCAACGACCCGGTGGGTCGCCCCACAGAGCGCGGGCTGGCGCTGATTCCCTGGGCCCACGCGCAGGGCCGGGCCGAGGCCTACCTGCTGGCGTTCATGCGCGGCGTCTGGTCCGAGGGCATCGACGCTGGCAGTGACCGGGGCCTGCGCGCCATCGTCCTGGCCGCCGGGCTGCCCTGGGCCGAGGCCCGGGACGCGCTGACCGATGAAGGCTGGCGAGAGATCGCTGAACGCAACCGGCAGGCCCTGCTGAACCTGGGCCTGTGGGGCGTACCGAGCTTCCATGTCGCTGGCACGTCGGCCTGGGGCCAAGACCGGCTCTGGCAGGTGCGTGAGGCCCTGGTGCGTGAGAAGGGGATGGGCGAGATGCTGGAGTTTGAAGGGCTCCAGCGGCAGACCCGAGCGCAGGAGAGCCAGGCATGACGACCCCGCATCACAAGGTCGCCGGGTACGCAACATTGGCGCTGGCATTGGCAGCGTTACTGGCCCAGCCTGCGTTGTCGGCCCCCGCTGCGACAAGCCGACCCGCGGCGGCCGCACCGGCCTCCAGCCCGCGCCCGCCCAACATCGTCCTCATCGTCGCCGACGACCTGGGCTTTACCGACCTCGGTGCCTTCGGCGCGGAGTTCGCCACGCCGCACCTAGACGCACTGGCCCAGCGCGGTGCGCGCTTTACCAACTTCCATGTGGCTGCGTCCTGCTCGCCCACGCGGGCGATGCTGCTCACCGGCGTCGACAACCACCTGGCGGGCGTGGGCAATATGCGCGAGACCATTCCGCGCGAGCACTTCGGGCAACCCGGCTACCTCAGTGTGCTCAATGACCGGGTGGTCACCTTCGCCTCCTTGCTGCAAGACGCGGGCTGGCGCACTTACGTGGCCGGCAAGTGGCATGTGGGCAAGGAGCCGCACAACCTGCCGGACCAGCGCGGGTTCGAGCGCTCACTGGTGCAGGGCGACAGCGGCTCGGACAACTGGTACACGGCGCAGCGCTACCTCGATCTGGCGGACAAGGTCGACTGGTTCGAAAACGGCCAGCCGGCGAAGATGCCCGAGCGCTACTACTCGTCCGAGTATTTCGTTGACCGGCTTCTGGCCTGGCTGCGGGCCGACCAGACAGCGCCCGCTGCTGGCGAGGCGGCCCGCGCTGGCGCGTCAGGTGCGTCGGGTGCGTCGGGTGCGTCGGGCGTGCCTTCGGCAAATCCACCGGGTATTGCACCGCGTCGCGACCGCCCCTTCTTCCTCTACCTGCCCTTTCAGGCCAATCACCTGCCGGTCCAGGCGCCGGCCGAATTTGTCGCCAAGTACAAGGGCCGATACGACGCGGGCTGGACCGCGCTGCGCCAAGCCCGCCGCGACCGCGCAGAGGCGCTCGGCATCCTCCCGCGGGGCACGCCCCTGGCCGCCGCGCCCCAGACGCCCGACTGGTCCAGCCTGCCGCCCGCCGAGCGCGCACTGCGCGCCCGCCACATGGAGGTCTACGCTGGCATGGCCGAGGCGATGGATCATCATGTCGGCCGGCTCGTCACCTATCTCAAGGAGATCGGCGAGTACGAGCGCACGGTCTTCGTTTTTCTTTCGGACAACGGACCCGAGGGCTCCGACCCCTACAGCGTGCTAAGTGGTCGGCTGTGGCTGCGGTGGCAGTACCGGGGCGACATCGCCCATCTCGGCGGACCCGACACCTACGGCGTCATCGGACCGCACTGGGCCAGCACCGCAGCCGGGCCGCTGGCGGGGTACAAGTTCTACGCCACCGAGGGCGGCATCCGTGTGCCGCTGGTCATCTCGGGCGTGCCCGGCATGCAGACGGGCCGCATCCACCCTGAGTTCGCCCACGCCACCGACATTGCGCCCACCCTGCTCGCGCTCGCGGGCGTGCGACACCCGGGCCGAAGCTACCGCGGCCAGCCGGTCGAGCCGATGGCGGGGCGCAGCCTGCTGCCGGTGCTGCTCGGCCAAACCGACCG
>CANFQF010000185.1 GCA_947449025.1 Comamonadaceae bacterium
AACCTGCCGGCACCCAAGTGCTGGAAGGACCTGCTAGACCCGCGCTACAAGGGCGAAATCGGCATCTCCCACCCGGCGTCTTCCGGGACCGCCTACACCATCCTGGCAGGCCTGGTTCAGCTTATGGGCGAGGACGCCGCATTTGACTTCATGAAGAAACTTCACCGCAACGTCGCCGCGTACACCCGCAGTGGCCAGGCCCAGGCTCGCGATGTCGCCAAGGGCGACGTGGCCGTGGGTGTGAGCTTCATCTTCGGCTTTGATAACGAGCGCATCACCAACAAGTTCCCGGTTGAATCCGCTGCGCCCTGCGAGGGCACGTCTTACGAGATCGGTGGCATCGCCATGGTCAAGGGCGCCCGCAACAAGGAGGCGGCGCGCCGCTACTACGATTGGTTGATGGGCCCGGCTGGCCAGCAGGTGGGGGCGCGCGCCAACAGCCTGCAGGTCCCTGCCAACAAGACCTTCAAGCCCGACCCGCGCATTCCCTCGATCGACAACGTCCGTCTGGTCCGCTACGACTTCGAGAAGTATGGCAAGGCCGCCGAGCGCAAGCGCCTGGTCGACCGCTGGCTCAAGGAAGTCGAGTCGCAGCCGCGCTAACCGCACCGGCATGGGTCATGCCCATGACCCATAGAAATGGCGCCCCAAGGGGCGCCATTTTTTTTGCGGTGAGCACTTCGGGGCAGGCCCCGTCACGCGACCCGGCTCGCCGGGCGATCGGTCAGCAGGTGACCGGCGCCCAGTAGTAGGTGCTGATTGTCGGGTTGTAGCCGGGGTTCGCAAACTTGGCCTTGTAGAGGCGCCCGTTGTAGCTCACCAGGTCGCCGATCGCATAGGCCTTTCCCATCACCCAGGTCGCCCCGGTGCACACCGGCGCTGGCGCAGGGCTCCCGCAGGCGCTGGTCACGGCCCAGTAGGTGGGAGTCCACTCCGGCGGCGAATTCTGATTGGCCGCGGTGGCCACGTAGGTCTTGCCGAGTCGAGCGACCGTGGTACCCGCCACGTACCATTTGGCAGCATCCCATTCGACACAGGCAACAGGGACCGGGGTTGGTGCGGGAGCCGGTGCGGGTTGGGGCGTCGGCGCTGGATTGACGATCGGAGCAGGGGTTGGGGTCGGGGTTGGGGTCGGTGCGCTCACGGGACCCTCGGCCGCCTTGAAGGCCCGAAGAAACTGAGCCTGGGTTTGCACTACGCCGCTGTAGTCATTCACCGAGCCCAGGCCAGTGCGATCCTGTGCCCGGTCACGCTGGAAGGACCAATAGCCGACCATGCCGGTGCCGCTGGCCTTGGCGTAATTGGCGACAGTCTGGGCGTCCGCGAGGGTGAACACGGTGGCGTCGTCGTTGATACCGATCATCGGCGTCATGCCGGCCATGGCGTGGATTTGCGCCCGTGTCTTTCCGGGATAAAGGCCGGCCAGCTGGTTGACGGCCGCCTCGTAGCCGTTGATCACCGCCTGGGCCATGGTTGAAGGGGACACCATGGTGCGCAGGTTGTCGGCGCCGAATGTCATCAGCATCACATTGACACGGTCGACATGCACGCCAGCGGCGATCACCTGGCGCATCAGGGCCATGCCATTGGCCTGCAGACCATTGAGCCAGCCCGGCAGAGTGAAAGAGGTCTGCAGATCGGGGTACTTGGCCTTCAGGCGCAGCAGTACCCGATTGCGACGCGCGTTGGCGTCCACGTTATTGAGTTGCTGGCCCTCGACGTCCCAGTCGATCCGGCGCGTACCTGAGTCGACGATCAGCTTGTCTATCAGGGCGAACATCTGATCGTCGGTGCAAGCGATCTCGGCGTACACGCCGTCGGCGCCGCCCATGGAAATGATCAGGTTGCCGCCGGCCGCCTTGTAGTTGCGGGCATCGGCCATCCGGTTGTTGATGTAGGCGTCGAAGGCACAGCTTCCCCGCGTCACGGCAAAAGCCAGGGTGGTGTGGGTCAGGCCATCGTTTCGCAAGGCGTCGACCAGGGTGCCGGTGCTATAGCCTTGGAAGTAGGGGCTGATCTCCGCTGCTGATGCGACGCCCGTACCGCCAAGCCCGCCAATGCCGATGACGGCAGCGATGGACGCCAGGGCTGCGCCTGCGATCCGTGTGCGGGCGTTTGTTCGGCTGGTTTGTGGGCTGGTTTGTCCGTTGGTCGGGCGACCCGTGCGGGAGCCCAAATGCCTCGCCAATTGCGTGGCCTGGTCGCTGATCTTGGAATGGAGTTGAACGCTTGTTTTCATGTCGGAGAAGTCCTATGGCGCCGGTCAGACGCGCTTGAGTCGGGTGCATCGGCCATGGCTTCGCCCAGCACATGAGCAGCTGAGCTGCTGCATGCGTTTTCTGGGGAGCCGGGGAATACCGCCTGGCCGTGTCGTGGCTTCCAGCTACTTCACGGCATTGGGGTCGTTGTCAGGCGATGGAGGGACTCTAGTAGGACTAGTCCGACGGGATGTAGGAATGCTCTGCTGAACCGTAAGCGAATGGCAGGGGAATTACAGTTGGGCAGGCGCTAGAGCCTGTGCCCCTGTGCAGAACTTACCGATGGAAACCGCAGGTTTGGCCGTGCCCGTACCCCCGACGAGGCGGGCGGGCATACCTCAGGCATAGGTCGCCAGCGGATGGCGTGCGCCAGAGCGCCCTGTCTAGCAGCCGCTCAGTCGAACTTGTCGCACTGGGCCCAAGCCAAGCCCTGCGCATCCTTGGCCGAAAGACTGGGCGTGCCGCCTACCTCGGCCAGAGGCCACCGAACCCCTAGCTGGGGATCGTCCCAGGCCAGGCAGCGCTCGGCGTCGGGCGCGTAATAGTCGGTGGTCTTGTAGAGAAACTCGGCCGTGTCCGACAGGACCAGAAAGCCATGGGCGAAGCCCGGCGGAATCCACAGCTGTTGTTGGGTCTCTGCAGTGAGCAAGACACCCGCCCACTGTCCAAAGCTAGGGGAACTGCGCCGCAGGTCCACCGCCACGTCGAAGACCTGGCCCTGCACCACCCGCACGAGTTTGCCCTGGGCCTGTGTGAGCTGGTAATGCAGGCCGCGAAGCACGCCGCGACGGGACAGGGAGTGGTTGTCCTGAACGAAGCGCAGCGGCGCCCCGACCCGCTCGTCGAGCAGTCGCTGATTCCAGCTCTCAAAGAAAAAGCCCCGCTCGTCCCCGAAGACCTGCGGCTCGATCAGCAGCACCTCCGGCAAATTGGTCGGCGTGACCTTCACCGCCCGCCCTCCTCGAGCAAGCCGGCGAGGTACTCGCCGTAGCGGCTCTTGGCCAGCGGCCGGGCCAAGGCCAAGAGCTGGGCGTCACTGATCCACCCGTTGCGCCAGGCCACCTCTTCAGGTGCGGCGACCTTCAGGCCCTGGCGCTGCTCGAGTGTCTGCACGAACTGGGATGCCTCCAACAGACTCTCGTGGGTACCGGTGTCCAGCCAGGCAAAGCCGCGGCCCATGGTTTTCACATCGAGCCTGCCCTGCTCCAGATACAGCCGGTTCAGGTCAGTGATCTCGAGCTCCCCCCGGGCCGAAGGCTTCAAGCCGGCGGCGAGCTCACACACCCGGTCGTCGTAAAAATACAGGCCGGTCACTGCATAGTGGCTGCGCGGATGAGCCGGCTTTTCCTCGATAGAGGTCGCCCTGCCCTGTTCATCGAAACCCACCACACCGTAGCGCTCGGGGTCGCGCACCCGGTAGGCAAATACGGTGGCCCGGTCCAGTGCGAGCTGCGCCTCGCGCATCAACGGCACCAGATCATGGCCGTAGAAAATGTTGTCGCCCAGAACCAAGGCACTGGGCGCGCCGTCCAGAAAGTCGCGTCCAATCAGAAAGGCTTGCGCCAGACCCTCCGGCTGGGGCTGCACAGCATAGGCGATGCGCATGCCCCACTGTGACCCATCTCCGAGCAGCTGCTCGAAACGCGGCGTGTCCTGCGGCGTGCTGATCACCAGCACCTCCTGCAGCCCCGCCAGCATCAGCGTGGACAAGGGGTAATAAATCATCGGCTTGTCGTAGACCGGCAGCAGCTGCTTGGAGATGGCCAAGGTGGCCGGCTGCAGTCGTGTGCCAGCGCCACCGGCCAGGATGATGCCTTTGCGTGCCTTGTTCATGGGTCAGGCCTGTGAGGATGAAAGGGGGTTGCCGGACGCCAGCAGCGCCTGCACCGTCTGGCGCACCCCCTCCTGCCAGGCAGGCAGCTCGAGACCAAAGGCCTCGCGCAATTTGCGGGTGTTCAGGCGCGAGTTCAAGGGACGCTGCGCGGGGGTCGGGTATTGCGTGGTCGGGACGCGGGCCACCTGCTCGGGGCCACAGCGCAGGGCGACGCCTTGCTCCCTAGCTTCGCTCAAAGCCAGGCATGCGACTTCCCACCAGCTCGTCTCGCCGGCGGCAGTGAGGTGGTAGGTGCCCGCGAGGTCAGGTGCCTGCTGCACGCGCGCAGATGTCAGCGCAGATGGCAGCGAATTTGCCGGCTCAGTCACACGTGCAATCGCCTGCGCGGTCACCTGGGCGATCATTGGCGCACCGGTGGGCGCGCCGATCTGGTCGTCCACCACCGACAAGGATTCGCGCTCGCCAGCCAGGCCAAGCATGGTGCGAATGAAATTGGCGCCTTGCGGGCCATGCACCCAGCTGGTCCGAAATATCAGATGCCTCGCGTGCCGGGCTGCAATGGCGCGCTCGCCGGCCAGCTTGCTCTGGCCATAAACGCCCAGCGGACCCGTGGGATCGTCTTCGCACCAAGGCCGGCTGCCGAGGCCGTCAAAGACGTAGTCCGTCGAATAATGAATGAGCCAGGCGTCCAGCGAACGCGCGGCAGCCGCCAGGGCCGCAGGGGCCTCGGCATTGACCCGATGGGCCAACGCGGGTTCCGACTCGGCCCGGTCCACCGCGGTGTAGGCGGCGGCATTGACGATCACCTGGGGTGCCAGTTGCTCCACGCGGGCGGCGAGGTCGGCCGGGTCAGACAGGTCCCACCCTGATGCCCGAGACGGCGCAATCACCTCCCCCAACGGAGCTAGGGTGACCCGCAATTGGCTCCCAACCTGGCCAGAGCCCCCCAGCAAGAGGATCCTCATGCCGACGAGCCCGCCGCCTGGCTCGCCACGTGACGATAGGCACCGCTTTGAACCCGCGCCACCCAATCAGAGTTGTCCAGGTACCAGCGGACGGTTTCGCGCAGGCCCAGCGCGAAATCGTGCCGGGGCCGCCAGCCCAGTTCGCGCACGATCTTGTCGCAGTTGATCGCGTAGCGCCGGTCGTGGCCGGGCCGGTCGGTCACGTGGGTCACCTGCTCCCGGTAGGAGCGGCCATCGGCGCGCGCCCGCAGCGCGTCGAGCGCCGCACAAAGACCGGCCACCACCTCCAGGTTGGTGCGCTCGCTCAGGCCGCCGACGTTGTAGATCTCGCCCACCCGGCCAGCCTCCAGCACCCGACGGATCGCCTCGCAATGGTCCTGCACATGCAGCCAATCACGCACCTGGCGGCCGTCACCATAGATCGGCAGCGGCTCACCGGCCAAGGCACGGGTGATGACCAGCGGAATCAGCTTTTCCGGGAAGTGCCTCGGGCCGTAGTTGTTGGAGCAATTGGTGGTGAGGACCGGCAAGCCATAGGTGTGATGCCAAGCCCGGACCAGGTGGTCGCTGGCCGCCTTGCTGGCCGAATAGGGGCTGTTGGGGCGGTGAGGGTGTTCCTCGGTGAAGGCCGGGTCTGTCGGGCCGAGGGTGCCGTAGACCTCGTCGGTGCTCACGTGCAAAAAGCGGAAGGCTGCCTGCTCCGACTCCGGCAAGGTTTGCCAATAAGCCAAGGCTGCCTGCAACAGGCTGGCCGTGCCATTCACATTGGTGGCCAGAAAGGCCTCGGGCCCGGTGATGGACCGGTCCACATGGGTCTCGGCGGCAAAGTTGACGATGGCGCGCGGTCGGTGCTGAGCGAGCAGCGCGTCGACCTGAACACGGTCGCCGATGTCGCCGTGCACGAAGACATGGCGCGAGGGATCGAGGCCCGCGAGGTTATCGAGGTTGCCGGCGTAGGTCAGCTTGTCCAGGTTGAGCAGCGACTCAGAGGTCGCGTGGAGCCAGCCGTGGACAAAGTTACTGCCGATGAAGCCGGCGCCGCCGGTAACGAGAATCATGTGGCTGTAATGAGGGCCCAGGACGACCATGGCCTCGCATGGAGATGCGCACAATCATAAGGTCTCCCCTCTCCCTCCTTGAAGGCTTAGGCACTGCTCTCGGAACCGGTAGACCTTTCCGGCAAGGTGTGCCAGAGCGTCACTGGCTGGCGACAAGCCCCGCCCGTTTGACTGCGGCGCCCCAGCGCTCGATCTCGGTCTTGATCAATTCCGAAAAGGCCTGGGGCGTGCCACCCACCGGCTCGGCGGCCACGTCGAGCAGCGCCTTTTGCATCTCCGCACTGCTCAGCGCCTTGACGATCTCGGCGTGCAGTCGGGCCAGCAGGGGCGCCGGTGTGGCGCCCGGGGCGATGATCCCGTACCAGACGCCCGAATCGAAGCCGGCAAA
>CANFQF010000186.1 GCA_947449025.1 Comamonadaceae bacterium
CTCGGCGGCCTTCATGACGTCGACCATCTTGTCCGAGTCGTAGTCGTTCATCTGGCAGCCGAAGGTCTTGATGAAGACCTTGGGCGTGCGGCCATCTGCGGGGGTGCGTTCAGCGGGCGCGCGGTGGGCGGCCGCTGTGGGGGCCGGGGCCGCAGGGCTGGCGGCGGGCGCGGAGGTGTTGCTTGCGGTCATGACTTTCCAGCGGTTCGTGGTGTGGATCCAGAGGCTGTACTGGGGAGAGGCCGGGAGTTTACCTGCCGCGCAGCGCCACTTCGGACGGCAACACTTCGCGCGGCGGCTGCCCTAGAATTTTCATGACCGGCTAGGCGGTACCCCCAACCGATCCCGCCCCCCCCTTGCCCTCGCGCCACCCCCTCCTTCTCAGCCGCCACTTCCGGGGCCTTGTCGCTGGCGCTCTGGGCATCTGCGCGGTCATGGCTGTCGGCACGCTGGGTTACCACGCCATCGGCAGCCCGCAGGCGAGCTGGATCGACAGCTTCTACATGACCTTCATCACCGTGGCCACGATTGGCTACAGCGAGGTGGTGGATCTCTCGGGCTCCCCCTACGGGCGCCTGTTCACGGTGGCGATCTCGGTGGTGGGCATTGCCACCATGAGCTACCTGTTTTCCACCTTCCTGGCGTTGCTGATCGAGTCCGACCTGAACGCCACCCTGAGGAGACGTCGCATGGAGCGGCATATTGCAGCCCTGTCGGGGCACTACATCGTCTGCGGCATCGGCCGCGTGGGCGGCAACGTCGCCGAGGAGCTGCTGGCGACCCGGCGAGCCTTTGTGGTGATCGAGAAGAGCCAGGAGGCGATGGATGCCTGGCTGCAGCGCCACCCCGGCACTTTGTACCTGGTGGGTGATGCTGCCGAGGACGAGGCGCTGCGCCGTGCCGGCCTGGCCCAGGCGGCTGGCGTATTTGCCGTCACCTCCGACGACAGCCACAACCTGATGGTCTCGCTCTCGGTCAAGTTGCTCCATCCGAAGGTGCGTGTGGTCGCCCGGCTGCACGACATCCGCAACGCCGACAAGGCGCGCCGCGCCGGCGCCGACGAGATTGTCTCGCCCGACTTCACCGGCGGTGTCCGCATTGCCTCGGCCATGGTGCGCCCGCATGTGGTCACCTTCATGGACCAGATGATGCGCAGCGAGGAAGGGACACGCATCGAGGAGCTGCGGGTGCCGGAGAGCCGGCCGGTTCGGCCCTTGGGGGAGGTGTTACCGCGATCGCCCCGCTATGTGCTGCTGGCCCTGCACGAGCAGGGTCAGTGGCACTTCAACCCCGCCGAGGCCCACCCGCTGCGCCCCGGTGCCAGCCTGGTGCTGATGACGGGGCCAGAGGGGCGGATCGAGGTGGAGCGGCTGCTGGCGGGGTGAGGGCCAGCCCGGCCGCCTCAGACGGCCGCTTGCAAGATCACGTTGCTCACCTGGAAGTCGTAGCCTTCAGGCAGCTGGAGCCCGATGAAGTCCAGCAAGACCTTGTCGTAAAGGCCATTGGTGTAATGCAGCTCGAAACCCTGGCTGGTGGACCGCGAGAACAGGTATGGCGAGTACAAGTCTCCCGGCGAGCCATCGGTCGACATCGGGAAGACTGCCGGATCGAGTTGCACCTTGTCCAGGGCCAGGTCGAAGCCGACGGCCGAGCTGTGTGGGCCATCGACAAAGCCGTTGTTGATGACGAGCGTGTCCTGCCCCGCACCCAGGTAGCACACGTTCTGGCCCGTACCAAAGAGCAGCAGTGTCGAGTCGTCTGCGGATGTCGCCTGTGTGGTGTTGAAGCTGTTCTTTCCCGTGCTCGCGGAGCCGTCCATGATGTCGTGACCCAATCCGTCAAGGAAAGAATCCCCTGACTGCAAGCCGAACAAGTCGGCGCCGATGATCTTGCGCCCCGCGCCGACCATTCGGTCATTGCCAGCGCCGCCGCCGAGGATGTCGAACCCGGCCCCGCCTTCGAGCAGGTCATCGCCTTCGCCGCCGCCCAAATCATCGTTGCCGTCGCCGCCGAACAGGGCGTTCGCGCCCTTATTTCCCCTGAGCATGTCGGCACCTGTGGTGCCATATTGCGGCGCCTCCTCGGTACCGGTGATCTTGACCACGAACTGGCCGGTCTTGTCGATGCCGTCCGCCACGGGCAGGTCGGGACGCAGTTGGATCTGGAAGACGTCTTTCAAATACTGTCCAGGGGCGAGTTCGTCATGGGCCTCGTAGCTCTCGTAGGTCCAGGCGCCACTGGCCAGCATCGTGAAGGTGCCCCAGTTCCCATATTGGTTGCTAGGAACGAAGGGGGCGGACGTGTCCGGGTCGCTGAATGCGAGGGCGCCACTGCTGCTCAGAGCTGCTGCGGTGTCCCCCTCGGTCAATGAAACGGACCCCGCGTTCTCGTAGAAGGTCAGCGGGCTCTCCACCCCCTCGATTTGAATGAGCACCGTGGTGCTCTGGCCGTCCGCCGTGTCAACGATGAACTTGTCGCTGGCGGTCGCCCCGCCCGCGAGCGCTGCGATCTTCATGGCGTCGGGGGCATATTCCCATTCGCCGTCCGAGCCCACGCTGAATCTGCCGAATTTGCCTGCGATGTTGCCTCGGCTGAGGATGGGCTCGTCCGTGTCGGGATCGGGCATGGCCAGTACATTGCCCGTGAGGGTCGCGGGCACCAGTGAGCCATCTTCGGTTTTGACCCAGTTCCAAGCGCCCTCCAGAATCGAAGCGCCGTTGTCGCGGCGCAGCATGGTGGGGGAGTCTTCTCCCTGGATCACCACCTTCAGCAGGGCGGATTGCCCGTCTGTTGTCTGCAGCAGCAGGGTGTCGGTCAGGACCGCAGAGGCGCCGAGTTCGCCCAGGCTGGGGTCAGGTGTGTAGGTCCAATAGCCGTCGCTGAGGCTGAAGTCGCCCCAGTTCATGCCGGAACGCACGGTAACGATGGGGTTGTTGGTGTCGTGCAGGATGAAACCTTGGTCGGCCGCGTTGGGCTGCAGGAACTGCAGGGGCGCTCCGCCATCGGGATCGACGGACTGCAGGTCGCTCATGGCGATGCGAAGTTGTATAGCTTCCGCTGCCTGACTTTCCGTCACGTGGACGGTGAGCGGCTGGAGCTTCGGCAGGTCATCGCTGCCCGTGAGCGTCATGACCAGGCGTCCGGTAGCGCCATTGGTGGCGGTAACGATGAAGTTGTCGACATATTCGTGGCGACGGACGAATTCGTCGTGCGCGTTGTCGCTGGTGTAGGTCCACGCGCCCTGCGCGTCGATGGTGAGGCGGCCATACAGGCCGGAGAGGGCTTCGGGGACAAAGGACGGTGGGACCTGATCGTTGCTGGGATTGCCGATCAGTCCGGTGCCGACGAGGGGCTGGTAATCCGCATCCTCCAAGGTCATGACACCGAAGGCCGAGAGCGCTTGCGCGGTCCCGCCCTCTTGGCGCGAGATCTCGGCGGTCCGAATCACCGTCGGATCGTCAACGCCGCTGATGTGGATGGTGACACCGGCGACGTTCCCGTCGGCGTTGAAGACTTGGAAGGCATCTTCGCTGAACTCGTCCGCCTTCAAGCCTTGCATCGCGTTATTGGCCAGGTAGGTCCACTGCCCAGAGGCGTCAATGCTGAAGGATCCCCAGGCTCCCTGTGTGGCGGTCTGTGCGATGAAGGCCGCTGGCGTATCGGGGTCGCTCACGTCGATAGTGCCACTGGCGTTCAGATTGGCCACACTGGTGCCCTGAATGCGGTCCACGTAGAGGTCGCTAATTTCTGACCGGTCATTGGCTCCCGCAATCACGACGCTTACCGTTGTCTCTTCGCCGGAGGCGGTGTGGACCTTCAGCGTATCGGTATAGGTCTTTTCGCCGTCGAAGTCGTCATGGGGCCCGTTCGACTCCCAGGTCCAGGTGCCGTCTGCTTCGACGGTGAAGAGTCCGTAGCCTCCCGAGCCCTTGACCGCGAATTGCGGCAGGAAAGGCGCGTCGCTGTCGGGGTCCTCGAACTGGATGCGCCCCCCGTACGGAGTGGCTTGCCACGCATTCAATGTGAGGCCGCTCTGGTACGCCAGTCCCATTTTCTTCGGCCCCAAAATCCATTTCTCTTCATCGAAGGTGCGCAAAGTCCCAAGCATGTCTTCGAAGACCGGCACAACCTGGGGGGTCGCGAGCGTCGGATCGTCATGGCCTTCAATGGCAATGGATAGCGTCCCGAGTGCCTGGCCATTGGCTGCGGTCAGCTCGATGGCATCGATTAGCGGGCTCTCGCCCTGCGTCCCGTTCAGTTCATTGACGACAGTCAGATGCTCGCTGAGCCGGTAGCGCCAGTCCCACCCATCCCCAGTTCGCTGGAAGCTCAGCCCGCCGTAGGCCGCTTGGGGTCCATAGATGCCCGTCAACCGACCTTCCGGGTCCCGCAGCGTGATGTGGCCCGAGACTTCATGGCTGTCACTGTCCTCGACGATGCTCGCTTCGAGGTCGCCTTCGATGGAGAAGGGGTCATCCTGGCCCATCACATTGATCACGAGTGAGCCGAGTGGGGTGCCGTCCATGGCGACCAGGTCCAAGCTGTCCGACGCGAGAACGCCACCGCGCAGGCTTTGCGCCGCATCGTTGTTCAGCGTGTAGGTCCAGCTCACCTTATCGGGGGTTTCGGGCGATGAGGTGATGTGGAAGGTTCCGTAGTTGGCGAGCAGGTCGCCGTAAGAGGAAGGCAGCAGGGACGATTGATTTGCATCCGCGTCAGAGATCTGGAGCGACCCGAGGGCTTGCTGGTAGATGCCGTCCTCCACCAGGGTGACGCTGAGTCCTCCATCCAGGACATTGAGCGTAGGCAGGTCATTGCTGCCATGGACCACGATTTGCAGCGTAGCCTTGCCTGCGCCGTCGCTGGTTTGCACCTCGAAAGTGTCCAGGCGAACATCCTGGCCGCCGAGCGCCTGAAGCGCCGTGGATGGGTCAAGCTGGTAGGACCAGTTCCCGTCGGCAAGCAGCTTGAATTGCCCCCAGGTGCCGGGCACCGCGGTTTGGGGTGTGAAGGTGCTGGCGAAGCTGCTGCCAGGCTCCAGTTTCACGGCGATCTGGCCCTTCATTGCTTCTCGGACGTCCTCCGTCACATCGCCGCTCAAGGTGCCGCCGATCCGAGGTGGCTCGGCCGCGCCCAAGACGGTCACCACGATGTCTCGGGTGACGGCGCCATCGATAGAGGTGATGGTGAGACGGTCCTCTCCCGTGGCACCTGCGCCCAGCGCCTGCACCTCTGGGGAGTCGTTGCGCAGCGTGTAGGTCCATTTACCGGTCTGGTCGTTGAAGCTGAAGTCGCCGTAACGGGTCTTGCCGTTGATATGCTGGAACTGGCGTTCGGCTTGGTCCAGGTCGTCGACGGCCACGATGCCGCCAACCGTGAGCACGCCGTCCTCGCTCGCCTGGCCAGTGAGATTTCCGGTGATGGCGGTGGCGGCGTCCTGCGCGCCGCGGACCTCGACCACCAGGGAATAGGGTGTCATTCCGTCCGCCGACACCAACTGCAGGGTCTGGGTGGCTGTTTCGCGGCCGCCCAAGGCCTGGGCCTGCGCTGGGTTCAGGCGGTAACCCCAGGTCTGGGTCATGGAATTGAAGTCGAAGGTGCCGAGAGTGAAGGACGGCCCGAGCTTTGGCTGGTAGGTGGTGTCCATGCCCACCAGCTTCAGGTTCGCCTGCCCCGCATCGTTGTCGTCCACCAGCAGCACGCCGCTGGCCTCGGCGGAGACATCCTCCTGCACAATCACAGGCCCTTGCGGTCCGCCGATCACGGCAATGTCGTTGACGCCCAGGACCCTCACCGCCAGTACCTGCGACTGGCCGCTGGCGTCAGTCAGGGTCACGGTGTCAAGGACCTTTTCATCTTCGGCGAGCTTTTGGACCGCATAGCCGTCCGGATCGAAGTAATAGGTGGCCATCCCTCGCGGAGTGCCCGCGCCGTCATCGAGCCATTCCACGGTGAAGACCCCGAACTTGCCCAATAACTTCGTGGGCAAAGGATCGGCCGGCAGGAAGCCGTCGGGTAGGTCGATCTGCAGTGGCTCGCTGGCCATGTTCTCGATGACCCCTCCCAGCATCAGAGGCGCTTGTAGCTTTTCGTCCACCCCCAGGATCGTTGTCGACAGGTCGAAAGAGGATTTCCCGTCCGACGAGAACACCGTCAGCGCGTCGGTCAGCGTCTGCGCGTGCTGGCCGTCCCTTTCTCCGTTGAGCGCCACCACCTCCGCGTTGCGGGTGTCGACGGTATAGGTCCAGTCGCCCTTGTCGCCGTTCGTCTCGAAGGTGAACCAACCGTATCGGCCTTGGAGGGAAGCGGCCGAAGGCGCCTGAAAAAACGACTCGTTCTGGTCGGGGTCGCTCACCATGACCGTCCCGCCTTGGGGCTTGCTGTCGTCCGCCGCCACGGTGATCGTCGTTTCGCCGCTGAATTGGGCCGTGTCGTTCACGCCTTC
>CANFQF010000187.1 GCA_947449025.1 Comamonadaceae bacterium
GCCCCCAGGGGCTGGCCGGCCTGCGCCGCCTCGCGGGTGGCGGGATGGCCGGTCATGCCCGACATCACCACCTCATTGCCAATGCGCCAGGCGTTGGTCCAGGAGGCGGCTGGCAGGTCGGGGACGTCCTGGCAGACGATTCGGTGTGGTGTGTTCATCGCAATCCCCCTGTCCGCGAGGCCCTCACTGCCCACCGGCGCGCACGCGCGCAATGATGCGTTCGCGCACCGGCACGAAGTCGTAGCTCGGGTAGACCTCGGTGCTGAAGACGCCCCAGGCCGAGCGCTCGAGCTCCAGGTTCACCTGACCCAGCAGATGCGGCGGCACTTCGAGGGTCACGATCTGGCCCAGGCCCATGGCCACCGTCCACGACACCACCCGGGTGCCTGGAACCGGGAAGCGGTCCCACCACTCGGAGGCTTTGAGCCTTGCCTGCACCTCGTCGAGCACCAGGCCGGGGTGGTGCTTGAGGATGATCGTGAGCAGGACGTTGGGGTTGGGCGGCGCGGACGCGCCGGAAGGGGCTTCGGTCATTCGGTCGGTGCTCCCAGAGCTTTTGCGGGGGGCCTGAGCCTCACTCGGCGACGATATTGCGCGCCTTGATGATGCCGGCCCAGGTCGCGGTCTCGGCCTTGATGTGGGCGGCAAATTCGACCGGCTTCATCAGCACGGGTGTCAGCCCTTGTGAGCGGAGCTGCTCGCGCACTTCTGGTCGCGCCAGGGCGTCGGTGGCGTCCTTGAGCACCTGGGCCACGACCTCGGGCGGCGTGCCGGCGGGTGCCAGCACGCCATACCAGGAGGTCACCACCACGCCGGGGACGCCCAGCTCGGCCAGGGTCGGGATTTCTGGTGCCACCACGGCGTCGCGCACGCTGTCGGTCACGCCCAGAGCCAGCAGCTTGCCGGCGCGAATGTGTTGAAGCGTCGCGGGCAGGTTGGAGAACATCAGGGGCACGGTGCCCCCCAGCACGTCGTTCAGCGCGGGAGCAGTGCCCTTGTAGGGGACGTGCATCAGCTCGGTGCCGGTCTGCTGCTTGAACAGCTCGCCCGCCAGATGCAGGCCGCTGCCGATGCCGGGCGAGGCGTAGCTGAAGCCGCCAGGGCGCGCCTTGGCCGCAGCCACCAGCTCCTTGACGTCGCGCACCTTGGCGCCGGGGCCGGCGACCAGCACATTGGGCGCCTTGGCCACCATGGTCACCGCCACAAAGTCCTTCTCAATATTGAAGGGGAAATTGGGCATCAAGGTGGGGTTGATGGTCAGATTGCCCGCCGGGATCATCAGCAAGGTGCGGCCGTCGGGTTTGGCCTTTTTGACCTTGTCGATCCCCAGGTTGCCCGCCGCGCCTGGAAGGTTCTCCACCACCGCTGGCTGACCGCTGCGCCGGCTAATCTGCTCGGCCAGGATACGGGCCAGCGCGTCTACCGGGCCGCCCGGCGGGAAGGGCGCGACGATGGTGGTGCGCTCGGCTTGCGCCAGGGCAGCAGGGGCGAAGGCCAGCGCCAGTAGGCTGGCAACGCTGGACAGGATCAGGCGGCGGGTGCTGCGCATGGGAAATCTCCTCTCGTGTGGGTGTCGCGGGGATAGGTTGTTGGTGCGGGTCGTGTTCAATCCGCCCAGGGCAGGGGCGCGTCGTTCAGGCCCCAGTAAAAACTTTTTTGCGCGGTGTATTCCAAGATGCCCAGGCGGCCCTTCTCGCGGCCGGTGCCGCTTTGCTTGACGCCGCCAAAGGGCGTGCTCACCGAGAACAACTTGTAGGTGTTGACCCAGACAGTGCCGGTCTCCAGCGCGCGGCCGATGCGCCAGGCGGCTTTGTAGTCGCGGGTCCAGATGCCCGAGGCCAGGCCGAAAACGCTGTCGTTGCACTGGGCCACCAGGTCGGCCTCATCGCTCCAGGGCAGCAAGGTCAGTACCGGGCCGAAAATCTCCTCCTGGCACAGGCGCGCCGAGTTGGGCAGGCCCTCGAACACGGTGGGCAGGTAGTAGCTGCCCTTGTCATAGGCCGCACCTTGGGGGCGGGCGCCACCCGTGAGCAGCTTGCCGCCCTCATGGAGGCCGAGTTCGACAAAGCTCTCCACCGTGGCGCGGTGCCCCATGTTCACCAGCGGTCCCATCTGGGTGCGCTCGCAGGACGGGTCGCCCACACGCAGAGCCTTCACGCCGTCCAGCAGGCGACGCTTGAATTCTTCATACACGCTGGCGTGAACGAATGCGCGCGAGCCGGCGATGCACGATTCGCCCGAGCTCGAAAAAATGCCGAAAAGCACACCCTTGACCGCATGGTCCAGGTCGGCGTCGGCGCAGACGATGGTGGGCGATTTGCCGCCCAACTCCAGTGAGGTGGGCATCAGCTTTTCGGCCGCCAGGCGCCCGATGCCCAGGCCCACGTTCGTGCCGCCGGTGAAGGCGATGCGCTTGACCAGGGGGTGGCGCACCAGCGCGTCGCCTACCACCGAGCCTTTGCCGGGGAGCACGCTGATGATGCCGTCCGGTACGCCGGCTTCCTGCGCGATGCGGGCCAGCTCGATCGCCATGCGCGGCGTGATCTCGGCCGGCTTGAAGACCACCGCGCAGCCGGCAGCCAGCGCCGGCGCAAGCTTTTGCGCCTCGCTGGCGATGGGCGAGTTCCAAGGCGTGATGGCGCCCACCACGCCCAGAGGCTCGTTCACGCTCATGGTGAAGTAGTCGCCGCGTGCCGGCGTGAGCGTTTCTTCCCAGGTCTCGCAGGCGGCGCCGAAGAACTGGAAGGTGCCCGCCGCGCTGGCCACCAGAGCGCGCGTCTCGTTGATCGGCTTGCCGTTGTCCAGGCGCTGCAGTTGCGCCAGTTCTTCGCCGCGTGAACGGATGCCACCAGCGATGCGATGCAGGATGGCCGCGCGCTCGTGGCGCTTGAGCCCGGCCCAGTTGGCCTTTTTGCGTGCGGCCTCGGCCACTTGCACCGCCTCGTCGACGTCTGCAGCGGTGGCGGCATGCAGGGTGGCTACGGTGCTGCCGTCATGCGGGTATTCGGTGGAGTAGGCGGGGCCGGAGGCGTCGCGCCAGCGGCCAGCCAATAGGGTCTGAAGTTTCTCGGTCATGGGCAGGCCCCGGTCAGAGCGTGACCGCGTTCACGCGGTTATGGAGGAAGCGCAGCGCGGACAGCACCGTGAGCGCCGATGTCTTGGGGTTGTCGGCCAGTGGCTTGCCGCGCATGGTCAGGTGCATCTCGCCGAACTCGCCGCGTACCTCGATCTCGTGGATGTTCTCGTCCACCGTCGGGTCGGCCACCAGGCGCACACGTGTCGCGTCCAGGCCCAGGCCGGCCAGGGAAATGGTGGCGGCGACGTTGGCGTTCTTCGGGTACAGGCGCGCCGCCTCGCGGGCATTGCCTTCCAGGATCACGGTGGGTGTGCGGATCGCCGCCAGGTCGAAGGCGCCGTCGGCCGGCGTCCCGCTCCAGCTCAGGGGCGGCTTGCGGCCGATGTAGATCACTTCAGTGAGGCCGGTGATGCGCGCTGCAGCGATCGCGTCCACCCCGCCGATCGCGCCTGCCAGCAGGTGCACCTGCGTACCGCCCGCGCGGGCCGCGTCGGCCAGTTGCTCGGGCAGCCCTGGCGCGGACAGTGCACCGATGGACAGCACCGCGCACTCCACACCGCGCGAGAGGGCCGGCACCACATGTTCGGTGAGCGCGGCATGGCCAGCGCACTCGAGCACCAGACTTGCCTGCGCCGGCACCTGGGTCACCACCTCCACCGAGTCCGCCAGGCCCAAGTGCGCGGCTGCAGCCCGGGCCTCGTCGGCGTGGGCCGCGGGGACGACGATATGGGTCACGCGCAGCTGGGGATGGCCGGCAATGCGCGCCAACAGCGAGCGGCCGATGGCGCCAAAGCCGACCATCGTGACCGGCTGGACGATCGGCGCCCGGGCCATGGGTGGCTCCGACAGGTGGGCTTGCGCCGTGGTCATGGCGCTCAGTCCTTCTTCAGCGGCGGACCGGCGAACTTGACCGCAAACGGGCCCCAGGCGTCCATGTCCACCTCCACGATCACCGGGCCGCGGGTGGCGAAGGCCTTCGCCAGCACCTCGGTGCTTTTCGAAGGATCCGCCAGCTTGAAGTGCGGCGCGCCCAGGCTGGCGCAGAAGTCCGCGAACTTCGGGGTGTGCAACTCCACGTAGGCATGGCGGCTGCCGTAGATATCGTCTTGAATGTTCTTGATCACGCCATAGCGGCTGTCGTTCATCAGCAGCACCACCAGGTCGGCCTTTTCCTGCACGGCGCAGGCCAGCTCGCCCACGTTCAGCATGAAGCCGCCGTCGCCCACCAGGGCCACGGTGCGCCGGCCGAGGCCGTGGGTGGCTTCGGCAATGGCAGTGCCAATCGCCATGGCCAGTCCCTGGCCAATGCCGCCGCCCAGTGCGTGCACACCGGCGCGCGGATGGTCCAGATTCGGGGCGCGGTTGCCCCACATGGTGTTGGACAGGGTGATGTCCCGCACCCACGAGAGCTTGTTGTCCGCTTGGGCCTGGGCCACCTGGGCCAGGGCATTTTTCAAGGCCACGTAGGGGCCCAGGGTGCCGTCCACCAGTGCAGAGGCCTCGGCGCGGGCGCGCTGCACGTCCCCCGCCAGAGCCGGGTCGATGGCCATGCGGCCTTCGAGCGCGTCGGCCAGCGCGTCGAGCGTGAGCTGGGCGTCGCCCTGCACGAAGTAGTCGCTCGTGTAGCCGCGGTTGTGCGCAAGCGCGTTGGCGTCGATGCGGCAAATGCGCTGTGGCAGCTTGAGCTTGTAGCGCAGCGTCTCGTTGCTGCGAAGGCGCGAACCGACCACCAGCATCAGGTCACAGCTTGCATAGAAGGCTTCGGCCGGCTTTTGCAGGTTGTACGAGCCCAGCGTGGCCGGATGGTCCTCGGGTAGGATGCCGCGGCCCTGCACCGAGGTCACCACCGTCCAGCCCATGGCCACGAAGCGGCGGACCGCCGCAGACGCGCCGCGAGCGCCGCCGCCGAGCCACAAGAGGGGGCGGCGTGCGCCCACTAGGTGCTCGGCCAGTGCAGCGACCTCTCGCGGTGCTGGAACCACCGGCGGCACCGCCAGCGGCTGCAGATCGGCCGGCAGGTCCAGCAACTGGCCCTGGACGTCGATCGGGATCTCGATGCTCACCGGGCCGCAGGGCGCGGTAAAGGCCAGGCGCGCGGCTTCACGCAGTGTGGCCAAGGCGGTTTCCGGGTTGCGGATGCGAAATGCCGCTTTGCCTACCGACTGCAGCATGGCCAGTTGCGCCGGGTGCTCGTGGATGTAGCCCAGATCGCGGTCCAGGTAGTCGGACTCGATCTGGCCGGTCAGGTGCAGCAGGGGCGTGCCGGCGGTGAGCGCCTCCACCATCGCGCCGGCGGCGTTGCCGCAGCCGGTGCCGGTGCTGGTCACGCACACGCCCAGGGTGCCGGTGACGCGCGCATAGGCGTCGGCCATGTTGCAGGCGCCAGCCTCGCCGCGCGCCGAGACAAAGCGGATTTTCTGGCGCACATGGAAGGCGTCCAGGATCGGCATGTTGTGGATGGAGATCACGCCGAAGGCGGCGCGCACGCCGCAAGCCTCGAGGAAGCGCGCCGCGAGTTCGCCGACGGTGATCTGGGGCGTGCCTGGAGAGTTCATGCTGGAAATCATTCGGTGTCTCAGTGCTTGGCGCCAGGCCAGCCCGCCGGATGCGGCAGGTGGCTGAGGCGCTGTGTGAGCTGCTGTGCGGCCTGGCGGACCAGGGGCACCAGGCGCTCGGTTTCTTCGGGAGAGATCTGCTGTTGCGGCACGGTGATGCTTACCGCAGCCACCACCCGCCGTTGCTCGTTGAAGACGGGCGCCGCAATCGTGGTGATGCCGGTCTCGAAGCCGCCCTGGCTGATGCCGTAGCCGCTGGCGCGGTCGGCATCGATCAGGGCCTTGAGCGCCTTGACCGTGGTCGGTGTGCGTGGGGTCGCTGCCGCCAGCGGCTCCTCGAGATAGACCTTGCGCAGGCCGGCCAGGTCCAGATCGGACAGCAGCTGGCGGCCCAGCACGGTGGCATGCGCCGGGACGCGGGCGCCCACTTGGATGGAGTGGAAAACCGCGTTGGGCCCTGCGGCTTTGAGCACGAAGACCACGTCGCGGCCGTCGCGCACTACCAGGTGGGCAGAAAAGCCGCTTTGGTTGCGCAGCTCCTCGATGATGGGTCGGCCGTGCTCGGTCAGCTCCATCGAGGCCAGGTACTCGAAGCCCAGGCGCAGGACGCCCAGGCTCAGTTTGTAGGCCGGGCTGTCGGGGACGCGCTCGACAAAACCCATTTGTTCCAGCGTGTGCAGC
>CANFQF010000188.1 GCA_947449025.1 Comamonadaceae bacterium
ATAGACCTCCATGCGTCGCGCTTCCCATGCCTTGTGCTCGACCTGTTCCCAAGACGGTTCGGTCGGGTCACGCGGGCACTCCGAGAGCGAGTCCAGGCTGCCTGCCAGCAAGCCCGACTCGCGCAGGCGCTCAAAACGCTGCTGGCGCAGTGCGTCCCAGCCCTCGTCATAGCGCCCGCGGTATTTCTCAATATCCTCCTCGCGTGCCTGCAAAGGCCAATGCGGCGCGGTGTAGGCCACATACAAAAAAAGTGGCGTGTCGCTGTTGCCCTGCTCGCGGACAAATGCGCAGGCCTCACGCGAAATGGCGTCGGTGTAGTAGTAGGCAGGATCTTGCGTGGCTTCGGCTTCGGCGTTGGCCTCGTTGCGGGTCAAGGTGGCCGGCTGGAAGTAGGAGCAAGACCCGGCCAGGGTTCCATAGAAGCGATCGAAGCCGCGCTCAGTGGGCCAGGCACCGTTGGGTGCCTTGGTGTTGGACGCCAGATGCCATTTGCCAGAGACGCAAGTGGCATAGCCAGCATCACCCAAAATTTCTGCCACGGTGGCGCAGTTGTCGTTCAGCGAACCGGCGTAGCCGTGGGGGCGGTCATCCTTGGTCAGAATGCCCACGCCGGTCTGATGCGGGTGCAGGCCGGTGAGAAGAGAGGCGCGGGACGGACTGCATCGAGCCGTGTTGTAGAACTGCGAGAACTTCGTCCCCTCCCTCGCCAGGCGGTCGATGTGAGGCGTGTCGATTTCACTGCCATAGCAGCCAATGTCGGAGTAGCCCATGTCATCGGCCATGACCAGGACAATGTCGGGCCTGCGGGGCTGGTGTGGCTTGTACGACATCGTGCAGATAGCGTGAGGCAGACCGTAAAGGCTCAGTCGAAGGTGATCTTTGCCTTCTTCACCAAAGCCCCGATCTGCTCATAGGAGCGTTGCAAAGCCTGCCCGTATTCAGCCGGTGTGGAGACATAAGGGACAAAGCCGGCGCCCTCGAGCTGAGCGCGGACCTCAGGCAAGTCGGCGATCTTGTGCACTTCGGCGTTGAGGCGGGCAACGGCTTGCGCCGGCGACCCTGCCGGCATCAGCAAGCCCCAGTAGTTGCCGAATGAAAAGCCGGGTACGCCCGACTCGCCGATCGAAGGCACATTGGGCAGCGAGGGAATGCGATCGGCCGTGACCGCCAGCGCCTTCAACTTGCCGGCCTTCACCTGGGCAAAGGCGGTGCCGTCGATCAGCAGGTCAATGTGACCACCGAGCAGGTCGTTGAGCGCGGGCGCGCCACCGCGGTAGGGAACGTGGACGATGTCCACACCGGCAGCGGCCTGGAGCGCCTCCAGGCACAAGTGGCCGATGGTGCCATTGCCGGCAGTGCCGCATTTGTACTTGCCAGGGTTGGCCTTGGCCATGGCCAGGAATTCCTGGAAGGTTTTCGCCGGCATGGTGGGCAGCGCGGTCACCACGATCGAGACCTTGGCCAGCGCGGAAATCGGCATGAAGTCCTTGGCGGGGTCATAGGGGACATTGGCCTGCGCGTAACGACTAACGACCAGGTCGCTCAGGTTGCCCAGCGCAATCGTGTGGCCGTCCGCCGCGGCACGCGCCGCCGCGGTGATGCCGATGACACCGCCTGCACCGCCCCGGTTGTCGACCACCACCGGCTGGCCCAACGCCTTGGCGAGCGGCACCGCAAAGATGCGGGCCAGGATGTCCGTGTTGCCGCCCGGGGGGTTGGGCACGATCAGGGAGAGCGCCTTTGACGGGTAGGCCGCCTGGGCCCAGGCCGACGCGGGAAGTGCAAGACCTGCCGCCGTCGTCGCCATCGCGCCCAGGAAGCTGCGGCGCTGCCCAGAAGGAAGGAAGGCTGCGAGCGACTGGGCTTGGGAAGGCGTGTTTTTCAGCGGCATGGTCTAAGTCCAAACAGAGGTATGAGGGCAGGCGAAGGCCTAGTTCGGCCCCTATAGCCAATCTAGATCCTCACCCAGGAGGTTGATAGCACCTGGCGGGGCAGGCAGGTCATGCCTCTGGAGATATACCACAGGCCCCAATGAGGCCGGGTGCGGCCGAACCCCTCCAGGGGCGACCCCGCCCGACCGCGCCTCAGTGGTGAGAAGGAAACACCCGCCGGACCTGCTGGCGCACGATGTCACGCACAGCCAGGGTGGCCTGCGAGGGCACCGCTTGTGTGGAGACGCGCAGCACGATGTTGCGGTCCAGGCTGGGCCGCACGATTCGGGCCGCCTGCAACTGCCCGCTGGCGACTTCCGGGCGAACCGCGGTGAGGCCCATGATCGCGTAGAGTCCGCCCGCCATCACCAGGCGCTTTTGCAGATGCAGGGCGTCGCATTCGAGCTGGACGTTGAGCGCAATGCCGCTGCGCCGGGCCCAATGCTCCAACACGCTGTGAAAGGCGTAGGGCTGCCCTGGCACCACCAGCGGCAGGTCATGGAGCGCCTCAAACGGCACCTCCTTCTTGGCCGTGAGCCGGTCGCCTGCGGGGCCCACCAGCACATGCGGCATCCGCCCTACGGCGTCACCACGGCCACTTCGTCCACGGGTGTTTTCGGAGAACAAGGCGATGTCCAGCGCGCCGCGCTCCAGGCTCTCGGAGATGCGGCCGCTCATGCCGGGCACCAGGTGCAGCCGGATCTTGGGAAACTTCTTTCGGGTCGCGGCCAGGACGGGCGCGCAGACCTCGTCGGCGAGCGATTCAATGATGCCCAGGCGCACCAGCCCCGCCGGCTCGCGCAGTTCTCCCGTCGCATCGGCGGTGAGCAACTGGCCCTGCTGCACCCAGGCCTGCACCCGGGGGTAGAGGCTCTGGCCGACTTCATTGAGGCGCACGCCGCGCGGCGTGCGCTCGAACAGCTTGCCGCCGCAGGCCCGCTCGATGGCGCCGAGTTGCCGGCTGATCGCCGACTGCGCAACATCGCGCGCCGCAGCGGTCTCGGTCAGGCTTCCCCGCTCGGCGATCTGCAAAAAGAGCTGCCACTGGTCCACGGAGAGAGGCGATTTCATGGCGCTGATTTGGATACGGGGTGGGCGCAGCTTATTGGGCGGAACCCGCGCTAAAGCGGTATTCGATCGTGCCGCCTCGGGTCTCACCGACAGGCACCACGGTCGAAGGGAAATGCGGCTGGTTAGGCGCATCGGGAAACTGCTGGGGCTCCAGGCAAAAGCCCGCGCCGGGGCCGTAGAGGCGGCCCGCCTTGCCCAGGCAGGACGGCAGGTCCCCTGAGAGTCCGTGGCCTGAGTACACCTGGATCGCAGGCGCATCCGACCACAGCTCCATGCACAAGCCGCTGCCGGGGGCTTGCGCGCGCGCCATGCGGCGCAGGCCTGCGCCTGGCGCAAGGACGAGGCAATGGTCAATGCCGCTGCCCAGGGCCTGCCTTGCTGCGTCCAGCGTCTGTCCGTCCCGGAAGTCCAGCGGGCCGCCCGCGACGGGGTCAATGTCGCCCGTGGGCAAACGGCTTGCATCCAGCCGCAGAACCTGCCCGGCATCGATCTGCAAAAGCGTGCTGCCCGGACTTCCCCAACCGTCCCCTTCGAGATTGAAGAAGGGATGCGGGGTGAAGTTCAACACCGTCGATCGGCCCGTGACCTGCGCCTCCCAGCGGATGGACAAGGTGCCCGGGTCCGACAGGGCGTAGCACACGGCCAAATCGACGTCGCCCGGGAATCCGTCTTCGTCTTCGCGGAACGTCCAGCCCAGGGTGACAGACTGCGCGGATCGCGACACCAAGCGGAACATCTGGTGCCGGCTGCCCATGGGGCCGCCGTGGATGCAGTGCGTGCCGTCGTTGGCCATCAACTGCCAGCGACGTCCTTCCAGCGCAAAACGGGCATTCCCGATGCGGTTCGCATAGCGGCCGATGAACGCGCCCAGAGAGGGAACGCCGCCCAGCACCCGCTCCAGACTGTCGTAGCCCAGGACGACATCCCGAGGACGGCCCTCGCGGTCCGCAACCAGCAGTTGCAACAGCCTCGCGCCATGCGCACACACGGACGCACGCAGCCCGCCTGGCGTGGCGATGGGGAATAAAACGGACTGGCCTGGCTCGCCGTGAATGAACCGCGACGGGTCCAGTGGCGAAGGGGTGGGGATGGCCATGTCGTACGATAACCGAACTCTTTTCAGTCACATCACCATGCTCGACCAACCTCCCTCACCCATTACCTTCCAACGCCTGCTCCTCACCGGTGCCGCTGGCGGACTGGGCCGTGTTTTGCGTCCGCGCCTCAAGCGCTATTGCGCGTCGCTGCGCCTGACCGACATCGCCCCCTTGGAGGCAGAACAGGCCGGCGAGGAATGCGTGCAGATGGACCTCGCCGATGCGGCGGCCGCACAAAAACTGCTGCAAGGCGTCGACGCGGTGGTGCACCTGGGCGGCGTCTCCACCGAGCAGGCCTGGGAACCCATTTTGGCCGGCAATATCGTCGGCGCCTACAACCTCTACGAGGCCGCGCGCAAGAACGGCGTCAAGCGCGTGATCTTCGCCAGCTCCAATCACGTGATGGGCTTTTGGCGGCAAGACCAGGTGGTCGACGCCGACAGCGCACCGCGCCCGGACGGCTTGTACGGCCTGTCCAAGGCCTTTGGCGAAGACGTAGCGCGCCTGTATTGGGACCGCTTTGGCATCGAGACCCTGGTGGTGCGCATCGGCTCGTCTTTCCCCGAGCCTGCCACCCGCCGCATGCTGGCCACGTGGCTCTCTTACGACGACCTCGAGCGGCTGGTGGTGGCCGGCCTCACCGCGCCGGTGGTGGGATGGAGCGTGATCTACGGCATCTCGGACAACGCCACCGCTTTCTACGACAACAGCAAGGCCCGCCACATCGGCTACCGCCCGCGTGACAGTTCAGACGCCTTCCGCCATCAGGTCGAGGCGGCGCAGCCGACGATCGATCTGAACGATCCCACCCAGATCTACCAGGGTGGCCCCTTTGTGCGCGCGGGCTATTTCGAATGAGCCAGGTCCTCACGCTTCAATTCGACGTCCTTTCCCCTAACCGCGACAGAGTGGGCGAGAGCCCGGTCTGGCACGACGCCGAGCAGGCGCTGTACTGGGTCGACATCGAAGGCCGCGCCATCAGGCGCTACGACTGGGCCGCGCGCAGCACGCGCAGTTGGCAGACCGACGAGCGGGTGGCCTGCATCGCCCTGCGCGCGGGTGGCGGCCTGGTGGCCGGCATGGAAAGCGGCCTGTTTGCGGTGGACCTGCCCGAGGCGGGTGAGCGCGCCGACACCCGTCTGCTGCAAGCCGTGACCCACCCGCGCGATGGCATGCGCTTCAACGACGGCCGCTGCGACCGCCAGGGCCGCCTGTGGGCCAGCACGATGGTGATGGACATGGGGCTGGCGGCTGCCGACGGCGTGCTGCGGCGCTTTGATTCGATCGGCCTGTCAGAGCCCTTGGTGGGCGGCCTGCTGACCGGCAACGGCCTGGGCTTCAGCCCGGACGGACGGGTGATGTACCTCTCAGACTCGCACCCGAAAGTGCAGCGCATCTGGCGCTTTGACCTGGGCGAGGACGGCGTGCCGCAGGGCCGCCGCGAGTTCGTCGACATGAACCAGTATCCCGGCCGACCGGACGGGGCTGCGGTCGACGCCGAGGGCTGCTACTGGATCTGCGGCAACGACGCCGGCCAGGTGCACCGCTTCACCCCCGAGGGCCGCCTTGACCGCTCCCTGCAACTGCCCGTGAGCAAGCCGGCCATGTGCAGCTTTGGCGGGCCGGGCATGGAGTGGCTGTTTGTCACCAGCATCCCGCCGGCACAGCCTGCGCCGGGTTTTGATGCCAGCCTGGACGGCGCGGTGCTGGTGCTGCGGCCGGGTGTGAAGGGGATTGCGGAGGTGCCGTTCGGCGGGAGGAAGCCGAGTCTGCACACGGCCTCTGCGCCGGTGGGCGCAGCGTGACCCATCTGGTTGTCATGGGCGTGGCCGGCTGCGGCAAGTCGTTCCTGGCGCGTCACCTGGCCGAGCGGCTTGGCTGCGAAATGTTAGAGGGCGACGACTACCACCCTGCTGCCAACCAGCAGAAGATGCGCAGCGGCATCCCCTTGGAAGATGCCGACCGGGAGCCTTGGCTACGCGCCTTGGGCGAGCAACTGGCGCTCCGTCAAAGCCCTGTTGTTTTGGCCTGCTCCTCACTCAAGCGAAAGTACCGCGACCTGCTGCGCGCGGCCGATCCGACTTTGCGCTTTGTCTACATCGAGATCGACATCGAGACCGCGGCCCA
>CANFQF010000189.1 GCA_947449025.1 Comamonadaceae bacterium
AGCGCCCAGACTGCATTAGCTGTGCTGGTCGGCCTGGCGGTGGGCAGCTTCCTCAATGTCGTTGTGCACCGTCTGCCCCGCATGCTGGAGCAGCGCTGGGCGCAGGAGTGCGAGGCCTTCGCCGCCGAGGGCCTTGCCTCACGCTCGCCAGCAGAGGTCGAGGCGATGGACACGATCGAGGGCGCTGGGGCGGCGAGTGGCGCCGCAGGACCTGCGACCTCTGCAAAAGTGGCCCCCGGGGCCGACGAAGCAGAAGCGGCCCAAGACGCCCCCTACAACCTGCTGCGCCCCGGATCGAGCTGCCCCAGCTGCGGCCATGCCATACGCTGGCAGCACAACGTTCCGGTCCTGGGGTGGCTCTGGCTGCGCGGGCGCTGCGCCGACTGCCAAGCGCGCATCAGTGCGCGCTATCCGCTGGTCGAACTGGCAACTGGCGCCCTCTTCGGTCTGGTCGCCTGGCGCTGGGGCCTGACCGGTCCCGGCTTGGCCTGGGCCGCCTTTGGCGCCACCTTGCTGACCCTGGCCCTGATCGACTGGGACACCACCTTGCTGCCCGACGACCTGACCCTGCCACTTGTCTGGGGCGGCCTCCTGGCCAGCGCCCAGGGCTGGACAGGTACCGACCTGCCCACCTCCCTGTGGGGCGCAGTCGGCGGTTACCTGTTCCTCTGGACCGTGTACCAAGCCTTTCGCTTGTTCACCGGCAAGGAGGGCATGGGCTATGGCGACTTCAAGCTGCTGGCGGCTCTGGGCGCTTGGTTTGGCTGGCCGGCGCTGATCCCCCTGGTGCTGATTTCATCGCTTCTCGGGGCAGTGGCGGGTGGCCTGATGAAGGTCACCATCGGTCTGGTCGAAGGCAAGTACGTGCAGTTCGGCCCCTGGCTGGCGGCGGCGGGTTTCGTGGCCATGGCGGCAGGCCCGGACCGGCTGGTGCGGGCCCTGGGCATCGCCTAAAAAAGGCAAAGGACGCAGGCATGTTGCGAATCGGATTGACGGGCGGCATTGGCAGCGGCAAGAGCACGGTGCTCCAGACGCTCGCCGCCATGGGCGCCGCCACCATCGATGCCGATGCAATCTCGCGGGCCACCACCGCCGCGGGGGGCGCGGCGATGCCTGCCATTGCGCGCGAGTTCGGACCCGACTTTGTTGGACCGGATGGGGCGATGAACCGGGAGCGCATGCGCGCTGAGGTGTTCAGCCGGCCCGAGGCGCGCCGGCAGTTGGAAGCCATCGTCCACCCCCTGGTGTCGGCCACCATCCGTGAGCAGGCACAGCAGGCGCAGGCCGAGGGGCGTCGCTGCCTGGTGATTGATATTCCGCTGCTGGTCGAAGGCGGCCGGCAGCGCTACTCGCTGGACCAGGTGCTGGTGGTCGACTGCCTGCCAGAGACCCAGGTGCAGCGGGTGATGGCGCGCAGCGGCCTCGATGAGGCCCAGGTGCGCGCCATCATCGCCGCGCAGGCGCCGCGCGAGGCGCGCCTGGCGGCGGCCGATGCGGTGATCTTCAATCAGGACCTGAGCCTGGCGCAGCTTGAGGCCGAGGTCCGGAAGGTAGCTGCCGGCTTCGGGCTATGATCCTGTCGCCGTGATCCTCTACGAGTACCCATTCAACGAGCGAGTCCGCACTTATTTGCGGCTCGAAAGCCTGTTCCGGCGCCTGCTGCAGTTGCTGGCCCGCGAGCACGCCATTGACCACCACTTCGCACTCTCCACCCTGTTCGAGATCATGGAAGTGGCCGGCCGGTCCGATCTCAAGTCCGATGTCCTGAAGGATCTCGAGCGCCAGAAGTCCGCCCTGGCGGCCTATCGCGGCAACCCCGCCATTGCCGAGGCGGTGCTCGAGGACATCATCGGCAAACTCGATACCTGCTACAGCACCCTGCAAGACCAGTCGGGCAAGCCCGGTCAGGCCCTGGGCGACAACGAGTGGCTGATGGGGGTGCGAAGCCGTATCGCCATCCCCGGTGGCACCTGCGAGTTCGACCTCCCCGGCTACCACGCCTGGCAGCAACTCGACGCGGCCCGCCGCCAGGGTGACCTGCAGCGCTGGGCCAAGACCTTGTCTCCGCTGGTCGACCCGGTGCGATTGCTGCTCAAGTTGCTGCGTGACTCGGGCGCGCCGCAAATGGTCATGGCAACCGGCGGGCACCTGCAGCAGAACCTGCCCCAGGGGCGCAGCTTCCAGTTGCTGCGCCTGCGTATCGACCCGGCTCTCAATCTGGTGCCCGAAATCAGCGGCAACCGACTCATGGTGGCGGTTCGCCTGATGAAGCATGAGCCCGCCGAGCGCCTGCGCGCCAGTACCGAAGACGTGAGCTTCGAGCTGGCCTTGTGCGCATGACGCGCACCGTACGCTGCCCGCAGTGCGGCGGTGACAGCGTCTACGCACCGACCAACCCCTACCGGCCTTTTTGCAGCGAGCGCTGCAAAGGCATCGACCTGGGCGCCTGGGCGAACGAGAGCTTCCGGATGGAGGCCGAGTCGCCACCGGACGACCAGCCCTTCGGCGACCCACGTCTGCAGTAATCGCCGGAGCTCAGCGGCCGCAACAGCCGCGCGTGAGAGCAACGGCGCAAGGCCAAGGCCTTGGCCAGGGCAGCAGGATCAGGCCGGCGCGTCGCCCACCTGAGCGTGGGTCGCGCCCTCAAAGCCCCGCTCCCGCGCAAACCAGGCCAGCACCGGCACGGTGCCTGGCAACACCGGCTCCGAGTGCAACGGCAAGGACTCCCAGGCAAAAGACTGGCCCTCGTGCATCTGCAACTCGCCCGCCCACTCGAACACCTTGCAAAAATGCAGGCACACCAGGGCATGCGGGTAGTCGACGCGCTCCACCTTCCAGGGGTGGACCTGGCCGATGGTGATGCCGATTTCCTCCTGCAGCTCGCGGCGCAGGGCCTCCTCCACCGTCTCTCCGGTTTCAAGCTTGCCGCCGGGAAACTCCCAGTAGCCGGCGTACACCTTGCCCGGCGGGCGGGATGTGAGCAGGAAGCGGCCATCAGGTCGCACCAGCACCCCGACAGCCACCTGCACCTCGGGACGGTCTGCCCCGCCCTCGCGCGGGCGATCGCCGTCGGCCACCAGGATGCGGGGCTGGCTCACCGGCCGTCGGTCGAGCGACGACCGGCGAAGTCGCGGGCGAACTGGTAGGCCACACGGCCCGAACGAGAGCCGCGCTCGAGTGCCCAGACCAGGGACTCGGCATGGGCCGCGGCACAGGCTGCGGGCGCTATGCCGAATGACCCCAGCCACTGGTCGACGATGGCCAGGTACTCGTCCTGGCTGAAGGGATAGAAGCTGACCCACAGGCCAAAGCGCTCCGAGAGGGAGATCTTTTCCTCCACCCCTTCGCCGGGATGGACCTCGCCATCCTCGGTGTGGGTGTAGCTGAGGTTCTCCTTCATGTACTCGGGCAGCAGGTGGCGTCGGTTGCTGGTGGCGTAAATCAGCACATTGGCCGTGGCCGCCGCCACCGAGCCGTCGAGGATGGACTTGAGCGCCTTGTAGCCGGGCTCGCCGTCATCGAAGCTCAGGTCGTCACAGAAGACCATGAACTTCTCTGGCCGGTCAGCGACCACCTCGATGATGTCGGGCAGGTCGACGAGGTCCGTCTTGTCCACCTCGATCAGCCGCAGACCCTGCGCGGCGTATTCGTTGAGGCAGGCCTTGATCAGAGACGACTTGCCGGTGCCACGCGCGCCGGTGAGGAGCACGTTGTTGGCCGGCAGGCCCTGGACAAACTGCAAGGTGTTGCGCTGGATTTTTTCTTTCTGACCCTCGATCTCCTGCAGGTCCGACAGGGCAATCGCCCCCACATGCCGCACCGGCTCCAGAGCGCCGTGGCCATTGCCCCGCTTGCGGTAACGAAAGGCGATGCTGGCCGACCAGTCGGGGGCCGACAGCGGTCGGGGCAAGACCCGCTCCAGCCGGTCCATCAGCAGGCCCACGCGCTCGATCAGGTGTTCAAATTTTTCGTTCATCGGACGCTCACGATCTGTAGTCGGCGTTGATGCTCACATAGTCGTGGCTGAAGTCGCAGGTCCACACCGTGTCGGTGGCCGCACCGCGGCCCAGGCCCACGCGCACCGTGATTTCGCTTTGCTTCATGACCCGCTGGCCATCTTCTTCGCGGTAGGCCGGATGCCGGCCACCGCCGGTGGCCACATGCACATCGTCGAGGTGCAGCTCAATGCGGGTCTGGTCAAGGTCGCCGATGCCGGCATAGCCCACGGCCGCCAGGATGCGTCCGAGATTGGGGTCGCTGGCGTAGAACGCCGTCTTGACCAGAGGCGAGTGGGCAATGGCGTAGGCCACCTGCCGGCACTCGGCACTGTCGCGGCCGCCCTCGACCTGCACAGTGATGAACTTAGTAGCGCCCTCGCCGTCACGCACGATGGCGTGGGCGAGTTGCCGGGCCACCGCCAGCATGGCCTCGAACAGGGCGCGGCCTTCTGCACTTTCAAGCGAGGTGATCGGCGGGTTGCCGGCCTTGCCGGTGGCAATGACCAGGAAGGAGTCGTTGGTGGAGGTGTCGCCGTCGACCGTGACCCGGTTGAATGAGCCCTCGGCCAGGGCGTAGGCCAGGGGCTTGGCCAGCGCAGGGGCAATGGCGGCGTCTGTGGCCAGGTAGCCCAGCATGGTGGCCATATTGGGGCGGATCATGCCCGCGCCCTTGCTGATGCCGGTCACGGTGACGCTGCGGCCGGCGATCGTGGTCTGGCGGCTGGCGCCCTTGGCCACGGTGTCGGTGGTCATGATGCCTTCGGCCGCGCGCAGCCAGTTGTCTTCCTTCGCGTCCGCGATGGCGGCGGGCAGGCCGGCCTGGATGCGATCGACCGGCAGCGGCTCCATGATCACGCCAGTGGAAAAGGGCAGGATCTGCTCGGGCGAAACTTCAAGCCGGCGGGCCAGCGCGATGCAGGTCTGGCGGGCGCGGATCAGGCCGTCTTCACCGGTGCCGGCGTTGGCGTTGCCGGTGTTGATCACAATGGCGCGCACCTCATGGCCTGTCGCCAGGTGCTCCCGACAGACCTGTACAGGCGCGGCGCAAAAACGGTTCTGGGTAAACACGCCGCCGACGACCGCGCCCGGCTCCAGCAGCATCACGGTCAGGTCCTTGCGGCCGACCTTGCGGACGCCAGCCTCGGCCACGCCAATGCGAAAGCCCGCGATGGGCAGCAGTTGTTCCGCGCTCGGCGCGTACAGATTCACGGGCATCTCGTACTTTCCGGAAAAAAAAGGAATCAGATCAGAAAGAAAATCAGTTTTGCGCCCAGGGCAGGCCGCGTGCGCGCCAGCCGCCCAGGTTGCCCCGGTGCGCCTGGGCGTCCGGGTTGCCCTCGAAGCCCTCGAGGATATTGAAGGCGGTGAGCCCCAGGTCGGTGGCGCGCTCGGCAGCGGCGATGGAGCGCACGCCGCTGCGGCACAAGAAGACCACCCTCCCACCTGCGGGCACCGCCGCCAGCACCTGCTCGTCAAAGCGCGGGTTGGCGGCCATGCTCGGCCACTCTTTGATGGGCACATGGACGGAGCCGGGCACAAAGCCCACCCAGGCCACTTCGGCGCTGGTGCGCACATCCACCAGCACCGCATCGCCGGCCTGCCACCAGCGGCACGCGACATCGGGTGAAACGTCGCCGGCATACCCGTGGGCGGGCTGGATTTCGTAGGAGGAATCAGTCATCGGCCCGATTTTGCCAGTGGCCGGACGGGTCAGGCCGCCGCGGCCGCCCGCCTGCAAGGAGCGCGCGCGGGGCCGGCGAGCCGACCGAATGAGTCCCAAATAGTTAGCCACCCTGTCACGCGCATAGCTTTGATCGAATTTCCGTTGGTGAAAACCCTCCCTTCTGGGCACCCCGCAGATACGTAACATCCACACCTTTGCCACTTTTCCCCCAAACCAACCTCACGGAGTCAAGCATGAGTGAAGCCAAAACCCCCCGCCGCCGCAGCCTTCTGAAGGGCGCTGCCGTCGCCGGCGCCGCAATGTCCGCCCCCATGGTGGCCGTTGCGCAAACCACCACGCTGCGCTTCCAGAGCACCTGGCCCGCCAAGGACATCTTCCATGAGTTCGCCAACGACTTCGCCAAGAAGGTCAACGACCTGGCCGGCAACCGCCTGAAGATCGAAGTTCTGCCCTCCGGCGCCGTGGTCGGCGCCTTCCAGCTGCTCGACGCCGTTGCCAAGGGCACGCTCGACGGCGGC
>CANFQF010000190.1 GCA_947449025.1 Comamonadaceae bacterium
CCGCTGCACCGCGAGCTGATGGTCGATGCCAAGTTCATGGCCGGCGGCACCAACATCCACTACCTTGAGGAGTGGATGGCGCAGCACAAGCGCTGACCATTCATCGGGACATCGCCTTGTACGAACTGCGCCTGCTGTGCCCGGAAGACCGGGTTGAAATCCTCACTGAGGCGCTGGAGGCCCTGGACGCACTGAGCGTGTCGGTGGAGGACGCCGACGCCCACACCGAGGCCGAGCAAGCCCTGTTCGGCGAACCCGGGATGCCTCCGCCCAAGGATGGCTGGCAGCGCTCCCGGGTGATCGCCCTGTTCCCGGATGAGGCCGTCGCCCGCGAGGCCGCCGCGCTCTTGCCGCTACAGGATTTTTTTGCCGATTGCCGACTGCTCGAGGTCGCTGCGCTGCCCGATCAGGACTGGGTGCGACTCACGCAGTCGCAGTTCGACCCGGTCGAGATCACCCCCGAGTTCTGGATCGTGCCCACCTGGCATGAGCCGCCGGCGCAAGCCCGCCAGGTGATCCGCCTGGACCCTGGCTTGGCCTTCGGCACCGGCACCCATCCCACCACCCGCATGTGCCTGCGCTGGACGGCCACCCGGCCGGTCGCTGGCCAGCGGGTGCTCGATTACGGCTGTGGCTCGGGCATTCTGGCCATTGGCGCGGCGCGCTTCGGCGCGGGTGAGATCGACGCGGTCGACATCGACCCGGCGGCAGTGCGCGCCACCCAGGACAATGCGCAGGCCAACGACGTCGCCCTGCGCGCCGGCCTGCCAGAGGTGGCCCGGGGTGAGTACGACACGGTGCTGGCCAACATCCTCGCCACGCCGCTCAAGGTCCTCGCGCCCCTGCTCTGTGGCCATGTGAAGCCAGGTGGCCATCTGGTCCTGGCGGGCATCCTCGAGCGCCAGGCGGAAGAACTCCAGGCGGCCTATGCGCCCTACCTGGCGCTGGAAGTGACCGACCGCATGGACGGCTGGATTCTCATGACCGGGCGCCGCCCCTGATCCGGTGCATGGGCCCGGCCCAGCCAGGGGCCGCTCACTAGAATCAAGGCCCCATGAGTTTGACCACCCGATGCCCTGCCTGCGCGACCGTGTTTCGCGTGGTGCCCGATCAGCTGAAGGTGTCGCAGGGGTGGGTGCGCTGCGGTCGCTGCAGCGAACTCTTTGACGCAAGGGCGACGCTCTCGCCGCAGGTGCCTGTGGTGAGTGAGGTGGTGGTGGGGGACGACTCGGCAGCGCCTGGCGGGACCGCCATGGCCGACCGCCTGCCGGTCACTGCACAGGTTGGCGCAGAGGGGGCACAAGGCGATTTTGCTCAGACGGTCGCTCCCGACCTTGCCCGAGATGCTCCTCAGGAGGCCGCACAAGAGGCCGCACAAGAGGTTGCACAAGAGGTTGCACAAGAAGCGTCACAGCTTGCTGCAAAACCCCTCTTGGCGTCCGGCCAAAGCGATGAACAACCGGCGCCAGCGCCCGAGCCCAGGCAGGCGCATGAGCCGAATGAGCCGAATGAGCGCCAGGAGCCTACCTTTGTTGACGGGCCTGTTGCTGCATCCCAGACCGCAGCCCCCTTGGCGAATGACCTTGCACCCCCCCTGTCGCCGCCCGGCGCCTTCCAGTTGGAAGACCGCCGCGAGCAGCAAGACGACACCGAACCAAGCCGCGCGGTTTTGAACCAGGTCTCCTTCATGCGCCGGGCCCGCCGCCAAGCGTTCTGGCGCAAGCCGATTGTCCGAGCCGGATTAGCTCTTCTGGCCCTGGCGCTCGGCCTGGCCCTGGCGGGACAGGTCGCCTACCAGCAGCGCGACGAATTCGCCCAGCGCGTCCCCGCGATCGCGCCGCTGCTGTCGGCCCTGTGCCAGCCGCTCCAATGCAAGGTCGGACCGCCACAACGCATCGGGTCGATCTACATCACCGCTTCATCTTTTTCGCCCTTGCAGCCGGATGCCTTCCGCTTGCAGTTCACATTGGGCAATGAGGCGACGCTGCCTGTCGCCCTGCCGGCGGTAGAACTCACGCTCACCGACAGCCAGGACCAGACGGTGATACGCCGGGTGCTCCAGCCGACGGAGCTCGGCCCGGATGCTCCCCCAGCCTTGCCCGCCGGCGGTGAGTGGTCCACCGCGGTGACCCTGATCGTCGCGCCCACAGCCGCCGGCACCGTCACCGGCTTTCGGCTGCTGGCCTTCTATCCTTGAAACTACCTGCCGCGCACCGGCAAGAAAGAACCCATGGCCGCCGTCATTTGTGGATCGCTCGCCTTCGACACCATCATGAACTTTGAGGGCCGCTTCGCGCAGCAGATCCTGCCCGAGCAGCTTCACATCCTCAACGTGTCCTTCCTGGTGCCCACCCTGCGGCGCGACTTCGGCGGCTGCGCGGGCAATATCGCCTACGCCCTCAAGCTGCTGGGAGGACATCCCTTGCCCATGGCCACCGTGGGCAATGACGGTGACGAGTACCTGGAACGCATGAAGCAGTTGGGTATCAGCGCCGAGTTCGTGCGCAAGGTGACCGACACCTACACCGCCCAGGCGATGATCATGACCGACCAGGACAACAACCAGATCACCGCCTTTCACCCGGGCGCGATGATGCAGGCCCATGTCACCCGCATCGAGGCGCGCCCCGACATCAAACTGGGCATCATCTCGCCCGACGGCCGCGACGCCATGCTGCAGCACGCCGAGCAGTTCAAGGCGGCGGGCATTCCCTTTGTGTTCGACCCGGGCCAGGGCCTGCCCATGTTCGACGGCAAGGAACTGGCGAACTTCATCGACCAATCCACCTGGGTCACCGTCAACGACTACGAGGGCAAGATGCTGTCCGAGCGCACCGGCCTCGACAGCGCCGCGATCTCGCGGCGGGTTCAAGGCCTCGTGGTGACGCTCGGCGGTGAGGGCTGCGAGGTCTGGATCGATGGCGAGAAGACCCTGGTGCCCCCGGTCCAGGCCGCCGCGGTGGTGGACCCCACCGGCTGCGGCGACGCCTGGCGTGGCGCACTGTTGTTCGGCCTCGAGCAGGGCTGGTCACTGGCCCGTTGTGCGGCGCTGGGCAATCAGGTCGGTGCGGTCAAGATCGCCAGCCGCGGACCGCAGAACTACAGGCTCTAGATCTCAGTCAACGCGCCCCAAGCCCCCGGCTGCCTGCAACCCCCGGGTAAACCCCGGACGATTGCCCCTGTACCGTCAAGGGAAAATCGGTCATCGTCAGGAGTGATTAGCCGAGCGGTCTGCAGTCCCTGGAAGGGTGCAGGCCCCCCTACTTTTTCATGCCGCGCCCGACGGCGCGCTTGCTCGAGACAACAAAAAAAGGAGAACGATCTTGATACGCTTCAAACTCAATGGGCAGAACGTCCAGACGGACGCGCCCCCGGGCGAGCCCCTGCTGCATGTGCTGTCTAACGACTTCCAGATGAACGGCCAGAAATTCGGCTGCGGCAAGGCCCAGTGCGGCGCCTGCACCGTCCAGATCAACGGCGATCCTGTGCGCAGCTGCGTGGTACCGGTGTCGGCTGCCGACGGGAGGTCCATCACCACCGTCGCCGGCTTGGCCACGGACGGCAAGCCCAGTCGACTTCAGCAGGCCTTCATCGATGAACAGGCAGCCCAGTGTGGGTACTGCACCTCCGGGATGATCGTCCAGGCGCAGGCGCTGCTTGATCGCAATCCCAAGCCCACCGATGCCGAAGTGCGCAGCGCGCTCGACGGCAACCTGTGTCGCTGTGGTGCTCACAACCGTATCGTGCGTGCGGTGCTTCGCGCGTCGAAAGGAGCCTGACCATGAATCCGGTTCAAATCGACAAGGCTCCGGCCAAGGCGGCGTCCTCGGGCCGTCGCAACTTCCTCAAGTCTGCGGGCTTCCTGTCCCTGGGCTTCACCATTCCCTTGCTGGACGTGCATTCCCAGGCCACAGCTCCGGCCGTCACGCCGGCCGCTGCGCCGCCGCAGTTGCCTGGCGATTTGCAGCAAAACCGCCAGCTTCGCGCCTGGATCCGCATCCTCAGTGCCGAGAAGTCGGTGCAACTGCTGGTGGGCAAGGTGGAATTGGGCCAAGGCATTTTGACGGCCGTGGTCCAACTGTGTGCCGATGAACTCGACGTGGACATCAGCCGTGTGCAGGTGGTCTCGGGTGACACCCTGCTCGTGCCCAACGAAGGTACCACCGCCGGTTCGTTCTCTATGCCCAATTGCGCCACGGCGGTGCGCCAGGCCTCGGCTGAAGTGCGCGCCATCCTCCTCGATCTGGGCGCCAAGCGCCTGGGTCAGGGCGTGGCCGGCCTCAAGGTGGCCGACGGCATCATCCAGGGCAGTGGCAACGCGCAGGTGAGCTATTGGGATCTGGTCCTGGGACAGGCCCTGGAGCGTGAAGCCGATGGACAAGCCAAACCCAAGCCCGCCGCCGAGCACCGCTACATCGGCCGCTCAGTCCCCCGGCTGGACCTGCCCGCCAAGGTGCTGGGGCAAGCCATCTTCGTGCAGGAGCTGCGGCCGGCCGGCATGGTCTTTGGCGCCGTGGTGCGTCCGCCCACCTACGGCGCGTCGTTGACTGCAGTGGACCTGGCAGTCGCCGAGCGCATGCCTGGCGTGGTCAAAGTGATCAGGAACGGCAGTTTCCTGGGGGTGGTTGCACGTCGCGAGGCGCAGGCGCATGCCGCTGCCCGTGCGCTGGGTGATAGTTGCCAGTGGAACGTGCCCAAGCGCCTGCCGGGCACCCAGGCCATGCCGGCCTGGCTGGAGGCCACCAAGCCTGACCGGGTGATTGAAACTCTCAAGAAGCCCCGTACCAATGGCACGGCAACCACCCGCACCCTGGAGGCCGCTTACTACCGGCCCTACCATATGCACGGCTCCATCGGCCCCTCGGCCGCTTTGGGCACGATGGGTGCCGATGGGGTGCTGATCGTGCAGACGCACAGCCAGTCGGTCTTCGAGACCCGTGAGGCCATCGCCCGCATGCTCGAGATGCCCCTGGACAAGGTGCGCCTGCAGCACGTGCAAGGATCGGGCTGCTACGGGCACAACATGGCCGACGACGCAGCTGCCGATGTCGCTTTGTTGGCGGCGGCCGTCCCCGGGCGGCCGGTGCGTTTGCAGTACACCCGCGAGCAGGAGCATCTGTGGGAGCCCTACGGGTCGGCCATGGTCATGAAGACCTCGGCCAGCCTGGACGCGCAGGGCAATATCCAGGACTGGAAGCTCACCCTCTTTTCCACGCCGCATGGCACCCGGCCCAGCGGCCAGCCTGGCAACCTCTTGCCTGCGCTTTACCTCGAAAAGCCGTTCGCCCAGCCCAAGCCGCAGAACGGCGGTGCGCCCAACTTTGCGGCCGACCGCAATGGGATCGCGCTCTACGACTTCCCGGGCCAGGAGGTGCTGACGCACTTCATCACCGAGATGCCGCTGCGCGTGTCCTCGACCCGCGGTCTGGGCGCTTATGCCAACGTGTTTGCCATCGAGTCTTTCATCGACGAGCTGGCCCATGCAAACAAGGCGGACCCGGTCGAATACCGCCTTCGCCACATGAAGGACCCGCGCGCGCGTGACGCGATTGCCAAGGCGGCCGAGGCCTTTGGCTGGTCGTCCTGGCGCAAGCAGCCAGGGCGTGGGCGCGGCATCGGTTTTGCCAAGTACAAGAACATCGCCGGCTATTGCGCGGTGGCTCTGGAGGTGGAGGTCAATCGGCAGAACGGCCGTATCCGCGTTCTGCGGGCGGTCACCAGTGCCGATTGCGGCCACATCGTCAACCCGGACGGAGTGAGCAACCAGATCGAAGGCGGTCTGATTCAGTCACTGTCCTGGACCCTCAAAGAAGAAGTCCAGATGAACGACACGCAGGTCTTGTCGTCCGACTGGGCCAGCTACCCCATCCTGACCTTCTCGGAGGTTCCGCCGGTCGAGGTGGTGCTGATCGACCGTCCCGGGGCGCCGTTCCTGGGGACGGGGGAGGCCTCGCAGGGGCCCACGGGCGCAGCGCTGGCCAATGCGGTCTTTGATGCTGTCGGTGTGCGCTATCGGCGGCTGCCGCTCACGCCAGACCGCGTGCTGGAGGGGCTCAAGGCCTGAGTCCGCTGGGGCTCTCAGCGGCCCTGCGCGCGACCAGCTTTGCTGGAAGTGTCAGGCCCGCTGTGGTCGTGCCGGGTGTTCCCGGCACA
>CANFQF010000191.1 GCA_947449025.1 Comamonadaceae bacterium
GATCGCCGAGGGAGCGCGCCAACGGGCCGGGGCCGTCCGGGTACGCATGATCGGTCACGACGAAATGGTGACCAAGGAGTACGACCCCGGCCGTCTCAACCTGCAGCTCGATGCCCAGGGCCGCGTGGCCCGCATTTATTGCGGCTGAAGTCAGCGGGGAGCAGCCGCAGTGACAGGCGATTGGAATGGGCGGCGGCGCGTGTAGCGCTCAGTGCGCCTTCTCCCAGTTCGGCCCGACCCCCATCTCCGCCAGTAGCGGCACACGCAGTTCGGCCACGCCCGCCATGAGCCGGGGAACCTCCACGCGCAGCCAGTCGACCTCTCCCTCTGGCAGCTCGAAGACCAACTCGTCATGCACCTGCATGATCATGCGGGCGCCCCGGCCACTTTCGTCGAGCGCCTTTTGCACCGCCACCATGGCCAGCTTGATCAGGTCGGCTGCGGTGCCCTGCATCGGAGCGTTGATCGCGGCCCGCTCGGCGGCGCTGCGCCGCGGGCCGTTGGGTGAGTTGATCTCGGGCAGGTACAGGCGCCGGCCGAAGACGGTCTCGACATAGCCACGGCTTTTGGCCGCCATGCGGGTCTCGTCCATGTAGGCCTTCACACCGGGGTAGCGCTGGAAGTAGCGCTCGATGTAGTTCTTGGCCGCCGTGTTGTCGATGGCCAGCGCCTTGGCCAAGCCGTAGCTGCTCATGCCGTAGATCAGGCCGAAATTGATCACCTTGGCATAACGGCGTTGCTCGGTCGATACCTGCTCCGGGGTGACGCCAAACACCTCGGCAGCGGTGGCGCGGTGCACGTCTTGCCCAAATTGGAAGGCCCGGATCAGGGCTTCGTCTTCGCTCAGGTGGGCCATGATGCGCAGCTCGATCTGGCTGTAGTCGGCGCTGGCAATGACATGCCCGGGCGCGGCCACGAAGGCCTCGCGCACCCGACGGCCCTCCACGGTGCGGACCGGAATGTTTTGCAGATTGGGGTCGTTGCTCGAAAGCCGACCCGTGACCGCCACCGCCTGCGCGTAGTGGGTGTGCACTCGGCCGGTGACCGGATCGGCCATCTGGGCGAGCTTGTCGGTGTAGGTGCTTTTGAGTTTGGAGAGGCCGCGCCACTCCAGCAACTTGGCTGGCAGCGGAAAATCCTCGGCCAGCTTCTCCAGCACCTCCTCGTCGGTGCTCGGTGCGCCAGTGGCGGTCTTTTTGACCACCGGCAGGCCCAGCTTGACGAAGAAGATCTCGCCAATCTGCTTGGGGCTCCCCAAGTTGAAGGGTTGGCCAGCCAGCGTGTGCGCCTCCTGCTCCAACTCGAGGATGCGTCGGCCTAGCTCGGCGCTTTGGCGGGCCAATTGCTCGCCGTCAATTCGGACGCCGTTGCGCTCTACCCGAAACAGCGCCTCGCTGGTGGCAATCTCCAGCTCATAGATAAAGCGAAGGCGGTCGTCGGCCTGCAGCCGGGGCCAGAGCGTGCGGTGAACGTCCAGGGTCTGGTCCGAGTCCTCGCAGGAGTACTCGGCCGCCCGGTCAATGGACACCTGGGCAAAGGGGATCTGGTGCGCGCCCTTACCCGCCAGGTCCTCATACGAGATACCGCTGCGTCCCAGGTGACGCTCGGCCAGGCTGGCCAGCCCATGGGGCTTATGCACCTCGAGCACATAGCTTTGCAGCATGGTGTCGTGCACATAACCACGCACCTCGATGCCGTGGTTGGCGAACACATGCCGGTCGTACTTCACATGCTGACCCAGCTTGTGGCGGGAGCCATCCTCGAGCCAGGGCTTGAGTCGGGCCAACACCTCGTCCAGCGGCAACTGCGCGGGTGCGTCCGCATAGGCATGCGCCAGGGGCACATAGGCCGCCTGGCCCGGCTCGGTGCTGAAAGACAGGCCGACGATGCGCGCCTGCATCTCGTTCAGTGAGGTGGTTTCGGTATCGACAGCGACCAGGTCGGTGGCCAGGAGGCGGGCGAACCAGGCGTCGAACTGCGCCCAGCTCAGGACCGTGTCGTATTGCAAGGGGCCGGTGTGACCGTGGCCCTGCGGGCTTTCGGCTGGGGCATCGAACAGGCCCCCTTGGCCGGCCGGGTTGGAGCTTGGACTGGACGCGGCTTTGGTGCGCGGCTTGCCCTCCGCAGGCGCGGAGCCCTCCTCCATCGCCCGCACCAGGCCCTTGAAGCCGTAGCGGGCATAGAAGTCCTTGAGCTTGTCGTCCTGCGGCGCGCCGATGGCGATGGCACCCAGGGCCGGCAGGCCGGGGATGTGCTCGCCCAAATCGCAGTCGCGGCGGATGGTGACCAGGGCCCGGCCAGTGGGCAGCCAGGCCAGGGACTGGCGCAGGTTCTCGCCGACCGCGCCCTTGACCTCGGCGGCCTTCTCAATGAGCGCATCGAGCGATCCGTACTCGGTGAGCAACTTGACCGCCGTCTTGGGGCCCACCTTAGGGACGCCGGGTACGTTGTCCACCGTGTCACCCACCAGGGCCTGGTAGTCCACCATCAGCCGCGGCGGCACGCCGAATTCGGCCTCGACACCGGCCAGGTCGCGGCGGCGGTCATTCATGGTGTCGATGACCACCACCTGCTCGTTGACCAGCTGACTCAGGTCCTTGTCGCCGGAGGAGATGACCGTTTGCAGGCCCTGCTGCGTGGCCATATCGGACAGGGTACCGATCACATCGTCGGCTTCCACGCCGGGCACGGCCAGGACCTTCCAGCCCAGAAGCCTCACCACCTCGTGAATCGGTTCGATCTGCGCGCGCAGGTCGTCGGGCATGGGCGAGCGCTGGGCCTTGTACTCGGGGTACAGGTCGTCGCGGAAGGTCTTGCCCGGCGCATCGAACACGCAGACCGCGTAGTCGGCACGCACATCCTTGCGCAGCTTTTGCATCATGTTGATCACCCCGCGGATCGCGCCGGTGGCTGCGCTCGTCGGGTCGCCTGGAACCGCGCGCAGGTCGGGCATGGCGTGGAAGGCGCGGTACAGGTAGCTGGAGCCATCCACCAGCAGCAGCGTGGGCATGGCAGAGGGCGGGCCGTCCGCGCTGGCGGAGGCAAGGGCGTTATCGGGGGCCTGGGGCTCGGTCATGGCCGCGATTGTGCCTGCCTGGAAGCACCCTGTCGGCCTCCTACAATCGCAGGGACGCAGCGGGATTCACCCCCAGGCCCCGTCAGGGACTGGCGCTCATGCGTCGGCCCACGCACCCCCACGAAGCACCGAACCCACTGCCCCATGGCTGTTTTCACCGAAGTCTCCCCTGAAGCGGCCGGCGCGCTGCTGCAGGACTTGAACCTGGGCCAAGTGGCCGAGTTGCGTGGCATCCAGGGCGGGATCGAGAACACCAACTACTTCGTCACCTCCGAGCAGGACGGCCAGCAGCAGCGCTGGGTGCTGACCCTGTTCGAGCGCCTCGGCGCAGCGCAATTGCCCTTCTATCTGTACCTGATGAAGCATCTGGCGCAGCGCGGCATTCCGGTGCCCGACCCGCAAGGCAATCGGGACGGAGACATCCTGCTGTCGGTGTGCGGCAAACCCGCGGCTCTGGTCAATCGGCTGGAGGGTCGCAGCGAGCTTGCGCCGGGTCCGGCGCACTGCGCCGCAGTTGGTGACATGCTGGCCCGCATGCACCTGGCCGGGCGGGACTACGCCCGCAGCCAGCCCAATCTGCGAGGCCTTCCCTGGTGGAACGAAACGGTGCCAGTGGTACTGCCCTTCCTCGACCCGGACCAGGCGGCGCTGCTGCAGTCGGAGCTGGCCTACCAAAACCATGTGGCCGCCCAATCGGCCTACACCGCCCTGCCCCGCGGCCCGGTGCATGCCGACCTGTTCCGTGACAACGTCATGTTCGCCGAGCCCCAAGGCCCGGCCGATCCTCACCCGGCGCGCCTGACCGGCTTCTTCGACTTTTACTTCGCCGGCGTCGACACCTGGCTGTTCGACCTGGCGGTGTGCCTCAACGACTGGTGCATTGACCTGGCCGATGGCCAGCACGAACCGGCGCGCGCCGAGGCCATGCTGGCGGCCTACCAGGGCGTGCGACCGCTGCAGGCGGCCGAGCGCCAGCTTCTGCCAGCGATGCTGCGGGCCGGCGCCCTGCGCTTTTGGATCTCACGCTTATGGGACTTCCACCTGCCGCGCGAGGCCAGCCTGCTCAAGCCCCACGACCCGGGCCACTTCGAGCGGGTGCTGCGGCAGCGGGTAGCCCATCCGGTTCACCTCTGAAAAGCCAGGGATCGCGCACCGGGAAGCCCCGGCAGGGTAAATTCCGTTGATGAAGTTGAACATCGTCACGCCCCGCACGGGTCTCGCCTGGGTCCGCATGGGGTTGCGCACCTACTTCCGCCAACCGCTGGCCCTGACCGGGCTGTTTTTCATGTACACCACCGTGGTGCTGCTGCTGGCAGTCGTGCCTGGCATCGGAGTGCTGGCGGGTGGGATGCTGGTGCCTGCTGCATCGCTCGGGCTGATGGCGGCCACTGCCGAGGCGGACAAGGGGCGTTTTCCGCTGCCCTCGGTGCTGCTCAGCGCGTTCCGGGCCGGACGACAACGCCTGCGCGCGATGCTGGTGCTAGGCGCCGTCTATGCAGCGGGCTCTCTCATGGCAACTGGCCTGGCCACGCTGCTGGGTGGCAGCAGCCCTGCGCCGGCGGCGGGCGAGGGGCCGGCCATGGCCTTGGACGCGACAACCGGGCTGGCGCTCCTCTTCCACCTGCCACTCTTCGTGGTGTTCTGGCACGCGCCGGCTCTGGTTCACTGGCACGGGATCTCCCCGGCCAAAAGCCTGTTCTTCAGCGCGGTGGCGGTACTGCGCAACCTGGGAGCGCATCTGCTGTTCGCAGCCAGCTGGATCACGCTGTTTTTAGTGGCGGGCAGCGTTTTCGGGGTGCTGGGCGCAGCGTTGGGCGGCACCGGCGGCGTGCAGGCCATGGTGTTGCCCCTGGCGCTGATCTTGGCGTCGATGTTCTCGAGCTCGATCTACTTCACCTTCCGCGATTGCTTCCGTGCCGACGCGGACGAGCCCGGCACCTGAGTCGCTCGCCTCAGGTGACCGGCGTGAGCTTGGCCACCGACAGTGCCAGCCACTTCACCCCGTGGCGACCAAATTTGACCTGCGCCCGCGCGTCGTCGCCCGCGCCCTCGAGTGCCAGCAGGGCACCCTCTCCGAACTTGTTGTGAAAGACCTGCATGCCGACACGAAGGCCGTGCGCGGGTTCGGCTTTGCGCGCCGGCACCGGCGGGCTGGCGAATCGGTCGCTGTCGGCGCCGCGCGTGCCCGTCTGCGAGCCGCCCTGCCAGCTGCGGCCCTGGCCGCTACCAGCGCCACCACTGGAGCCACCACCGGCATAGCCGCCCCCGTAACCACCACGCTGGCCAAAGCCACCACTGTAGCCACCCCCGAAGCCGCCGCCCTGGCCGAAGCCCGCGCCGGCAAACCCCTGGTGCTTGGGCGTGAGCCACTTGAGGGCGTGTTCGGGCAGTTCGTCAAAGAAGCGGCTGCGTACGTTGTAGCGGGTCTGGCCGTGCAGCAGCCGGGTCTGTGAATAGCTCAGATAGAGGCGCTTGCGGGCCCGGGTGATGGCCACGTACATCAAGCGCCGCTCCTCCTCCAGGCCCTCGTGGTCGGCCATCGAACGCTCGCTGGGGAACAGGCCCTCTTCCAACCCGGAGACGAAGACGCAGTCGAACTCCAGCCCCTTGGCGGCATGGACCGTCATCAGCTGCACGGCGTCCTGTCCGGCCTGGGCCTGGTTGTCACCGGCCTCCAGGGCCGCGTGGGTGAGGAAAGCGGCCAGGGGCGAGAGGGTCTCGCCAGTTTCGGCATCGGGTGCGAGCGGATCGGTGCTGCCCGGGGAACCACCGGTGGACTGGCCGTTCAAGGGCAGATCGAGCAATGGCGCAAAGGGGTCGATCCCCTGGCTGGCCGGCGACTGGGCCAGGCGACCCGCAACATCGCCAGCGCTAGCAGCGCGGTGCTCGTCCAGCGGCAATGCCACCGCGTCCCGGCCGAAGCCCTCCTGGGTGACAAAGCTCTCGGCGGCACTGGCCAGTTCTTCCAGGTTCTCCACTCGGTCGGCGCCCTCGCGCTCACTGCGGTAGTGGTCAACCAGGCCCGAGTGCTCGAGCACCAATTCGATGATCTCGCGCAGCGCAAGGCC
>CANFQF010000192.1 GCA_947449025.1 Comamonadaceae bacterium
GGTCTATCTGCCGCTGCGCCTGGGCCTAGGCTGGTAGGCCCAGCCCGGCTGCGCCGCGGCCGGGGCTGGCCCCTGGCCTGCCTAAAATCAAGGGCTGCCCCGGGGAATGCCGGGGCCCTTTGCTCACTGCCATTTCCATGAACATCCTCCGCTTCTCCGACATCTGCGCCCAGGGTAAGGCCCGTGGCCAACGCGTCTTTATCCGTGCGGACCTCAACGTGCCACAGGACGATGCCGGCCACATCACCGAAGACACGCGCATCCGCGCCTCGCTGCCCTGCATCCGCATAGCTCTCGACGCCGGCGCGGCGGTGATGGTCACCTCCCACTTGGGCCGCCCCACCGAGGGCGAGTTCAAGCCCGAGGACTCGCTGGCCCCGGTGGCCACGCGCCTGTCAGAGCTACTGGGGCTCGAAGTTTCGCTGCGGTCGAACTGGGTCGATGGCGTGCAGGTGGCCCCCGGCCAGGTGGTGCTGCTCGAAAACTGCCGTGTGAACAAGGGCGAGAAGAAGAACAACCCCGAGTTGGCGCAGAAGATGGCCGCCCTGTGCGACATCTTCGTCCACGACGCCTTCGGCACCGCGCACCGGGCCGAGGCCTCCACCTACGGCATTGCCCAGTACGCCAAGGTCGCCTGCGCCGGCCCGCTGCTGGCTGCTGAGATTGACGCTATCTCCAAGGCGCTGGCCAACCCGAAGCGCCCACTGGCTGCCATCGTGGCCGGCTCCAAGGTATCGACCAAGCTCACCATCCTCAAGTCGCTGGCGGCCAACGTCGACCAGCTGATCGTGGGCGGCGGTATCGCCAACACCTTCATGCTGGCCGCCGGCCTGAAGATCGGCAAGTCGCTCGCCGAGCCCGCTCTGCTGGCCGAGGCCCGGACCGTCATCGAAGCAATGAAGGCGCGCGGCGCCGAGGTGCCGATTCCTACCGATGTGGTGGTGGCCAAGACCTTTGCCGCTGACGCACAGGCCACGGTGAAAGCCGCGACCGAGGTGGCAGACGACGACCTGATCCTCGACATCGGCCCGCAAACCGCGGCCCGCCTGGCGACGCAGCTCAAGGCGGCCGGCACCATCGTCTGGAACGGCCCGGTCGGTGTATTTGAGTTCGAAGCCTTCTCCCACGGCACCGAAACCATCGCCCGTGCCATCGCCGAATCGAGCGCCTTCAGCATCGCCGGCGGTGGTGACACGCTGGCGGCGATCGCCAAGTACGGCATCGAAAAGCAGGTCGGCTACATCTCCACCGGCGGCGGCGCTTTCCTGGAGATCCTCGAGGGCAAGCAGCTGCCGGCGTTTGAGATTCTGGAGAAGCGCGCACGGGGCTGACTGAGTGTCCACCTCGCGGCGCCGCAAAAGCCAAGGGCCCCGAAGGGCCCTTTTTCATGGGGACGGGGTAGGAACTCAGGCCGCCGCCGGCAGCGCCACCGGTGTGCTGGTGGGTCGTCCTGCGTAGTCCGTCCAGCAGCGCTGGGCGAAGTCATACAGCTTGCAGTTGCGAGCGGTGCCGAAGTACCAACGCCAGGAGAAGGGCTGGATCACGATGCGCCCGGGCAGCAGCTCTTCGAGCTTGGCCTGGGCCAGCTCCAGCCGATAGAGCGGAATGCTCATGTCCACATGGTGGGCGGTGTGCTCCATGATGTGGTGCATCAGCGCGCCAAAGCGCCAGGGGAAGGTGAGGTGCACCGTGGTCGAGACGAAGGGCTGGGCCTTCTGCCAGGCGGCGCGGTCGTCGTGCCAGGACACCTTCACATGGGTGTGGTGCACATAGACCACGAAGCCGATCATCGAGCACCAGAACATGTAGGGCACGACCATCCCCATGATGAGGATCAGCCACACCGATTGCTCGGTCAGGAGGGCAGCGGTCACCAGAGCGCCGAACCAGGCCAGGCCGAAGGCGGCGATCAGCAGGTTGTCCCACAGGAAGATGGTGCGGCGTGAGGGCATCTGGCCTCGGCTGGGGAAAAACATCTTTTTCCACCAGATCTCGATCAGGTAGTACAGGCCCGGGGCCCAGCCGCTGCGGTAGGCGCGGTCGAGCCAGCGCTGCACGGGCGGCAGGGCCTGGTACTCGGCCTGGGTCAGCGGCGCCCAAACGAAGTCCACGCCCTTGAGGTTGGTAAAGCCGTGGTGCACCACGTTGTGGCCGGCGTCCCACAGGCTGTAGGGGGTGAGCGAGGGCAGGAAGGCAATGCGGCCCAGCCACTTGTTCAGGCGCCTGTGCGGTGTGAGGCTCTGGTGGCAGGCGTCATGGCCGATGATGAACAGGCGTCCGGTCACGAAACCGGCGGCCAAGCCGCAGGCCAGCTTGGCCCAGGCGCTGGCCAGGCCGACGACGCCGGCCATGGCCGCGGACAGGAGGCCGAAGTCGAGCATCAGCAGCACGAAGGCGCGCACCGTCGTCTGGCTGGACAGCGGGATCAGCCACTCTCGGATGGTTTTCCGGTGGGGCAGTGGGGCCTCAGGGGCCAGGGGTTGCGGCTGGGGCGCGGTCATGACAAGTCAATTGCTACGAGGCAGATGGCATTACGGCAAAGGGCATGCGTGAGTCAGGCATACCCTGGACGCCGTGCCGCCGGACGGGCGGAGGCGGCCGGCCAGCGGCCACCTCGGGTCGGATTGTCGCCCATATTGCCATCCTGGCAGGGCGAGGGGGCATGCCCCTTGTCGCTGACGACACGGCTCCATGTGAGAATGGCTGCACGGAGACAAGTCAATATGAGTGCACCCGCCATTCCCACTACCCGCCGGTCCACCAAGATCGTCGCCACCCTGGGCCCCGCCTCCAGCGACCCGCAATTGCTCGAGCAGATGATCCGCGCCGGCGTCAACGTCGTGCGCCTGAACTTCAGCCACGGCAAGGCCCAGGACCACATCGACCGCGCCCGTCTGGTGCGCGAAGCCGCGCAACGAGCCAGCCGCGAGGTGGCCATCATGGCCGACCTGCAGGGCCCCAAGATCCGGGTCGGCAAGTTTGCCCAGGGCAAGGTCATGCTGGAGCCGGGCATGGCATTCGTGCTCGACGCCGAGCGTGCCGAGCCGGGTGACGAGCACGGGGTCGGCCTGGACTACAAGGAGCTGCCCCGGGATGTGAAGCCGGGCGACACCCTTTTGCTCAATGACGGCTTGATCGTGCTCACCGTTGACCGTGTCCAAGGCGAGCAGGTACACACCACCGTCAAGCTCGGCGGCGAGCTATCCAACAACAAGGGCATCAACAAGCAGGGCGGTGGCCTCACCGCGCCGGCGCTGACGGCCAAGGACATGGAGGACATCCGCACTGCGATGAGCTTCCAGGCCGACTATGTGGCGGTGAGTTTTCCCAAGAACGCCACCGACATGGAAATGGCGCGCCAGCTGTGCAACGTGGCCGCCGCTGAATACCGCCACAAGCCCGGCCTCATCGCCAAGATCGAGCGGGCCGAGGCCATCCCCCACCTGGAAGCCATTTTGGAGGCCAGTGACGGCATCATGGTGGCCCGTGGCGACCTGGCGGTGGAGGTCGGCAATGCAGCGGTGCCGGCCCTGCAAAAGCGCATGATCCGACTGGCTCGCCAGCATCACAAGGTGGTGATCACTGCCACCCAGATGATGGAGTCCATGATCACCAACCCGGTGCCCACCCGTGCCGAGGTGAGTGACGTGGCCAACGCGGTGCTCGACGGCACTGACGCGGTGATGCTCAGCGCCGAAACCGCAGCCGGCAAGTACCCGCTGGAAACGGTGATCGAAATGGCTTCCATCTGCGCTTCGGCCGAGATCGCCGAGGACGTGAGCCTGGACGCCGATTTCACCGGCATGCGCTTCGGGCGCATTGACCAATCCATCGCCATGGGCGCACTTTTTACCGCCCACCACCTGGGCTGCAAAGCGATCGTCGCGCTCACGGATACCGGCTCGACCGCGCTGTGGATGTCTCGCTACCGCATCCACATTCCGATCTACGCACTCACCCCCAAGCTGGCCACACAGCGCAAGATGGCGCTGTTTCGCAACGTGCGCCCGCTGCTGGTGGACGACGCCACTCAGCGCGAGCGCGCGCTGGCCGCTGCCGAGGAGCACCTCAAGATGCGGGGCATCGTGGTCAGCGGAGACATTTACGCGATCACCTGCGGCGACGCGATGGGGGTGCCCGGCGGCACCAACATGCTCAAGATCTGCCGGGCCTCCTGAGGGTGCTTTTCCGCGCGGCGCCGCCGGCGGTTCAGCCGCGGCGCCGGCCAGGCCACCTGGGCTCGGTCTGTGGTCGCTTCGGCCCTGTCGCCACCGAACCCGCTGCTTCACCCTCGGCCTAAAGGGCTGGCTAACGCGCCGCCTGCGCCAGCTCGCGCGCCAGGCGGTTGTGCCGTTCCAGCAGTGGCGGAAGGTCCAGCGTTGCGAGTCGGCCCTCGCGTACCACTCGCCGGCCGTTGACCACCACCTCGTCGGCGTTCGGGCTGGCGCACAGCATCAGCGCGGCCACCGGGTCATGCACCGCGCCTCCGGCCATCGCCAGGGTGTCGAGCCGGAACAGCGCCAGGTCGGCGCACAGACCGGGCGCGATCTGGCCGATGTCGCTGCGCCCCAGCACCTGGGCGCCGCCGCGTGTGGCCAGTTCGAGCGCGTCGCGCGCCGTCATCTCGGCCGGTCCCAGGTCGCAGCCGAAGAAGGTGCGGCCTTCGCGCTGCACCGGCGGCTGAAGGGCCCGGCCCACACGGGCCAGCAGCATGGCCTGCCGGGCTTCGTTCACCAGGTGCGCGGCATCGCTGCTGGCGCTGCCATCCACCCCCAGGCCCACCGGCACGCCAGCGTCGACCATGCGCCGCACCGGGGCGATGCCGCTGGCCAGGCGCATATTGCTGCAAGGGCAATGGGCGACGCCGGTGCGGCTGGCGGCAAAGAGGTGGATGCCCTCCTCGTCGAGCTTCACGCAGTGGGCGTGCCAGACATCCTGCCCGAGCCACCCCAGGTCCTGCGCGTACTGTGCCGGGGTGCAGCCGAATTTCTCCAGGCTGTAGGCCACGTCGTGGTCGTTCTCGGCCAAGTGGGTGTGCAGGCGCACGCCGTGATGGCGGGCCAGCTTGGCGGTCTCGCGCATCAGGTCGCGGCTCACCGAAAAGGGCGAGCAGGGTGCCAGTGCCACCTGCACCATGGCGCCGTGCGAGGTGTCGTGCCACTGCTCGATCAGGCGCTGGCTGTCCTTCAAGATGGCATCCTCGCGCTCCACTACCGCGTCGGGTGGCAGGCCGCCCTGGCTGCGCCCCACGCTCATGCTGCCGCGGCTGGCGGTGAAGCGCATGCCGATGGCCTGTGCCGCGCGAATGCTGTCGTCGAGCCGGATGCCGTTGGGGTAGATGTACAGGTGATCGCTGCTGGTGGTACAGCCCGAAAGCAGCAGTTCGGCCATGGCCACCTGGGTCGACACCTCCACCATCTCGGGTGTGAGGTGGGCCCAGATCGGGTAGAGCCCTTGCAGCCACGAGAAGAGCTCGGCGTCCTGCACTGCGGGGATGGCGCGGGTCAGGCTCTGGTACATGTGGTGATGGGTGTTGACCAGGCCCGGCACCACGAGGTGCTGGCGGGCGTCGATCACCTCGTCGGCCTCGGCCGGCAGTTCATGCGCCGGGCCCATGGCCTCGATGCGGTGCCCGCGCACCAGGATGGAGGCGTCGCGCAACTCGCGACGCGCCCCGTCCATGGAGGCGATGCAGCGGGCGTTGCGAATGAGGAGGGTGGGTTCTCGGGCGGCGCTCATGTGCGGATTGTCGCTGCCTTGCCCGCGCCCTGTCGGCGCAGTCCTGCACGGGCCGACGACCTCCGCGGGCGCGGCCGCAGATCGTCCTCGCCTGACCTTTTGACGTTGGGACACCCGGCTAGAATTTGGCGAGTTACCAAGTGCTTACCAGTTCACCCAGCGGCGGGCCTGGCGACCGCCCGCACCCGATTCCAACTTTCTCTCGGACATCACCATGCCTCTCGTTTCCATGCGCGAACTCTTGGACCACGCCGCCGAAAACGGCTACGGCATCCCGGCTTTCAACGTCAACAACCTCGAGCAGGTGCAGGCCGTGATGGAAGCGGCCAAGGAAACCGGCGCGCCGGTGATCCTGCAGGCCAGCGCAGGCGCCCGCAAATACGCCGGCGAGGCCTTCATCAA
>CANFQF010000193.1 GCA_947449025.1 Comamonadaceae bacterium
GAAGCCAACACCCTCCCCCGCACCCCCGCTCTGGCCAGCAAACTGCCGGCTGTGGGCACGACCATCTTCACGGTGATGTCGGCGCTGGCCGCCCAGCACCAGGCGATCAACCTGGGCCAGGGCTTTCCCGACTTCGACTGCGACCCTCGCCTGGTCAAGGCGGTGGCGGACGCGATGGCCGGCGGTCACAACCAGTACCCGCCCATGCCCGGCGTGCCGGCACTTCGCGAGGCGGTGTCTGCCAAGCTGGAGGCCCTGCATGGCTACCGCTACGACCCGGCCAGCGAAATCACCGTCACCGCCGGCGCGACCCAGGCCATCCTGACCATCATCCTGGCGGTGGTTCGGCCGGGCGACGAAGTGATCGTGCTGGAGCCCTGCTACGACAGCTACGTGCCCAATATCGAGCTGGCCGGCGGTACCGTCGTGCGGGTGCCGCTCACCCCGGGCACTTTCCGGCCAGACTTTGAAAAGATCGCCGCTGCGATCACGCCCCGCACCCGGGCCCTCATCGCCAACAGCCCGCACAACCCCTCGGGCACCGCCTGGACAAGGGAGGAAATGCTGCGCCTCGAGGCCCTGCTGGCGCCAACCGAGGTGCTGTTGATTGCCGACGAGGTTTATGAGCACATGGTCTTTGACGGCCGGGCCCATGAGAGCGTGGCCCGCTTTCCGGGACTGGCTGCGCGCAGCTTCGTAGTCTCGAGCTTCGGCAAGACCTTTCACGTCACCGGCTGGAAGGTGGGCTACGTGGCCGCACCAGCGCCGCTCTCCGCCGAATTCCGCAAGGTGCACCAGTTCAATGTGTTCACCGTGAACACGCCGGTGCAGTGGGGACTCGCCGCCTACCTGGCCGACCCCGCGCCCTACCGCGACCTGCCCGCCTTCTATCAGCGCAAGCGCGACCTGTTCCGCGCCGGCTTGGCCGGCACGCGCTTCAAGCTCTTGCCCTGCGAGGGCACCTACTTCCAGTGTGTCGAGATCTCCGAAGTGTCCGACCTGCCCGAGGCCGAGTTCTGCCAGTGGCTCACGCGTGAGGTGGGGGTGGCCGCGATCCCGCTGTCGGCCTTTTACGGCGACGGCTTCGACCAGCGGGTGGTGCGCTTTTGCTTTGCCAAGAAGGACGAAACTTTGCAAGCGGCGCTCGAGCGCTTGGCGCGGCTTTAGCCGCCCTTGCGCCGCGCTCGGGCGAGTCGCCCGAACCGCGCGCGCCCCCCGGCGCCTTGATCCTCGCAGCGCTCAGGCCGGCAGCAGGCCCATGCGCTGGTTAAACCCCCTGCAGGCTTGTTCGAAGCGGCGGATCTCGGAGAGCGCCTCCCCCAGGTCCATCTCGCCGACCGCCATCAGACGCCCCACCAGATGTTCGGTCAGGGGCTTTTGGGTCGCCAGCAACTCGCGTGTTTCGTCGTACAGGCGCTCGCTTTGCGCCTCCATGATGGCCCGGGTCTCCTCGTCGACCTGACCGCTTCCGTCGTGGGCCAGCGCGCCGAAATTCAGGCGTGTGCGACGGTACATGCCCAGTTCGGCCACCGCCTGGTGCAGGAGCCAGGTCACCCGGCTGATGTCGTTGTGCGCCCCGTTGGTGGTGCCCTCCTCGCCGAAGAACAGTTCCTCATTGGCCATGCCGCCGAGCAAGACACGAACATCGTGCTCCATGTCGCTCTTGGTCCTGAGCAGGTTCGTGCCCTGCTTGTGAAAGACGAAGCCCAGCGCGTTGTTGCGCGGGTTGGCCTTGAGCGAGATCTTGATCATCTTCATCTCGGCCAGGATGCGGTCCCAGTCCCCCTCGCAGCGGGCACGCTCCTGCTCGAAGTCGACCAAAAAATGCCCCCACTCGTGCACCGCGATCACCCGCCGGTCACGCTCGCGCTCATGCGTGGTATGGGTGTTGACATTGCCCACCAACACCCGCTCGGCGGCCTGCATCAAGGTGTCTGCGCCGATCATGGCGCCGGCCTGCACCGCAGTAATGCCGGCCTGGTTGACGATGGTCTCCAGGTCGGCCGGGCTGCGGCCTTCGGTGATCTCGACCACCTGGCGCAGGTCCAAACCTGGCAGCACCTTGTCCGCGCGGCGGGCGAGGTAGTGGCCGATGATGGATTCGCGCTCGGTCCGATTCGGAAGGCGAAAGTCGACCTTCATTTGGAAGCGGCGCAGCATAGCTTCGTCCATCGGCATCTGTTCGCTGTTGAAGTTGCTGGCCACGATCCAGATGATCTCGGCCTCGCGCCGGGTGCGCACCCCGTCGAGAACGGCCAGCAGCATGTTCTGGGTATCGTCATCGAACTTGCGATGGCCGCCACGCTTCATGAATAGGTCCTGCGCCTCGTCCAGAAAGACGATGCAACGCTTGCGCCGCTGCGCCATCGCCACGATGCGGCCCAGGGTGCCGGCACCGCCGCCCACATAGCCGGTCTCCAGGTTCACCGCCGAGTGAAACAGGATCGGCAGGTTCAGGGTCTTGGCCAGATAGCTCGCGAGCTTTGTCTTGCCCGTGCCCGCCGGACCGCTGAACATGACGTTAAAGGGTTTGTCGATGCCGTACTCGGCGTAGGCGGCGCGGCGCTGATACTGGTCATGAATCTGCGCGACTTCGGCCTTGATGTCGTCCATGCCCACCAGGTCGTCCAGGTCACCCTGGACCTGCGAGGGCTCGATGAAGCGCAGCGACTTGTGCTGACCGCGCAATTGAAAGAACAGAAAGCCGATCAGCCCCAGGGTCAGCGCCCCCGACAGCAGTCCACTCACCCCCGCCTTCCAGGCGTCCTTCTCGGACTGCGGTCTGGCGTTGGCGAAGCGCTGGTCCAGACGTTCAATCAGGTTCAGGCTGGCCGCTGACAGCTCAGAGCGCGGAACGAACACCAGCTTGGCTCCCCAGGCCGCCGTCACCGCCCGCTCGGTAAATATCTGGGTTTCCATGTCGGAGGGGTAGAAGGCGTGGCGCTTGCCGCCGGCACTCACCAGAACGAAGCGCTCAGACATATTCCACAGCAGCGGCTTGTAGACCACGGTGATGCGGTCCACCGGCTCCTGGGCCAGAAAACCCAGCAGCGAACCCTGGCCGAACACGACGGGCAGGCGCTCGTCAAATTGAGCGCTGCTCCCGCCGCTTTGCGCAGCCATCTTTTCCACCTCGATCGCCACTTGGGCCTGGCGCTGCCAAAGCGTTACAGCGTAGAAGGCACTGGCCGGAATCGCCAGGGCCAGTGCCACCAGCACGCACTGCATGCCTCTGCTCTGAATGGCATACCAGTCGGCCAGTCGGCGAGCGGCCTTGCACAGGGCAAGCCACCAGCTTCCCTGCGGGACTTCGTCCGTGGTAAATCCAGGGCGTGGGCCAGGGCCGGCCTCTCGGCCGGGATCTTGCGCGCAGGGCTTGGCAGGCAGTTCCGTCATGACTCGCTTTCGTCAAATGTCGGAGCCATCCTACGAATGAAGACGGGTTTTGGCGGCAGTCTTCGAGCACGGGGCCCACGGAGAGCCAAAGGTTGTGCGGAATTCACGCCGGCGCAGGGTCAGCCCCGCGCTTACGGCGGCATCAGCAGTGCCAAGGAACCCGTTCAGCGATCTCGATCCTGGACCAGGCCCACCCTGCGCCCGGATGAGGGTTTGCCGTCGCGTCGATAATGAAGAGGTGAATTCCGCCCCGCCCCCCTCCTCTTCACGCCCGCCTTCGCCTGACCAGGCGCATGACGGCAACGCCGACCGCCGGGAGCCCCGCTCCCTGATCGAACTCTTTTTGGCATTCAACGCGATGGCCCTGCAGGGCTTCGGCGGCGTGCTGGCGGTTGTCCAGCGCGAGATGGTCGAGCGCCGCCGCTGGATGACCCGGGACGATTTCGTCGAGGAATGGGCAGTGGCCCAGGTGATGCCCGGCCCGAACGTGATCAATCTGGGGATCATCTTCGGCTCCCGGCACTTCGGCTGGCGCGGCTCCGTATTTGCTGTGGCTGGCTTGCTCATCGCACCGACCTGCCTGGTATTGAGTCTGGCCCTGCTGTATGCCCAGTTTGCCCACATTCCCCAGGTTCAGTCCGCGCTGCGCGGCATGAGCGCGGTCTCCGCCGGCCTGATTGCCGCCACCGGCCTCAAGCTCCTGCCCGCGCTGGGGCGCCACATCCTCGGTTGGCGTCTGGCCCTGGCGCTGTGCCTGCTGAGCTTCGTGGCGGTGGCGGTGCTGCGGCTGCCATTGGCCTGGGTGCTGCTCGCAATTGGCGGCACCAGCTGCGTGCTCACCTGGCGCCGGCTTGCGCCGGCCGCACAGGACAAGGAGGCGCGCAAGTGAACGCCGCTATCACGCAAGTCCTGTCTGCGCTGGATTGGGTGGCGCTGGTGACCCACTTCATCGGGCTGTCGCTGCTGGCGGTGGCAGGCGCCATCAGCACCGCGCCGGACTCACACCGCTACCTCGTCGACGAGCAGCACTGGCTCTCTGACGCCCAATTCACCGACTCGATCGCCATTGCGCAGGCGGCGCCCGGGCCGAACGTTCTCTACATCGCCCTTATCGGCTGGAACGTGGGCTTCAATGCCGCCAGTTGGGCTGGCGGTGCGCTTGGCTTGGTCTTGGCGATGGCCGGCATCATGGGGCCCAGCTCCCTGCTCACCTATGTCACCGCCCAATGGAGCCAGCGCAACCGGGAGCGCCGGGAGGTGCGGGCCTTTAAGCAAGGCATGACGCCGATCGTGATCGCGCTGATGACCGGCGCCGGCTGGGTGCTGGTTGCTGCCCACGGCTACTCGCTCACCCACTGGCCATTGTGGGGGCTGGCCGCGGTGTCCACCCTGCTGTGCTGGCGCACCCGCATCCACCTGCTGTGGCTGCTCGGCGCTGGTGCGCTCCTGGGTGCGCTGGGCTGGGTCTAAGCCGAGTTCCCTGTCGGGCTGAGCGGCCGACCCGCGCGCGAAACAGGCGCAGCTCAGGCGACTCCCGTCAACCCAGACGCTGGCGCCGGGCCTCGTACAGGCAAACGCCGCTGGCCACCGAGACGTTGAGGCTCTCGACCGCGCCGCACATCGGGATGTGCACCAGCTCATCACAGGTCTTGCGGGTGAGTTGGCGCATGCCGGGGCCCTCGGCCCCCAGCACCAGGGCGACGGGCCCTTTCATCTCGACCTGGTAGATCGACTTCTCTGCCTCCCCCGCAGTGCCAATGCACCAGATGCTGCGCTCCTTGAGCTCACCCAGGGTGCGGGCCAGGTTGGTCACCATGAAATAGGGCACGGTCTCGGCCGCGCCGCTGGCCACCTTGGCCACCGTCGCGTTGATGCCGGCCGCATGGTCCTTGGGTGCGATCACCGCGTGCGCGCCAGCGCCATCGGCCACCCGAAGGCACGCGCCCAGGTTGTGCGGATCCGTCACGCCGTCGAGCACGAGCAAGAGCGGCGGCTCTTGCAGTGCATCAAGCAGGTCGTCGAGCGAGTGTGCGGCGACCATCGGCTCGACACGCGCAGCCACACCCTGATGACCATGACTACCCGCCAGCTTGGCCACCCGCAAGGCATCGGCTTCGACCAGGCGAACCCCGGCCTCGCGGGCACGGTCGAGGAACTGCCGCATGCGGGCGTCGCGACGACTGGCGTCGAAAACCACCTCAATTACTGACTGCGGCGCTGTCTTCAGCCGCACACCCACCGCGTGGAATCCGAATAGGACCTTGGCACTTGTCATCCCCCGATTATCCGGCCGCGCAGGTCAATGCTTGCGACACACGCGTCGCGGACCCCACGCGGCCATCGCCATGGCTAGAATCCGCCGCCACACCAGGAGACGGATTCGATGGGAATACTTGCCCGATTCAATTTTGTTCTGGTTGGCGTTTCCCTCGCCGGACTGGCCGCCACCGGCCTGCTGTCCCGCCAAATGCTGCAGGACAAGGCACGCGAGGAGGTCATTGAAGACGCCCGCCTCATCCTTGAGGCCGCCATCGCTATCCGGGCCTATACCGTCGACCAGGTCCGCCCCCATCTGGCAGCGCAGATGACCGACGTCTTCCTGCCGCAATCGGTACCGGCCTTCGCCGCCACCGAAACCATCAACAAGCTGCGGCGCCACTATGGCGACTACAGCTACAAGGAGGCCACGCTCAACCCCACCAACCCGCGCAACCGCACGGCAGACTGGGA
>CANFQF010000194.1 GCA_947449025.1 Comamonadaceae bacterium
CAGTGTTGGTCTCGCAGAAGCGGGGCCGATGCGGTGAACCAAATCTTTATCTCGCCAACGCTGGCAGACCCAATCGAGGTGATCGACACCTTGGTACACGAGTTGGTGCATGCGGTAGATGACTGCCAGCACAAGCACGGCAAGGAGTTCAAGAAGATCGCGCTCAAGCTGGGGATGCAAGGCCCGATGCGATCGGCGGGTGCAGGGCCGGCGCTCAAGGACAAGCTGCAGGCCCTGGTGAACGAGCTGGGCCCCTATCCCCACGGGAGGCTTCAGGCCGCGAGCCGCAAAGTGAGCCGCTCGCCGCGCCCAAGAGCGAAGTGCCCCGAGTGCAGCTATCAGGTGCCCATGCTCAAGAGGTTCCTAGCTTTCGGTCCTCCGCTGTGTCCGCAGCACCGGGTGGAGATGACGCCGCTGGGGGACTGGGAGGCGTGACCCTTCTTTGACGTAGCGCCCCGCGCTGGCAGCAGAGACGGGGTGCCGGACACCACCCCGCGCGAAAGGCTCATTAGATGAGCCCTAGCTGTGCATCCACTTCGCGTCCCATTCGCTAGGCATCCCGCCTATCAATTTCTATTTGGCTCATAGGAAGAGCCTCTCTCAGCAGCATTCATGGTGGTAATCATGGGCAAATCGACAGGTTTTTTGGCTCATTGAGTGAGCGGTCTGGGTTTCAGTATTAGGGCTTTGAGGGGGAATGGGCGATCTGATGGAAGCCATGACGGCTGCATCAAACGCCACCTCTGCCTACACCGGTTGAATCCAACACGCTCCACGCAAAAAACGTATCGACATGGGACGAACGGAAAGGCTTTTAAAGCTGGCCAACCTGCTTCGAGGGAGCAGGAAGCTGCGCTTTGACCAATTGCTCGAGCGCCTGGAAGTTTCGCGGGCGACGCTCAAGCGCGACCTGAAGTACTTGCGGGAGCAACTCGGCACGCCAATTGAGTACGACACCTTTGAGCGCAGTTATCAGGTTGGCGGGTCCCGCAGGCACACCCCTCAGGAATTGCCCGGCCTCTGGGTCAGCGAGTCGGACCTGCGGTCGCTCCTTCTGGCCCAACGCCTGCTCGGTGATGTCGATCCTTCGGGTGGTTTAGCGCCTGACCTGGGCGCCTTCATCCGACGCGTGGAATCCATGCTGGCCAAGGGTGAAGACAGCCGCGATTGGGCTGGCAGGATCGTCTTTTCCTCACCTGGCCGGCGCGCGGTGGCTGCGCCAGCCCTGAATGCAGTGACGACCGCACTCATGCAGCGCAGACGCTTGCGTCTGGGCTACTTCACCCGATCGCGTCAAGCCGAGACCCTGCGGGATGTGTCTCCCCAGCGCCTTGTGTACCACCGCACCTGGTACCTCGACGCCTGGTGTCACCACGCAGCCGCGCTGCGCCGGTTTGCACTCGACGCTGTTGGAACCACAGCCTTGCTTGAGGAGGCCGCTGTCGTAATTTCGGTCGATGAATTGGAGCGCCTGCTGGATGGCGGCTACGGCGCGTTCGCGGGCGAGCCCAATCACTGGGCGGTGCTCGCGTTCTCACCAGAGGCGGCACAGTGGGTCGGCAGTGAGCTTTGGCATCCGATGCAGCGGGTGCGGCGTCTCGCAGACGGTCGCCTCGAGTTGATGCTGCCCTATGACAGACCAACCGAGTTGGTGATGGACGTCTTGCGTTACGGGGCGCAGGTGGAGGTGATTGGCAATCCGGCCTTGCGCGCAGCGGTCATTTCGGCGGCCGAGGCCGTTCTGCGGGTCTACAAGCAAGACGTCTGATCGTGGTGGCCCGCGCACTGGCCGTGCAACCGCTGTCAGTGAGTTCACTGCGCTTGCTGCCTACCCCTGCCGCAAGGCGGAGATAGTCCTTGCGCTATCGTCCGGCCCATGAAGTCCCGGGCAAGTTTGATTCTCTTGCTATTGCTGCTGGTGGTGGTGCCCCTGAGCCACCTCGAGATCGAACCCTCTGATGGCAGTTGGCTGGTGCGCGTGGATGGTGTGCCGGTCGACGTCCCCGGGCTGGTTGCGGACGCGTTGACGACGCTCACGCGAAGCTGCAGCCGGGTTCAGGCACTGGCGCCCGCAAACCCACAATTTTCCGCCGCGCTGGATGCCATACGTCGTGAGAGTCCGCCGCACTCCCTGTCTGCGCAGTTGGTCGGGCTGCGGCGTCAAGACGATTGGTTGCTGGCACAGGTCTCATTCACCGAGTTGCAAAGCGCTGTGGTGCTGATGCAGGCCTCTGAATCGGGCTACGTCATTTCGTCAGGTGGCGTGTGGAGCGGGTCGACACACCCGCATCGGCCTGCCCCTGTCATTCGGCGCTTTCTGCGCAGCAGAGTCCCGCAGGCGCCCGGTGACCTGATCGATTGCATTGATGAGACCGGAGGGATGGCACGCTAGTGATAATGGTGGCTCTAGCCAAAATGGCAGCGGTTCGCTTGGCGGGAGGCTGGGTTTCGGCGTGGAGGTTTAACTATGCGCTATCAACGGTTCGATTTGAATCTTCTGGGCGCGCTGCGCGCTTTGCTCACCACGCGCAGTGTGACCCGGGCCGCAGAAAGTCTGCACCTGAGCCAGTCGGCCATGAGCGGCATTCTTTCAAGGCTGCGGGACTATTTTGATGATCCGCTGATCGTCCAAAAAGGTCGACGCATGGAATTGACCCCGCTGGCTGAGTCCATGGTGGGAAAGGTCAATGACCTGTTGTTGATGGTGGATGCAACGCTGGGCAGCACGGCCGAATTCGATCCAGCGCAATCCAACCGAAATTTCGTTCTGATTGCCTCGGACTACGCGATCCGAATCTTGTTGACCAACCTCTTGCGCAGCATTGCGCAAGAAGCGCCTCACGTCACCTTCGAGTTTCGTCATGTCACCGGTGTGGCCTACCAGGAGCTGGAGTCTGGCGAGGTAGATTTCATCATTTCGCCTGATTGGCACGAGACCGAGGGCTTCGCCTCATGCCCCCTGTTTGAGGACAATTATCTCGCCGTGGTGGACGATGCAAATGCGAGCATCGGTGAATCCATTTCGCTGGAAGCCTATGGCGCGAGTGGGCATGTGGTCGTGGACAGCCGGGGGGTCCCCATGTTCGATGCCTGGTTCGAAAAAGAGCACCCCGGATTGCGCCGCGTTCATGTGCGGGTGCCCAATTTCGGCTTGCTTCCCTGCATGGTGGTGGGGACCCAGTACATCGCCACGATGCATGCCCGCCTCGCTGCACAAGCCTGTGAGCAGTTCGCAGTACGCGCAGTACCACTTGAGTTCCAGCCGCCCTTGTTTACCGCCAGACTGCAATGGCACAAGTACCGCGATCGCGATCCGGCCCTGATGTGGATACGTCACAAGTTGCTCGAAGCGTCTGACAAGCTCGGGCCCATCGTCTAGCCCACCAGGCGAACAGTCCCCCGCCTCCGCCGCGGGTTTTTGAGCGAGCGTTGTCCGCTCAGCGCAACGGTGTCGCCGTGTCGAAAGAACGTCCCGGTTTGACGGATCGGTTTGACGTATCGGTTTGCGCGATACCTCCCATCGTGATTTTGGGCTTTGGGCCCCCTTGATGCGTCGCTACATTGTTCTCACCAAAAGCGAAATGGCCTCGGTTCGCACCGTGGACGTTTCAGAACAAGCGCACCGTCAGGAGACCCTCGAGTGAACATTCATCTGGCCCATCCCCCCATATTGCTTGCCCTTGCTGGGCCTAAGCCTGGTGCCGCTGCCAGCGACGCAGGACATGGCGAGACGCCGCATGCGCAGCAACTTCAGGCCCTTTTCGTAGTTCAGCAAGGAGTCGCGCAATGAAAAAGTACGCACTCTGCTTGCTCGCAGCATTGCTCTCGGCTGGTGCGGCACAGGCCCAAGAATGGCCTAACAAGCCCCTGCGGATGATCGTTCCCTTCATGGCGGGCGGTGGACCGGAGCGCGTCATTCGCTCCATCACCAATGGCCTCGGACAGCAGCTGGGGCAGCCTGTCGTGGTGGACTACAAAGCAGGCGCAGGCGGCAACATCGGTGCATCCGAACTTGCCCGGGCAGGGGGTGATGGCTACACCTGGATGGTCGGACCGGAAAGCGTGGTCACGATCAATCCCTATGTCTATAAGCGCCTGGGCTTTGAGGTGAAAGATGTGCCTGCCGCCACGCTGGTGGGCGGCTTGGCACACGTGCTTGTGTGCAAGCCGGCCTTGGGCGTCAAGAGTGTTGCGGAACTTGTCAGTCTGGCAAAAACCAAGCCGCTTGTTTATGCAACGGGCGGAGCGGGCACCGCGGCCCACGTGGCCATGGAGATGTTTCTCGAGGCGGCCAGCCTGAACATGACCCATGTGCCCTACAAAGGTCCTTTGGCTGCTGCACAGGATTTGCTGGCAGGCCATGTCGATTGCTCCTTCGTCGTGGAATCCACGGTGGCTGAATTCGTCAAGACCAATAAGCTCAACGGACTTGCGGTGTCGACCAAGGTCCGTTCCACCGTTCTGCCGAATTTGCCGACGATGCAAGAAAGCGGCTTCAAGGACTATGACGTCACGGTCTACACGGTGATCTTCGGCGCCGCCAAAGTGCCGGCGAATATTCAGGCCAAGTTTGATGCTGCACTGAAAGTGGTTTCCGCCAGCGCTGAAGTTCGGGAAGCCATCCAGCAAAGCGGACTGATCCCCGTTTGGTCGAATAGCGAGGTGGCCCAGCAGGAGATGCAGCGCCAATCGCAACGTTTCGGGACCATTCTCAAGAGACTCAATATGACTCTTGACTGAGTTCCTTGGGTGGCGCTGTTTTCAGGCGCCACCCTATTCCCACTATGACCACCACTCCCATCAAATACAGACCCGCTCGCTCTCCTGAGGATGCACGGGCCAGGTATCCCGGCCTTCGTCCGACCCAAAAGCGCCTGGCCAAAGGGTCAGTCATGCGCCCAGGGGCCTTGCCGCTGGCATGCGACATCATCCTGGATCAGGATGTGGCGGTGCCCCTGCGCGACGGCACTCACATTTACGTCGACATACTCCGGCCTGCGCAAGCAACCGAACCCCTTGCAACCCTGGTGTCCTGGGCGCCCTACGGGAAGCAAGGTGGCGTGATTCAGATGGATGACCTGCCTTTCCGTGGCGGGGTGCCCGTGGAGCAGCTTTCCGGTATTGAGGCGTTCGAGGGCCCGGATCCGTCCTACTGGTGCCCGCATGGATATGCCATCGTCAACGCGGATGCGCGTGGCGCATTCAGCAGTGAAGGTGACCTTCATTGCTGGGGCCCACAAGAAGGGCAGGATGGCCATGACCTGGTCGAATGGATTGCTGCGCAGTCTTGGAGCAATGGCAAGGTGGGGCTGACGGGCACATCATGGCTGGCCATCGTGCAGTGGTTCATTGCGGCAGAACGACCGCCCCATCTTGCCGCCTTCGCCCCTTGTGAAGGCTGGACCGACCTGTACCGATGCGACGTGGTGCGTGGTGGTATTCCTGATGTCGGCTTCAATGACCACATGGTGAGCATGTTCGCTGGTCCGGGGAGGGTTGAAGATGTTCCGGCGATGGTGCGTTCGTACCCGCTGATGAACGACTATTGGGAAAGCAAGATCCCGGCGCTGGACAAGATTGACGTCCCGGCCTATGTGGTCTCGAGCTGGACCAACCTGATTCACACCATGGGCACGATGAACGGCTGGCGCGGCCTCGCCTCGCCCGAGAAATGGCTGCGCGTTCACAACACGCACGAGTGGACGGACTATTACGGCAACGTAGACGATCTGCGCCGCTTTTTTGACTACTTTCTTCGGGGCGTCCGCAACGATTGGGACAGCACCCCTAAGGTCCGCATGTGCGTGCTCGATCCTGGTGGCGAGGACACGGTCGATCGGCCGGAGCATGAATTTCCCTTGGCACGTACCCGTTACACGCCGCTGTATCTGGACGCATCGGCGCGGGCCATGCATTTTGCGAGCGTCGCATCCGCCGCCAAAGCCGATTACGACCCCCGTGACGCCAAAGATCGTCTGACGTTTGTGCACCGCTTCGAGAGCGATACCGAGATTGCCGGATATCTCTCGCTCAAGCTGTGGGTGGAGGCGGTGGACGCGGACGACCTCGATATTTATGTCGA
>CANFQF010000195.1 GCA_947449025.1 Comamonadaceae bacterium
ACCTTCAGACCGAGCTGTGGTTCGGGGTATCCGCACGCACCCGGCTTGAGACCGTACCCCGCGACAGCCAATACTGCTTGAACCTGCAGTTCACCGACATGTTGGCAGGCGTGGTGCAGTCTCATTTCGAGTTTGGTGAGGACCGTCATTGGGCTTACCTGCGTGAGCAGGTCGTACTCAAAACCCTCTTCCACCAGGGCCCGGCTGGCGAGTGACGCTCAGCGCCCGATGAAACGCGGCGCGCGCCGCTCCGCAAAGGCCTTGCGGCCCTCGGCGAAATCTTCGCTGGCCAGCGTCATGCGCTCGCGGGCACGGATCCGCTCCAAGGTGTCGCGACTCGTGGCCCCGGTGGCCAGCTCGCGAAGGGACTGCTTGAGGGTGCGCGCCGCCAGGGGCGCCAGAGCAGCCACGTCGCGCACCAGTGCGGACAAGCCCGTCTCGAACTCGGCGGCTGGCAGCAAGTCCTCCAGACAACCGGTGTCCCACAGACGCTGCGCGGTGAAGGGCCGCCCGGTGAGAAAAGCCCGCTCGGTGAAGGCCAGGCCCATGCGGGTGACATAGCGTTGCAGACCGTTGGCGTAGTAGTGCAAGCCAAGCGCGGTGGCCGGCATGCGCATTTCCACCCCCTCCATGGCCAGGCGCAGGTCGCTGGAGATAAACAGGTCGGTGGCGCCGCCGTAAACGCTGCCATTGAGCGCACACACTGTCACTGGCGCGAGCGCGGCGTAGGCGTCGGTCATGCGCTCGAACAGGCTGGCGTCCTTGCCTGGCTCGTCGAATCCGCCGAGGTCGTAGCCCGCGCAGAACACCGGCTTGGGCTGGCCCTCGGTGTTGGCGCGCAGCACCACGACCCGCACACTGGTATCGGCCTCGATACGCCCGAAATGCCCCAGCAGCGCCTGCAAATCTTCGTCCTGCAGGCGGTTGCGGTGGGCGGGTCGGTTGAGGGTGATGGTGGCCACGCCATCTGCGATGGACAGCAGGGGCGTCGAGGCGGTGACAGAAGTTGCGGGGTTCATGGTGAGGTCCGATGGGAACGCGTGAGCGGTGCGACCCGCATCACGCCGACAGGAACAGGGACTGCAAATCGCTCAGGAAGTCGAAGCCGCGCACACTGGGCCGCACGCGACCCCCGTCACGCTCGATCAGCCCCTTGGCTTCGGCCTGGGTCAGGCCCGGCTCAAGGGCCGACAGCGGCAGTCCCGTGCGGCTGCTGAAGTCTTGCAGCGCGAAGCCGTCCCGCAGCCGAAGCGAGTTGAGCATGTACTCGAAGGGCAACTCGGCGCGTGCCACTTCCTCCTCTTGCGCCACTGCGTCGCCGGCCAGGGCTTGTTCCATATAGCGCGCCGGGTCGCGGTAACGCACCTGGCGCAGCACCCGGTGCGCGAAGGACAGCTTGCCGTGCGCGCCGGCGCCGATGCCCAGGTAGTCGCCGAATTCCCAGTAGTTGTTGTTGTGCCAGCAACGGTGGCCCTCGCGGGCATAGGCCGAGACTTCATAGCGCGCCATTCCCGCAGCGCCGGTGCGCTCGGTGATGCGGTCCAGCATCGCGAAGGCCTCGTCGTCACTGGGGACCACCGGTGGGTACTTGGCGAAGTAGGTATTGGGTTCGAGCGTGAGGTGATAGACCGACAGGTGCGGCGGCGCCAAGGCCAGGGCCTGGTCCAGGTCGGCGTCGAGTTGCGCCAAGGTCTGTCCGGGGAGCGCGTACATCAGGTCAAGGTTGAAGGTCTCAAAAGCATCAGCCGCCTCTTCGCAGGCAGCGATCGCCTGCGCCCGGTCATGCACCCGCCCCACGGCTTGCAGGTGCGTGTCGTTGAAGCTTTGCACGCCGACCGAAAGCCGGGTCACGCCGGCGGCGCGAAAAGCGCGGAAGCGGTCCTTCTCGAAGGTGCCGGGGTTGGCCTCCAAGGTGATCTCGCAGTCGGGCGCCAGACGCAGACGGGCGCGGATATCGGCCAGCAGCCGGTCAATGCCCGCTGGCGAGAACAGGCTGGGCGTGCCGCCGCCGATGAAGACGCTGTGCACGCTGCGGCCCCAGACCAGGGGCAGGGACTGCTCCAGGTCGGCCACCAGGGCGTCCAGGTAACGCTGCTCGGGCAACTCGCCCGGCTTCATCTCGTGCGAGTTGAAGTCGCAATACGGGCACTTGCGGATGCACCAGGGCAGGTGCACATACAGCGACAGCGGCGGCGGCGCTCCCAACTGCAGGGTGCCGGGGCGCATGTAGTGGGCCAAGTCCTTCATGCGGGAGATCGCTTCGTCGTGAGCCGGAGGGTGCGCCTGAGCCGAGAGGAGCGCCGTGGGCTCAGAGCCAGCGCGCCCGCATCAGTTCCACCATCTGCCGCGCCGCCTGGCCGCGGTGGCTGTGCGCGTTCTTCACCGCCGGGTCAAGCTGGGCGAAGGTGCAGTCAAACTGAGGCAGGTACATCACGGGGTCGAAGCCAAAGCCCTGATCGCCCACCGGCGCGCGGGTGATCTCGCCCACCGCCCGGCCCACCGCAATCAGCGGCTCGGGGTCGTCGGCGCTGCGCAGGGCGACGAGGGTGCTGACCAGCGCGGCGCGGCGGTTGGCGATGCCCGCCATCTGCTCCAGCAAGGCGGTGACGTTGTGGTCGTCGCCCTTGGGAAATCCGAACTGCGTGGCATAAAAAGCGGTGTCCACACCCGGCAGACCGCCGAAGGCGTCCACGCACAGGCCGGCGTCGTCGGCCAGGGCCGGCAGACCGCTTTCACGCGCCGCATGACGGGCCTTGGCCAGCGCGTTCTCGACAAAGGTGCGAAAGGGCTCCTCGGCCTCGCCGATGCCAAGCTCGGCCTGCCGCACCAGCGCCAGACCCATCGGCTCGAACAGCGCCTGCAATTCGACGAGCTTGCCGCGGTTGTTCGACGCCAAGACCAGCCGCCCACCCCCGAGCAGGGCGCCGGCGGCAATTGAATCGCTGCGGCCCAAAGCAGGGGAAGCAGCCACTCAGGCCCCCATCCCCGCGGGCGTGGGCGGCAGGGGTTGCTGCAGGGCCGCAGCCTGCAAGCGCACCAGCTCGCCAATGCCTTGTTCGGCCAGTTGCAGCAGACGGTCCATCTCGGCGCGGGTGAAGGCCGCGCCCTCGGCGGTGCCCTGCACTTCGACAAAGTGCCCCGCGCCGGTCATCACCACGTTCATGTCGGTGTCGCAGGCCGAGTCTTCGACGTACTCCAGGTCCAGCAAGGGGGTGCCCTGCACGATGCCCACCGAGATGGCGGCCACCGGGCCGACGATGGGCGAGGCAGCAATCTTGCCCGCCGCCAGCAGGCGACTCACCGCGTCCTGCGCGGCGACAAAGGCGCCGGTGATGGCGGCGGTGCGGGTGCCGCCGTCGGCCTGCAGCACGTCGCAATCCAGGGTGAGGGTGCGCTCGCCCAAAGCCTTGAGGTCAAACACCGCGCGCAGCGAGCGGCCGATCAGACGCTGGATTTCCTGCGTGCGGCCGCTTTGCTTGCCCCGGGCGGCCTCGCGGTCACCGCGGGTGTGGGTGGCGCGCGGCAGCATGCCGTATTCGCCGGTCACCCACCCCTCGCCGGAGCCGCGCTTGTGCGGCGGCACACGCTCTTCCACCGAGGCGGTGCACAGCACGCGGGTCTGGCCGAATTCGATCAGGACGGAGCCCTCGGCGTGCAGGGTGAAGCCGCGGGTGATGCGCACCGGGCGCAGTTGGTCGGCAGCGCGGCCGCCGGTTCTTTGGAATGCAGTCATGCCCCGATGTTAGAGCCTGCGCGCCGGTCGCCCCGACCAGGGCCTGGGCCATAATTTCGCGACTGAATTCATACCAAAGTACCGAATGCCCATTTACAGCATGACCGGCTACGCCACCGCCCAGGCGGAAGGCAGCGCCCCCGGCGAGAGGCCCGCACCCCGGCTCGGCCTGGAAATCCGCAGCGTCAACAGCCGTTTCCTCGATCTGTCCTTCCGCCTGTCCGAGGAGCTGCGCCAACATGAACCCGCCCTGCGCGAACTGCTGCAGACGCGCCTCAAACGCGGCAAGGTCGAGGTGCGCGGCGGCGTCGAGGCTGCGGCCGGCGCCGGCCTGGCCACACCCTCACCGGCGCTGCTTCAGCGCTTGGGCAGCGTGCAGGAGCAGGTGCTGGCCTGGCTGCCCCAGGCCCGGCCGCTGGGCGTGGCCGATGTGATCCGCATGGCGGGCGGCGAGTCTGGCAGCGGCGCGATCGACACCGCCCAGGTGCTGGCCCTGGCCGCCGAGTCACTGGACGGACTCATGCAAGCCCGCGCCCGCGAGGGTGAACGCCTGGTGAAGATGCTGCGGGGCCACCTGAAACAGCTGCGCGCCCTGGCCGAGCAGGCCCAACCCCTGGTGCCCCAGCTGGTGGAGCAGCAGCGGACCCGATTCCTGGAGCGCTGGAACGAGGCCCTGGGGCTGGGCGCTCCTTCGGCCAATACCCCCACCGCCCAAACCGCGCAAGACCGCGCGCTGGCCGAGGCCACCGCATTTGCGATCCGCATCGACGTGGCCGAGGAGCTGACTCGCCTCGCCGCTCACCTAGATGAGATCGAGCGGCTCCTCACCAAGGGCGGCGAGGCCGGCAAGCGCCTGGACTTCCTGATCCAGGAGTTGCACCGCGAAGCCAACACGCTGGGCTCCAAGTCGCAAGTCCTGGAGCTCACGCGCATCAGCGTCGAGATGAAGGTGCTGATCGAGCAGATGCGCGAGCAGGTGCAGAACATCGAGTAAGGCGAGAAGGGGCGCTGCATCGGTCGCCCCGCCCCGCCCTGCCCCAGCGTTTAAAGGTCATTTTTATGATCTTTAAACTAAATATTTTGAGATAATCGCCACTTAAATGGCATTTATTCTCGCCACCGCCGATGAGATTTTGCGCACCCTGGGGCAGCGCATTCGTGCACAGCGCCTGGCGCAGGGCCTACCCCAGAGTGAATTGGCGCAGATGGCAGGCCTGTCCCTGGGCGCCCTGCGCAAGCTCGAAAGCAGTGGTCAATCGTCTCTGGAGACCTGGGTCCGGATCCTGCAGGCGCTGGGCTTGGCTTCAGAGCTCGACGACTTGCTGGTACTGGCGCAGCAATCCATCGCGCAGATGCAGCGGGCCGAAGTGGCCAGGCAGCGCCAGCGGGCGCCCCGGCGGACGCGGCCATGAGAGGGCTGGACGTCCACTGCTGTGGCTGGGATGCGGGAATGGTCGTCGAAGGCCTGCCCGATGGCTGGGGCCTGCGACTGCGAAGCAAAGGCTGAACCGCGCGGGCAGAGACACGCGTCCGCGCTCGCGCCGCCTCACTCCATCTTCAGGTTGATCCGACGGGCCACCTCGCCCCATTTGGCTGAATCCTGCGCCAGGCGAGCTGCGGTCTCGGCTGGCGATTCGGCCACCAAAAACTGGTCAGACTGGGCGAGCTTTTCCAAGGTGCCGGGCAATTTGAGCGCCGTGGCCAATTCGGTGTGCATCTTCTGCACGATGGCGGCGGGCGTGTCCTTGGGTGCCAGCAGCACCAGCGAGAAAGCGGCGTCAAAGCGCGAATAGCCGGACTCCGCGACCGTAGGCACCTCGGGCAGCACCGGCGAGCGCTTGGCGCCTGAGACCGCCAGCGCCACCAGTTTGCCGGCGCGCACATGGGGCAGTACGGTGGGGCCGGCCAGGAAGCCGCAGTCCACCTGACCACCCAGCATGTCCTGCACCGCTGGCGCTGGGCCCTTGTAGGGCACGTGCGTGAGGTCGATGCCGGCCGCCGCACTGAACAACTCGGTGACCAGGTGGCCCGGCGATCCAGCGCCGCCGGAGGCGTAGGTCATGCCATTGGGTTTGGCCTTGGCCTTGCGCACAAACTCGGCCACGGTCTTGACGCCCACCTGCGGATGGCACACC
>CANFQF010000196.1 GCA_947449025.1 Comamonadaceae bacterium
CGAGCACCGCAAGGAAGCCCGAAGGGCCCCCGCATCGAAGCCGCTGCGCCCGTACCGCATACCCGCCGCGCTCTGGGCCAAGGGCCTGGCCTGGCCTGGTCTGGTCTGGCCCGCAAGTAGATGCCCTAGAACCAGATGGACTTCCTGCGTAAGCAGGTCGCCTGGTGCAGCGTGACCGAACGCGACTGCAGCAACTTCATGAGTCGCGAAAGAAAGCCTTGACGGTTTCGGTCACGAAGGGCCGGATCATGTCTGCCGAAAAGTCGGGCATCTCATAGGCGCTGCAGTGTTGGAAGGTATCGAGCTGGATGGACATGCCTCTTGGCCCGATACGGACCTTGTGCAGGTTCCCCGCCAGATGGGACCGCAGGGCCGCGGCGTCGAACTTCTCGTAGCACATCCTGCCCATCTCCTCGGGCCAATGCCGCAGGTTGTCCGCCAGGACAGCGGCCAGTTCATCCAGCCGGGACGGGTCAAAGAAGTCGTTCACTTCCAGCTTCCGGGAGGTCGCGGCGTCGAAATAGTCCGCGTGGAAGAAGTAGAAACCGTAGTCACGGTTGAACACGTAGACCTTGGTCTCGATCGCCCAAATCGATCCGGCCAGGTTGCGAACGGTGATCTCGAAAGGCTCGTGGTCCTTGAGTAGCCAATCCTCCGGATCAGGGGCGAGCCGGGCCGCCTCCAAGACTTTGCGGTTGATGAATTTGGCGGTGGGAGAGTTGCCGTCGACAAACATCAGCTGGCTGTGGGGCCTGCGTGCCGGTGCGGGGTAAAGGGTGAACGCATCGGAGGAGACTGCGGCCCAGAACAGGAGCTGTTCGCGGGCCTGGTAGGCGCCTTCCAGACACACGTTGAGTAAGCGGGGCTCCGGGTACCGGCAAAGGAATGACAGCTCCCTTCGCCATTGGGCCTGCTGGGCCTCGAGACGGCTTCTGCCAAGCTTGGAGAGGTGGCCCTTGAGCAGCTGCCGAACAGCATCCAAGCCTCTGTCTTGATCCCGCAGCCCCGGGTCAGCGCAGATCGCCTTGTCGATCGCCGTGCGCGCCTTTGCGCAGTTCAAGGGGGCGGCAAGGGCCGAGGTCCACAGTGGCAGCACAAGGAGCAACAGGAAGAACAGGCGCATGAGATCCCCAAGCAGTCGCGATGCTCTTAGGTGGCCAACGCTTCTTCATCGTTCCTTCGCAGACGGCGCCACCAGCGGTGGAGTGAGCGGTGAGGACGGAGTCCTCGCTGCGCACGGATCCGATCAAGAGCAAGCCCCGAGGGCGCAAGCTCGGAGTAGGCGGGGCTTACCTTGAAGCGAAATTACTTCTTGTTGAAGTAATCCGCCGGATCCGGCGCCGACTGCGGGGGAGCCTCACCGCCCGGCCCGGACGCGCCCGAGGCAGGCAACTCGGCCACCGGGGCCGGGTCTTCGACCCTGATCTCGACCTTATCGAGGTTGGTCATGTCGGGCTTGTCCAGCATGCCGGTCACCAGCTCGGGGTAGAAGATCAGGATGCCCACCAGCAGCAACTGCAGGCCCACCCAGGGCAGCGCGCCCAGGTAAATGTCGGAGGTCTTGACCTCTTTGGGGGCAACGCCGCGCAGATAGAACAGGGCAAAGCCAAAGGGCGGGTGCATGAAGCTGGTTTGCATGTTCACGCACAGCAGCACGCCGAACCAGACCAGGTCGATCCCGAGCTTTTGGGCCATGGGGGCAAGAAGCGGCACCACGATGAAGGCGATCTCGAAAAAGTCGAGGAAGAACGCCAGCACGAAAATCATGATGTTGACCACGATCAGGAAGGTGACCGCATCGTCCGCGCCCACCGACGTGAACAGGTGTTCGACCCACTTGCTGCCGTCCACACCCTGGAAGACCAGGGTGAAGACGGTGGCGCCGATCAGAATGAAGATCACCATCACGGTGACGTTCATCGTGTCCTTCATGCCGGCGTACACCATCGAGAAGTTCAGGCGCCTGTGCAGCGCCGCCAGGCCGAGGGCGCCAACCACGCCCATGGCGCCGGCTTCAGTCGGGGTGGCCAGCCCCATGAAGATGGTGCCCAACACCACGAAGATGAGGAAGGACGAGGGCAGAACGCCCGCCGCCACCTTGCGCGCCAGCGCCCACCCGTGCAGGGTGCGCGCCTCCGGCGGCAGGCCGGGCATGGACTTGGGCCGCAGCAGGGACATCACGAAGATGTAGCCAGCAAAAATCAGCACCTGGACGATCGACGGTCCCACCGCACCCAGGTACATGTCGCCCACCGACTTGCCCAGCTGGTCAGCCAGCACGATCAGCACCAGCGAGGGCGGAATCACCTGGGTGATGGTGCCCGAGGCGGCAATGACGCCAGTGGCCAGACGCATGTCATAGCCATAGCGCTGCATGATGGGCAAAGCGATGACCGCCATTGCAATCACCGACGCCGCCACCGTGCCGGTGATCGCGCCGAGGATGGCCCCCACCAAGATGACGGCATAGGCCAGGCCACCGGGCAGCTTGCCAAAGGCCTGGGCGAAGCCCTCTAGCAGGTCTTCCGCCAGCCCCGACTTTTCGAGGATGGCCCCCATCAGGGTGAAGAAGGGGATGGACAGCAGCAGTTCGTTGCCGATGATGCCGAACACCCGAAACGGCAGGTTGGCCATGAACTGGGCCGGGAACAGGCCGGCCTCGATGGCCACCAGGCCCGAGGCCAGGCCCAGAGCCGCCAGCGAAAAAGCCACCGGCAGGCCGAGCAGCAAAAAGACCACCAGCGCGGCGAACATCGCCGGGGCCATGATGTCAAAGAGGTTCATCGGTAGGCCTCTTCTTACTGGAGCGGGCGCTCGTAATGGGTGTCAAGCGCAATCACCCCGCGCAGGGCTGCGACCCGCTTGATGATCTCGGAGACGCCCTGCAGCATCAACAGGCCAAAGCCCAGGGGCAGCAGCAGCTTCACCGGCCAGCGGATCAGGCCGCCCGCGTTGGCCGAGATCTCGCCGATGCGCCAGGACTCCAGGAACCAGGGCCAGGAGTACAGCACCATGAACCAGCAAAAGGGCATGAGGAAGGCGATCAGCCCGAACAGATCGAGCCAGGTGCGCTGGCGGTCGCTCAGGCGGCCGTAGAACAGGTCAACCCGAATATGGCCATTGGTATTGAGCAAGTGAGCCGCGCCCAACAGCACGGTGCCGCCGAACATGTACCACTGCAACTCCAGCCAGGCGTTGGAAGACATGTCAAAGGCATAGCGGCTGAATGCGTTCAGGGCCGAAACCAGGGCGCAAATCAGGACCAGCCAGAGTGCAACGACCGAGGCCTTACGGCTGAGTTCGTCGACCTGTCGGGCGAATAGGAGGAGGATCTTCAAAGCGTGTCTTTCGACAAAAGGGCGTAGCAGAGATGCCACCGAACTTGTAGGCCAAGCAACAGCGCCAACACTAGCTCATGCAGCCTTTGATTTTAACGAGGGCCCTGTCGAGGATCGCACCTGGCCCAGCAGCCACTGCCTGAACCGCCGCAGCGCGACCGGCTCCTCCCCCTGGTCTGGGCAGACCAGGTAATAGCTGCGCCCGGGTCGCCGCTCCCGGCAGGCCGGCACCAAAGTGCCGGCTGCCAATTCCTCCTGCACCAGCAGCGTGGGCATGAGCGCCACGCCCAGGCCGGCAGCGGCCGCCGCCGCCTGCATGGAGAACTGTTCGTAACGCGGGCCGGCCATGGCCGCCGGCGCGTCCACCCCCTCGGCCTCGAACCAGCGCCGCCAGTCCTCCGGGCGGGTAGAGGGGTGTAGCAGCGGCAGGCCGGCCAGCGCCTGCGGCTTGAGCAGCCGCCCGCCCGCCAGGAGGGAGGGGCTGCACACGGGCACCACCTCCTCCACCAGCAGCAATTCGGCGCGGGTGCCGGCCCACTGCGCCACCTGGTCCGGGGTACCGGCGAACAGGGCCGCGTCGAGGCCCGAGTCGGTGAACAGAAAGGGCCGTGTGCGGGTCTCCAGATGCACCTGCAGGCCGGGATGGGCCTGCGCCAAACGCGGCAGGCGGGGAATCAGCCATCGGGTCGCGAAGGTGGGCACTGCACCCAGGGTCAGCGCCGCGCCCTCCCCCTGCCGACCGATCACGTCCAGGGTGTCGCGCTCAAGGCCGTCGAGCCGGGCCCGCACCTGGCGTGCGTAGTCGGCACCCGCCGGGGTGAGCACCATGCCGTGACGGCTGCGGCGGAACAAGGCCAGGCCCAGAAAGGCCTCGAGCACCGCCACCTGGCGCGACACAGCACCCTGGGTCAGCGCCAGTTCCTGGGCGGCGCGGGTGTAGCTGCCGTGGCGGGCGGCGGCGTCGAAACAGGCCAGCGCCTGGAGGGAGGGAATCTTGCGTCGCATCGGAGACGGCCGGCCAGACGGGGCGCGGAGCCGGTTCAGATACTATACAAGCTCATATCTGGCACAGGAATCATCGCTTGCCCTGCTGGGAGGCGACTCCTACGATTGCCGCACTTCATTCCTTCTTCGCACGAGACAACCCCATGAGCGCCAAAGCCACCTTCTCCTGGTCCGACCCGTTTCAGCTCGACGCCCAACTCACCGACGACGAGCGCCAGGTGCGCGAGGCGGCCCAGGCTTATTGCCAGGAGCAACTGCTGCCCCGGGTGCAGATGGCCTTTCGCAACGAGCAGACCGACCCGGCCATCTTCCGTGAGATGGGCGCGCTGGGCCTTTTGGGCGTGACCATCCCGGAGCAGTACGGCGGCGCCGGCCTCAACTACGTGGCCTACGGTCTGGTGGCCCGCGAGGTCGAGCGCGTCGACTCGGGCTACCGCTCGATGATGAGCGTGCAGTCTTCCCTGGTCATGCTGCCTATCAATGATTTCGGCACCGAGGCCCAGAAGCAGAAGTACCTGCCCAAGCTGGCCACCGGCGAGTGGATCGGCTGCTTTGGCCTGACCGAACCGAACCACGGCTCCGACCCCGGCAGCATGATCACCCGCGCCAAGAAGGTGCCCGGCGGCTACTCGATCTCCGGCGCCAAGATGTGGATCTCCAACAGCCCCATCGCCGACGTCTTCGTGGTCTGGGCCAAGGACGACAGCGGCGCCATCCGCGGCTTTGTGCTGGAAAAGGGCTGGAAGGGCCTGTCGGCGCCCGCCATCCACGGCAAGGTGGGCCTGCGCGCGTCCATCACCGGCGAGATCGTGATGGACGAGGTGTTCTGCCCCGAAGAGAACGCCTTCCCTGAAGTGCGCGGCCTGAAAGGCCCGTTCACCTGCCTGAACTCGGCCCGCTACGGCATCGCCTGGGGCGCGCTGGGCGCCGCCGAGGACTGTTACACCCGCGCCCGCCAGTACGTGCTGGACCGCCAGCAGTTCGGCCGCCCGCTGGCTGCCAACCAGCTGATTCAAAAGAAGCTGGCCGATATGGTCACCGACATCAGCCTGGGCCTGCAAGGCTGCCTGCGCCTGGGACGCATGAAGGACGAGGGCACTGCCTCGGTGGAGATCACCTCCATCCTCAAGCGCAACTCCTGCGGCAAGGCGCTGGACATTGCCCGTGTGGCCCGCGACATGATGGGTGGCAACGGCATCAGCGACGAGTACGGCGTCGCCCGTCACCTGGTCAACCTCGAAGTGGTCAACACCTACGAGGGCACCCACGATGTGCACGCACTGATCCTGGGCCGCGCCATCACTGGCATCGCCGCCTTCGCCAACTGAAAGGGACCGGCACCATGAGCGCTTCGCCCGCTGCTGGAGAGACGGCGAGCGCCGCCCCTCTTCGCCTGCTCGAGGGCGTGCGCGTCCTCGACCTCTCCCGGGTGCTGGCCGGCCCCTGGGCCGCGCAGCTGCTGGCCGACTACGGCGCCGAC
>CANFQF010000197.1 GCA_947449025.1 Comamonadaceae bacterium
ACCGCGTCGCTCCAGCCACGGGAGGGGTGTTCGGCGACAAAGCGGGCGAGTTCTTGGGTGATCGGGGGCGCCTGGGTGTCGGCGGCCACTTGGGTGTTGACGGTCATGGGATCAGGATTCGAGGTTGATGTTGCGGGCCTTGGCCAGCTGGGTCCAGCGGGCGAGGTCTTTCTTCATGTAGTCGGTGAACTGGGTCGGGGTCATCGGCATCAGTTCCACCGCTTCGGCGCTGAGCTTTTCGCGGAAGTCGGGCTGGGCCAGCACCTGAGCGATGGCGTCGTTAAGGGTCTTGACCAAGGCCGCCGGCATGTTGGCCGGACCCACCACGCCGTACCACTGCTGGGCGTCAAAGCCCTTGAGGCCGCCCTCTTCCATCGTTGGCACGTCCTTGAGGGCCGAGTGACGCTGATTGCCCGTCACAGCCAGGGGCTTGAGGCGACCGCTACGGATATGCGGCAGCGCGGCTGCCAGGCCGGGGAACATGACCTGGGTCTGCCCGGCGATCAGGTCGGTGGTGGCCGGTGCGATCCCCCGATAAGGGATGTGCACCATGAAGGTGTCGGTCTGCAGCTTGAACAGCTCGGCGGTCAGGTGGGTGAGCGAACCTGCGCCGGCAGAGCCGTAGGACAGGCGAGCCGGATTTTTCTTGAGGTACTCGATCAGGTCCTTGACGTTGTTCACCGGCAGGTTGGTATTGACCACCAGCACGTTAGGCGTGCTGCCGATCATGCCGATGGGCGAGAAGTCCTTCAGCGGGTCATAGGGCAGCTTGCGGGTCGCCGGCGAGGTGCCGTGGGTGGCCACATAGCCCTGCATCAGGGTGTAGCCGTCGGGCGCGGCGCGCTGGGTGGTCTGGCAAGCCACCACACCTCCGCCGCCACCGATGTTGTCCACGACCATGGTCTGGCCCAGCACACGTCCGAGGCGCTCGCACAGGTTGCGGCCGATCATGTCCGAGCCGCCGCCGGCGGCCACTGGGACGATGTAGCGCAGGGGCTTGGCCGGGTACTGCTGCGCGGAGGCCTGGCCGGGCAGCAGGGCAGGCGCCAGCAGCAGCGGGGCCGATTGCAGGAGGGTGCGTCGTTTCATGGGGGGTCTCCTTGGTTTGCTTGAATTGGGTTCGAGTCGGGGAAGTGATGGGGTAATGGGTCGGTGGGTCGCGGCTCAGGCGGGCAATGGCTCGGCCGACAGGCGCCGGTGGGCGTCGCCCACATGGTGGGCCAGCAGAGCGCGGGTGGCGGCCGGGTCTCCGGCGGCGATGGCCTGCAGGATCTGCTGGTGCTCCTGAATGGAGGTGCGCATGGCCAGACCGCGGGACAGGCTGCGCAGGCGTGAGAGGTGGAGCTTTTGCACCAGCTCCCGGTAGCTGTCCCGCAGCGCCAGATTGCCGGCCGCCTCGACGATGAGCCAGTGAAAGCGCAGGTTCTCGGTGTAGTAGTCGCGCACCCGCTCGCTGGCCACCGCATCGGCCATGGTCGTGGTGGATTCGCGCAGCGCCTGCGCCAAGGCCTCGCGTGCTGCTGGCGGCTGGCCGGCCGCCTTTTCGCCGGCAAAGCCGTCGAGAAGGGCCCGCATCTCGTACAGGTCGCGCACCTCTTCGGGCTCGATGCGGCGGACGAAAACGCCGGCGTGCTTGCGCGACACCACCAGGCCGGAGCTCTCGAGCTCGCGCAAGGCCTCCCTGACCGGCACTCGCGAAACGGACAAGCGCGCGCTCACATCTGGCTCACTGATCCGGTCGCCCGGACGCAGCTCTCCGCCCAGGATCCGTTCGAGCAGGTCGTCGCGAACCAGCTTGGGCAAAGAGGTGTCCCGCACCGCGCGCAGGCGGGTCGAGGCGGTGTCGGCGTCGGGGTCGAGCCAGGGAAACATGGGTGGGGGTGGCAAACGATGTTGGGCCGCTCCGCTCAGACGGATGGCCATTCGAATATCGTATACGTTAGACGATCGATCAAAGATGCGGGTTTTCACCTAGGAGGTCGGCGAGCCCTCGGTAACCGAGCGCCTCCCGGACCTCCGCACTCCCGCGTTCCCCGCGTCCTCATGCCAAGGGCCAGGCGCCAGGCGCCGCGACAACTCAGTCGAAGCGCCAGTCGCCGACCACGCGCTGCCCGATCCGCAAGCGCGCTCCGTCTCCGGCGCGGACGATTGCGTTCATGCCAAAGCAGACCGCACCACCCATGGCGGGCAGGCTGCGGTAAACCTGCAGCGCGTCCCCCACGGCCGGGTCGGACAGTCCGGTGGCGGGGTCGATGTTGGGAATGGTGCAGCGGGTGCAGGGCTTGACCGCCTGCAGTTGCACCGGCAGGTCGGCCTCGATCGAGAGCAGGCCCAGGCCGTCCTCGTCATGCGCCGCCAGGCCATCCAGCACGATGTTGGGCCGGAAGCGGGCCAGGGTCACCGGCGCCTGGCCAGCCGCTTGCAGCCGTTGGTTCAGCATGTCGAGCGCGGCCTGACTCACCACCAGGATGGGAAAGCCATCGCTGAACTGGTTGGGCGCCTCCACCCCGCCAGTCCATTTCATGGACGACAGCCGCTGGTGCTCGGGGTCAAAGCGCACCAAGCGCAGCGGCTGGCCAAGAAAGTCGGTGAACCACTGCGCCGCCACCGCGCCCATGTCGTAGGCGGGCACCTCGTCGTCCCAAATTCGTACGCGGGCCGGGGCCTCGACCCGGTCGATGCCCAGGTGCAAAGTCAGCATGCCCGGTGCCCGCAACACCACCTCGCCACCGCGCAGGCTCACCTGGATCAGCGCCATCCGCGGCAGCTCGCGCTGGCTGATGAATTCACCCGAGGCATCGACCACCATCCAGGCGCGGTCGAGGTCCAGCCCGGCGTCGGTGAGTTCGGCTTGCTGGAGCGCCACGCCGGCGCAGGACTTCACCGGGTAGATGTACAGGCTGGCGATGTGGGCCTCGGCCTGCGCGCCCGGTTCGCGGGGACTGTGAAGGAGCTCGGCAGGGGTGCGGGTTGAAAGTGACATGGTCGTGAAATCCTGGGCGTCCGGCCCATGCGCTGTGGTCAAAACAGGTCGTTGGAAAAACGCGCGCCAGGGGCAGGGACAAAGCCCTCAAAAGACCCTTCAGTAGCGCCACCCCATTGTGCCGGCTCCTACAATGGCCCAATGAGTTTGCCCTTGGATGTCTGTGTCCGCGGCGGCGGCATTGTGGGCCGCACGCTGGCGCTGCTGCTCGCGCAGGAACGACTGCGCGTCGGCTTGCTCGAGTCGCCCAACGCGGCCGCCTCGGCCCAGTCCGACCTGCGCGCCTACGCAATCAACGCCAGCTCCCGCGCGCTGCTCGCCCAGGTGCGTGCCTGGCCGGACGCACGGGCCACGCCGGTGCAGTCCATGGCGGTCTACGGCGACGCCGGCGGCCAAGTCCGGTTCACGGACACTGGCGCGGGTCAGGCAGCAGGCTCCGGCCCTGGCCATTCAGCACAGCCCCTGGCCTGGATTGCCCAAGCCACCGACCTCATGGGCGCGCTGGACCAGGCCCTGCATTACCAGCCGCAGGTCGAGCGCCTCACCGAACTCAGGCCCGCAGCACTCACCGTGGTGTGCGAAGGTCGTACCAGCGAGACCCGCGCTGAACTGGGCGTCGACTGGCGGGTACAGCCCTATTACCAACATGCGATCGCAGCCCGCCTGCGGGCCGAGCAGCCACATGGACAGGTGGCGCGGCAATGGTTTCGCCCCGGCGAAATCCTGGCCTTGCTGCCGATGGGGGGCGAAGAAGGTGGCGCAGAAAAGGGCGCTGAAGGAGGCGCAGGAGTGGGCGCGGCGGACGGCCATGCACTGTCCCTGGTCTGGTCGGTGCCGGCCGAGCGCGCCGCCGCCCTCGCCGCGCTGCCTGCGTCCGCCTTTGAAGACCTGCTGCAGGACGCCACTGGCGGCATGCTGGGGCGCATCACCCTGAGCTCTGAGCGTGCCCGCTGGCCCCTGCAACGCGCCGAGGCCTCGCGCTGGTGCGGCCCGGGCTGGGCCCTGGCCGGCGACGCGGCTCACACGGTTCACCCCCTGGCAGGTCAGGGCCTCAACCTCGGCCTGGCCGATGCCGAGGCCTTGGTGAGGGTGCTGCGAACCCGCGAGTACTGGCGCAGCCTCGGCGACGAAAAACTTCTGCGTCGCTACGAGCGCGCCCGCAAAGGCGAGGTCGCGGCCATGCAATGGGCCACCGGCGGCCTGCAGTGGCTGTTCGCACCACCCGGCCCGGCCTGGCGCTTGATTCGCAACTGGGGCATGCGCGGCTTCGAGCACAGCGGGCCCCTCAAGCACTGGGTCGCCAAACAGGCCGCCGGCGGCCTGTGAGGCCAAAGTGCGGACCCCTCTGCCGACCTACCCCCCGACGCGACGACCCGCGCATCACACCCGCACCGGATTCATCACCATGAAACTGCTTTGCCTCCCTCTCGCCCGACGGGCCTACGGGCTGCTGGCCCTGCCCCTGCTGGCGCTGGCGCTTCTCAGCACGTCCCCCGCCCGGGCGCAGGACGCGCAAATCCGCAAGGCTCTGGCCGAACGGCTGCCCCAGCTCGGCGCGGTCGAAGAAGTGCGCAAAACGCCCATAGCCGGCTTGTTCGAGGTTCGAATCGGCCTAGAGCTGTACTACACCGACGCCCAGGGCAACTACCTGATACAGGGCCAGCTGCTCGACACCAAAAGCCGGCGCAACCTCACCGAGGAGCGGGTGGAAAAACTGAGCACCATCGACTTCGCCACCCTGCCGGTAGCCGATGCCTTCACCATCGTGCGCGGCAACGGCAAGCGAAAAATCGCCATCTTCGAAGACCCCAACTGCGGCTACTGCAAGCGCTTCGAGAAAGACCTGCAGGGCGTAGACAACGTCACCCTGCAGGTGTACCTCTACCCCATCCTCGGACCGGACTCCCTGGAAAAATCGCGCAACCTCTGGTGCGCCAAGGACAAGGGCCGCGCCTGGCAGGACTGGATGGTGCGTGACCAGCCGCCAGCCAAGGGCAGCTGCGACACCGCCGCCCTGACTCGTAACGTCGAGTTTGGCCGCAAGTGGCGAATCAACGGCACACCCACCCTCGTCTTCGCCGACGGCAGCCGGGTGCCGGGCGCGATCAGCGCCCAGCAAATCGAGCAGAAGCTGGCCGAAGTCAAATGACACTCACGGAACGCCCGCATTGACCGCTCCTCTGTCCCTGCATTACCAGGTTGAACCGGCCGACCTGCGCGCCCACCTCTGGCGCATCACGCTCACCATCGCCGCGCCCGCAATGCCGCAGCAGCTGTCGCTGCCGGTCTGGATTCCGGGCAGCTATTTGGTGCGCGAGTTCTCGCGTCACCTGCAGCGCCTGCAAGCGCGCCAGAACGGCAAGACCGTCACCCTGCGCCAATTGGACAAGTGCCACTGGCAGGCCGAATGCGCAGCCGGAGTGCCGCTCACCGTGAGCTACGAGGTCTACGCCTTCGACAACTCGGTGCGTGCGTCCTGGCTCGATGAAGGCCGCGGCTTTTTCAACGGCACCAGCCTGTGCCTGCGGGTGCATGGCCAGGAGCAGCAGGCCCACGCCCTCGAATTACTGCCGCCGCCTGGCGTGGCCACGCCCTGGCAAGCGGCCACCGGCCTGCCACCCCACAAGGTGAACAAGCGGGGCCTGGGCACCTATCTGGCCGCCGACTACGACGAGCTTGTGGAC
>CANFQF010000198.1 GCA_947449025.1 Comamonadaceae bacterium
CGTGCGCTTGAGCGTGCGGATGGCCGCATCGAGGTGGGCGCGGTCATGCACTGCAATGAGGAGGCGCAGGTCGGCTGCGTCTTGTGCGCGCTCCTCGCCCATGTCCACATGGGTGATGTCCGCCTCGGCACTGGCCAGGGCCTGGGTGACGCGGGCGAGCACGCCCTTGCCATTGGCCACAGTGACCAGCAGGTGGGTTTCGAAAGTGCGTACCGGCTCGTCGGACCACTCCACCCCGATGAAGCGCTCGCTGTCCTTGTTCAAGAGCTTGCGCGCCACCCCGCAGTCGGCGGTATGCACTACCAGGCCTTCGCCGCGGCCGAGGTAGCCGACGATGGTTTCACCGGGCACTGGCCGGCAGCAGGGGGCGAACTGGACCGAGGCGTTTTCGCTGCCGTCGAGGACCACGGCAGCCGCTGCCGGCTGGACAGAGGCGGTAAAGCGCTCCCGAGTGATCAGCAGGGCGTCCGGCTTTTCGCCCGACTCGGCCAGCAGGGTGGCCAGCCGCTTGGCCACGATCGAGGCGATGCGCTTGCCCAGGCCCAGGTCGGTGAGCAATTCGTCGGCATTGCGGTTGCCGGTGAACCGCAGCAGCTTGTCCCACACCCCATGGGGCGTGGCATCCGCGCTGGGAAGTCGTTCGATGCCCTCGGCCCGCAGCGCCTGCGTGAGCAGCTGCGCGCCCAGTGCCTGCGACTCGGCCACCGCCCGCGTCTTGAGGTAGTGGCGAATCTTGGATCGCGCCCGGCCGGTGCGCACAAAGCCCAGCCAGGCGGGGTCGGGGACGGCCTCGGGAAGGGTCTGGACTTCGATCACGTCGCCGTTTTTCAGCGCCGTGCGAAGCGGGACCTGGCTGCCATTGATGCGTGCTGCCACCGCATGGTCGCCCACTCTGGAGTGAATGGCGTAGGCAAAGTCGACGGCGGTCGCGCCCCGGGGCAGGGCCATGATCTGGCTCTTGGGGGTGAAGACATAGACCGCATCGGGGAACAGGTCGATCTTGACGTGGTCCCAGAACTCGGCGGCGTCGCGCGTCTCGTGCTGGATGTCCAGCAGGGACTGCAGCCATTGGGTGCCCAGGCGCTCCCCCGCGTCGTCGGCGGCACCGGCACCGCTGCCGCCGCCGGCCTGCGGTCCGGCCTTGTACAGCCAGTGGGCGGCCACGCCGGACTCGGCCACCAGGTGCATCTCCTGGGTGCGGATCTGGAATTCGACGTACACCCCGGCAGGCCCCACCAGTGTGGTGTGCAGCGACTGGTAGCCGTTGATCTTGGGGATGGCGATGTGGTCCTTGAAGCGACCCGGCACCGGCTTGTACATCTGGTGCAGCACGCCCAGGGCGGTGTAACAGTCCACCACCGAGGGCACCACGATGCGAAAGCCGTAGATGTCGGTGACCTGGGCAAAACTCAGGTGCTTGTCGTCCATCTTGCGGTAGATGGAAAAAAGCGTTTTTTCGCGCCCGCCTAGGCGGATCGGGATGCGGGCGCCATCGAAGGCTGCCTCCACCTCACGCTGCACTTTTTGAATGAGGTCGCGCCGCCGGTTACGGGCCTTGGCCACTGCCCTGGTCAGCACCGCATGCCGCCAGGGCCGGAGGTAGCGGAAGGACAGCTCCTGCAGCTCCCGGTAGGTCTGGTTCAGGCCGAGGCGGTGGGCGATGGGAGCGTAGATTTCCAGCGTCTCTGCCGAGATTCGGCCCCACTTGGCGCGCGGCATGTCCTCCAGCGTGCGCATGTTGTGCGAACGGTCGGCCAGCTTGACCAGGATGACCCGCACGTCGCGCGCCATCGCCAGCAGCATCTTGCGGAAGGACTCGGCCTGGTTCTCCTCGCGGGTATTGAAATGCAGCTTGTCGAGTTTGGTCAGGCCGTCGACGAGCTCGGCTACGGGCGCGCCGAAGCGTTCGATCAACTGGGGCTTGGTGACGCCGCAGTCTTCGATCGCATCGTGCAGCAGGGCCGCCATCAGGGCCTGGGCGTCGAGCTTCCACTCGGCGCACTGGGCGGCAACCGCGATCGGGTGGGTGATGTAGGGCTCGCCGCTGGCGCGCATCTGCCCCAGGTGGGCCTCGTCGGCAAAGCGATAGGCCTGGCGCACCTGCTCGACTTCGGCTGTGTCGAGGTAGTCCAGGCGGGCGGTGAGCGCAGCGAAGCTGGCCGCCGCCGCGTTGGCTTGGGCGGGGCCAGGCAGGGACCTTGCGGTCTTGCGGCGAGGGGTGGAGGCTTCGAGCATCGCGCTCATGCCTCAAATGTAGCGCGAGGGCGGCCAATGCCCGCCAGGCAATTGCAAAGCCGCAACGCTTGCCCGGTTGCCAGTGGGCCTGGCGCCAAACGCAGCAACAAAAAAGCACCGCCACGGCGGTGCTTTTGCGGGGAGGGCGGCACGCCGCCGGTGGCAGCCCTCAGCCCGGAACCTTCTTGAGCATTTCGAGGCCGATCTTGCCTTCGGCGATTTCGCGCAGGGCGGTGACGCCCGGCTTGTTCTTGCTCTCGATCTTGGGGGTGTGGCCCTGGCTCAGCATGCGGGCGCGGTAGGTCGCGGCCAGCACCAACTGGAAGCGGTTGGGGATTTTTTCGAGGCAATCTTCGACGGTGATGCGAGCCATGGAGCTACTCCGGAAAGTGATCAGGTGATGTGGAGGGCCGCAAAGGTCGCGGCCCGGGCTCGTCGCTGTGCCGTGAACTTCAGGCGCTGCGCGTGGACTATTGCTTTGAGATCGAATAAGGCCGTCTCAAATAGTTCGTTGATTATAACGAAGTCGAACTCCCGGGCCTGGGCCATTTCCTCGGCGGCGTTCTTCAGGCGCAGCTCGATCACGTCGGGGGTGTCTTCGCCGCGCCGTTCCAACCGCGAGCGAAGCTCATCCCAGCTGGGTGGCAGGATGAAAATCAGGACCGCGTTGGTGAAGTTCTTCTTGATCTGGAGCGCCCCCTGCCAGTCGATCTCCAGGATGACGTCGCCGCCGCCGGCGATGCGTTCCTCGATGGCCTTCTTGGAGGTGCCGTAGCGGTTGCCGTGCACATGGGCCCATTCGACAAAGGCGCTGCCCAGCACCATGGAGTCGAATTCCTGCCGGGAGACGAAAAAGTATTCCCGGCCGTGCTTTTCCTGGCCGCGTGGCGGCCGGGTGGTGTGGGAGACAGAGGGAGAGAGCTTGGCGTCGAGCTCCATCAGCGCCTTGACCAGGCTGGATTTTCCTGCGCCAGAGGGGGCGGCGACGACGAACAGGTTGCCGGGGTAATCCATCTCGGGAGTTTACACGGCGACCCTGAGCCGCTTGGGTCGCAGGCACCGGCCCCGGGTGCGGGCGATCAGGGAAAACACCGATCGTGGTGGATGGGAGCAACCATCGGCGGCGACCGTACGCTCACGTACTTGGTGGCGGGGGCCTGTCCCCGCCCGGAAGCCCCATGCGCCCCAACATCCTCTACATCCTTGCCGACGACCTCGGTTTCGCCGACCTGGGCTGCTACGGCGGTCGCCAGGCCGGCTTCGGTCCCGTGTCACCGCATATCGACGCCCTGGCCGCCGGTGGTCTGCGCCTGACCGAGGGCTATGCCAACTCGTCGGTGTGCTCGCCCACCCGCTTCGCGCACATCACCATGCGTTACCAGTACCGCCTGCGTGGCGGCATGGAGGAGCCGATCAACAGCCGGGCCAAGGGCAACCCCCACCTCGGGCTGCCACCCGAGATCCCGACGCTGCCCTCGCTGCTGCGGGACGCGGGCTATGCCACCGCCCTGGTGGGCAAGTGGCACCTGGGCTACCCGCCCGACTTTGGCCCGCTGCGTTCGGGCTATGACGAGTTCTACGGCATCATGGCCGGCGGCGTGGACTACTTCAGCCACTGCTCGAGCCGCGGCGACCACGACCTTTACGAGGGCGATGCCGAGCGCCACGACGTGGGCTACCTCACCGACCTGCTGTCGCAGCGTGCGGTGGGCTATGTGGAACGCCAGGCCGCCCGGGCCCGCGCCGGCCAGCCCTTCTTCCTCAGCCTGCACTACACCGCGCCGCACTGGCCCTGGGAGACGCGCGACGACGCCCACCTGGCCGAGGAGGTCAAGGACAACCTGTTTCACTTGCACGGGGGCGACGTCGAGACCTACCGCCGCATGATTCACCACATGGACGAGGGCATCGGCGCCATCGTCGAGACGCTTCGCCGCGAAGGCCTGCTCGAGAACACGCTGATCGTTTTCACCAGTGACAACGGCGGCGAGCGCTTCTCCGACAACTGGCCCCTGGTGGGCGGCAAGATGGATTTGACTGAAGGCGGTATTCGCGTGCCCTGGGTCGCACACTGGCCGCGCGGCATCGCGCCCGGCCAGACCAGCGCGCAGCACTGCATGACCATGGACTGGTCTGCCACCTTGCTCGAGCTCGGCGGCGCACGGCCCCATCCGGACTGGCCGATCGACGGCGTCTCTCTGGCCCCCGTGCTGCGCGAGCCGCAGGCCACCTTCGAGCGGCCGCTGTACTGGCGCATGAACCACCGCCACCAGCGGGCCCTGCGCCGGGGCGACTGGAAGTACCTCAAGGTCGACGCCCACGAGTACCTGTTCAACGTCAGCGCTGACGCCCGCGAGCGCGCGAATCACGCCGACCGCGACCCCGAGCGCCTGGCGCGCATGCGCGCCGACTGGGAGGCCTGGAGTGCCAGTGTCCCCCCCATCCCCGACGACGCGACCGTGAGCCTGGGCTATGGTGCCAAGGACATGCCTCAGCGTTGACCACGAATTCCAATCAGATGCCCATGATGCACACCCCACTCATTACCCGATTCCTCCCCGTCCTCGGCGCCAGTTTGCTGGCCCTGTCGCTGCCCGTCGGCGCGCAGGCGCAGCAATGGCCCGACAAGCCGATTCGCATGGTGGTGCCGCTGCCGCCGGGTGGCCCCAGCGACATCGTGCTGCGCACCATCGCCCCGGTGATGCAGCAGGTGCTCAAGCAGCCGCTGGTGATCGACAACAAGCCAGGCGCCAACGGCAACATCGGCGCGGCCGAAGTGGCACGCGCACCGGCGGACGGCTACACCTGGCTGTGGACTACCGACACCACCCTCACCGTGAACCCGCATGTCTACGACAAGATGCCTTTCAAGGTGACGGACTTCCAGCCGGTGATGCGCGCCACCGCCTTCAGCCAGACCCTGGTGTGCCATCCGCAGGTGGGCGTCAAGACCGTGGCCGAGTTTGTGCGCAAGGCCAAGGCCAAACCCAATGGCATGACCTACGCCTCCGGCGGCGCTGGATCGCCGGGCCACCTGGTCACTGAGTTGTTCAGTGCGGCGGCCGGCATCGACCTCACGCACGTGCCCTACAAGGGCCCAGCCCCTGCGGTGCAGGACATGCTGGGTGGTCAGGTGGACTGCGGCTTCCTGGCCGGCCCCACCGTGCTGCCTCATGTGCGCGCCGGCAAACTGGTGGCGCTGGCGGTCTCAGGCGCCAAACGCTCGCCGGTGTTACCCGAGGTGCCCACGGTCGCGGAGTCCGGCTACCCGCGCTTTGACGCCGCTTTCGCGCTGGTGCTGCTGGCACCCAAGGACACGCCCGCCGCCATCGTGCAGAAGATGCACACCGAATTGGCCACGGCGCTCAAATTGCCCGGCACCTTGGAAAAGCTCGCCCAG
>CANFQF010000199.1 GCA_947449025.1 Comamonadaceae bacterium
CACTGGGCGAGAGCGAGCTGGCCCGGCGGCGCCGCGCCTTGCTCACGCCCGAGCAGGACGCGCTGCTGTGCCAATGGGGCTACCCCTGGGTGCTGGACCACTTCCACTTTCACTTTTCCCTGACCAACACACTCGAGGGCGTTGATCCCTCGGTCCGGGTGACGCTGGCAGAAGCCGCCAAAGCGCATTTCGCTTCGCTCGGGCCTTGCCGATTCGACCGGCTCGCGCTTTTCGTGGAGCCGGAGAAGGGGGCCGACTTCCAACTGGCCGACTTCGTGTCGCTGCAGCCATGAACGGCCGCCTGATCTACGTCGTCGGCCCCTCGGGGGCGGGCAAGGACAGCCTGCTGGCCTGGGTGAGGGAGCACCTGCCCGCCAACGCGCCCTTGCACTGGGCACGGCGCACCATTACCCGTCCGGCCGATGCCGGCGGCGAGGCGCATGAGGGCCTCGATGACGAGGGCTTCGAGCGCGTCGTGCAGGCGCAGGGCTTCGCCATGCATTGGCAGGCCAACGGACTCCGCTACGGAATACGCCTGGACGAGGTCGCGCATCAGGCGCAAGGTCGATGGGTGCTTCTCAATGGCTCCCGGGCCTACCTGCCGCAAGCAGCCCGCCTGTACCCCGGCATGACCGTCGTTCACATCACCGCAGACGCAAGCGTCCTGCGCCAGCGGCTGGTCAAGCGCGGGCGAGAAAGCGCGCAGGAGATCGAGCGCCGGATTGAGCGCGCTGTCGACCTGCAGGTGCCTGAGGGCAGTGCCTTGCACGAGGTTCGTAACAACGCCGGGCTCGAGACTGCCGGCCGCCAGTTGATGACCGTAATCAAGGAGATCACGGGCATGGCAGACGCCTAAGTCAAGTCGCCCAGGACTGATATACATTCCTTGCCTGTACACACCCAAGGAGACTCCCCTTGTCCATCACCTCCATCCTGAAGAGCGCCCTGGTCGCAGTGGCCGTTGCCACCGGCGCGCCGCTGTTCGCCCAAGGCACCCCCATTAATGCGGAAGCATTCGACGCGCTGATCGCCCGGGGCCCCGTCGCCGACGCCGCGACCCTTTCTTCGAACACCTGGGCCAGCAAAATCAAGCAGGCGGGCACGCTGCGCTTGGGCGGCACCCAGACATCGAACCTGTTCTCGCTCCTCAACGAGAAGGACGGCAAGATGCGCGGTTTCGACGCGGGCCTGGCCCAACTCCTCACCCGCTACATCCTGGGCGATGCGGCCAAATACCAGTTCACGCAGATCAACTCCTCGACCCGCGAGCAAGTGCTCGTCAACGGCCAGGTGGACATGGTGATGGCCACCTATTCCATCACCCCGGCCCGCGCGGAAAAGATTGCATTTGCTGGGCCTTACTACACCTCGCAGGCGGGGGTGCTGATCAAGTCGACCACCAAGACGATTCAGTCCTACGAAGATCTGGCCGGCAAGAAAACCGCCACCCAAGCAGGCTCGACCGGGCCTGCGATCCTGGCGCAGTTCGCGCCCAAGGCCACCGTGCAAGAGTTCCAGACGCACCAGGAAGCCCTCGACGCCCTGCGCCAGGGCCGGGTGGACGCCTACGTGACCGACTACACGCTGCTGCTCAACGCCTTGAGCCTGGGCACTGGCGACGCGCAGTTGGCTGGCGCTCCTTTCGGCGCACAAGACCCGTACGGAATCGGCCTGCCCAAGGGCTCGGACGGCGTGGCCTTTGTGAATGCCTTTTTGAAGAAGATTGAAGCGGACGGCACTTGGGCCCGGCTGTGGACGGTGTCCATTGGACAGCGTACCGGCAGCACCAAGGTTCCGACGCCGCCTGCACTCCCCTGAGCGATGGGCAGTGTGCTGCGCCTCCTGGCCGACTACGGGCCTGCCTTCGGGCAGGCCCTTTTGCTGACCTGGAAGCTCACAGCCATCTCCTTCATCACTGGCTTTGCGCTGGGCATTGTCGTCACCGTGGCCCGGCTCCTGCCGTTGCGGCCGCTGCGCTTCGTGCTGACCACCTACGTGGAGGTCTTTCGCAATATCCCGAGCGTGGCGCTGCTGATCTTCATCGTGTTTGCCCTGCCTGACCTCGGCGTCTTGTTCGACTACGAGCCGAGCGTCATCCTGACCCTGACCCTGGTGTGCTCTGCATTCACAGCGGACTACCTGCGTACGGGCATCAACACCGTCGGCACCGGCCAGGTCGAAGCTGCACGCAGCTTGGGGCTGAGCCCGATGGGCGTCGTCGCGTCGGTGGTTCTGCCGCAGGCGCTGCGCTCGGTGGTCCAGCCCATGACCTCCCTTTTGATCGCGCTGATGCTCTCGACCGCGCTGGCGTCCCAGGTGCCGCTGCCAGGCCGTGAACTCACAGCGCTGGTCGCCAAGATTGCTAACGATTCGGCCGCCGGAATTGCGGCATTCGCCGTGGCGGCTTCGGCTTACTTGGTGTCGGGCCTGCTGATTGCCTGGGCGGGCGCGGCCCTGGACAAGAAGGTGCGGATCCTGCGATGAGCCGCGCTCTGGAAGACGTTCTTTTTAGTGACCTGAGTCACAGGGCGCAGGCCCTGGCACGGGCTGCCAGCGTGGTCGTCGCAGCGGCGTTGCTCGCCTTGGCGGCAGGCATCGTGTACCGGTTCTACGCCGCGGGCCAGTTTGAAGGGCGGCTCTGGGAATTTTTCGCCTGGCAGACCACCTGGGCCTTCCTGGGCAAGGGGCTGCTGGGCACGCTGGCATCGGGGGCAGTTGCCGCTGTCATTGCGTTGGTCCTCGGCCTCGTGCTCCTTGTCGGCCGCCTGTCGCGGCTGCGGCTCCTGCGCTGGCCCGCCATCGCGGTCATTGAATTCTTGCGCGGGGTGCCGACCCTGCTGCTCATTTATGTGTGTTTCCTGGTCCTGCCCTCGGTCGGCATCAAGCTGGGCGCCTACTGGATGTTGACCTTGCCCGTGGGCCTCAGCGCCGCCGCCGTGGTGGCCGAGGTCTATCGCGCAGGCGTGCTCGCCGTGCCCCGCGGACAAACGGATGCGGCCCGGGCGCTGGGTTTGAGTGAAGCGCGCGTCTTTGCGCATGTGGTCTTCCCACAGGCGCTGCGCTTCATCGTCCCGGCACTGGTGGCGCAAATGGTCATCGTGGTCAAAGACACCACCTTCGGCTACGTCGTCACCTACGGCGAGCTGATGCAAAACGCCAAGGTGCTCATTGCCAACTACCGCTCGCTCGTGCCGGTGTACCTGGCGGTGGCGGTGCTGTACTGCCTGGTGAACTACGCGATTTCGCGGGCAAGCCAGCGGCTAGGCCGGAGCGTGCCTTGACCTTCAGTGTCCGCTGGGTGATTGCGCGGGGCTGGCGCTAACGGTCTTCATTCTGGCGCGCAGGTCGCCATAGGCACCGGGTACATCGAGAAGGTCCAGGTGCTGGGCGCCGGCCGGGGTGACAAAGCGCACGGCTACTTCTGTGCCATTGAATTCGTACTCCACCAGGCCCACTTCCTTGGTACCGATGCGCGGCTGCATGGCGTCGGGCAGGACGAATGCAGTGGAAGGTGCCCAGACATGGCGCACACCCTCGTGCTCGAACATCCGATGCTGGTGAACGTGGCCGCAGGCGACCAGACGCAGGTTGGCCTGCCGCGTCAGGGACAGCAACTGGGCTCGGGGACCGCGCAACACATAACGGCCAGAGGCCTCATGTTCTTCATCGGGTGTGTCCCGGAACAGCGGCTTGTGCAGGAACAGGGCCACAGGGCGTTCGCCCGCTTCGGCGAAGGCCTGCTCCAGAAATGCCCACTGGGCATCCTCAGCCGGCAGGCCAGAGCCCAAGAGCTGTGCGTTCAGTGCGATGAAAAACCAGTCGCCCGCCGCCAGGGTCCATTGCTCGACACCGAAGTGGCTGCGATAGATCTCGCGGCGCTGGTTGCTGATGCCGGCGCCGTGGCTGCCGGGGCTTGGGTTGTCGCCGATGTCGTGATTGCCGGGGATGGTGCGGACCGGCACTGTCAGACGGCCATGCTGCTCGGCGGAGAAGGCCAGATCGTCGGGCACGTTCTCGCCGTTCAGGGCAATGTCGCCGCTGTTGATAACCAGGTCGGGCTGTGCCGCGTTCACATGCGCCACCACGGCGTCCCAATTGGGAACGAAGAACGGGCGTTCCCGGCTCAGATGCGTGTCGGATACCTGGATTAGCTTGAAGGTGGCCATGAGAGTCCCTGTGATGACCACACGCTAGCGGGCAGCCATGACGGAGCTGTGACGGGCCGCGTTGTCGGGGGGTGTCACACCACGGTCAAGGAGCGCACATAAAACAGACCTAACCCCCTCAGGTTGGAAAGCACCCTCATGAAAAGCACTCGCCATCTCCTCGCCAGCCTCGCGCTGTCTCTGCTTGCCACCATGGCCCAAGCGCAGACCGAGATCGTTTTCTATCACTACCAGACCGGCGCGCCCGGCAAGATATTGCGCGGCATCCTGGACGATTTCCAAAAGAGCAACCCCGACGTGGTGGTGAAGGACATCTACAAGCAGTCCGAGCAGATCACGGGCGAGGTGCAGGCCGCCCTGGCCGCCCGGCGCCCGGTCGACGTGACCACGGTGATCGGCAAGAACATCGTTTTCTTCGCAGGCGCCACGCCGGCGGTGGCCCTGAACGATCCCAAGAACGGCGACGCAAAGTGGCTGGACGCCTATCTGCCGAACTTCCTGGATGCGGGACGCATCGACGGCAAGATCTTCGCCATTCCGCATTCCTACGGCACGCCCCAGCTTTACTACAACAAGGACATTTTCCGCAAGGCAGGACTCGATGCGGACAAGCCGCCCCGCACCTGGGACGAGGTGATGGCAGCGGCCACCCAGATCAAGCAGAAGACCGGCCTGGCCGGCGTCGCACACCTGCACGCCTCGATGGGTGACTACGGCACCATGGTGATGGTGACCAATGCCGGCGCCACCTATCTGAACAAGGCCGGAACCAAGGCGGAGTTCGACAGCCCGCAAGGTATCGCGGTATTGCAGATGTGGCAGGACATGGCCAAGACGGGCATCATGCCGGTCGCCAACGACCAGCAGTGGGGCGCAGCCTTCGAGGCTGGCCAGATGGGCATGTACATCACCTCGTCGGCAGCGCTGCGCGGCTACGTGGCCGCTTCCCAGGGTAAATTTGAGTTGGGCGTGGCGCAGTATCCGCTCTGGAAACAGCAACCCCGCCGCGTCAACAACTCCGGGGCCGCGATCATGCTGCATGCACCTGAGGGGCCGCGCCGCGAAGCCTCTCTGAAGCTTCTGCGCTACCTGTCGCGCCAGGATGTGTCCAACCATTGGTCCCGTGAAACCGGCTACATGCCCCTGATCCGCAACCCGCAGGCAGATCCGGTCATGGCGAAATACATTGCCGCATTTCCCCTTGTGCGCCCCTCCATCGCTCAAATGGCCGAGACGCTGCCGACGGCAACCTGGCCCGCAGAAGGAACCCTGGAAGCCCAGGTGCACATCAAGAACATGCTCGACGAGTTGTGGGCTGGCAAGCGTCCGGCCAGCGCCATCGTTCCGGAGGCGGTGCGTAAGGTGAACGAGGCCCTGTCCGTCAACCTCAAGAAGTGACGTTGAGCATGACGGGGGTAGCCTCCGTGCCCCCAGTGGGCACGGCACCGCCACTCATTCGGCGGCGCA
>CANFQF010000200.1 GCA_947449025.1 Comamonadaceae bacterium
GACTGCTTTCGCGCGCCGGCCAGCCACAGCTTTGCGTTCAAGGGCCTGTGGAATGCCAATTGGCTGCAGGCTTTTGAGGTGGGCATTGACCCGGCGCACACCTCTTACCTGCACCGTTTTCTTTTTGACGAAGACCTGGGCGCCATCGGCTCCAATGCGGCGGGCAAGCAGTTTCGCAGCGCAAGCGCCGGCGAGGTGGAAGGCGAGCGCTGGCCGATGACGCGGATCATGCGAGAGTTTGGCCGGCCCGACATCCACATGAGCCCTACGCCCTGGGGCCTGCAATTGCAGACCCTGCGGAAGATCTCGGCCGAACGCACCCATGTGCGGGTGACACACGGCCTGTTTCCGGCCACCTTCGTGATTCCGCTGTCGGAAACGGTGACGATCACCCAGTACCACGTGCCAGTGGACGACCACCACACCTACTGGTACTCGCTCTTCACCAGCTTCGACCAGCCGCTCGACGCCGCCAGCATGCGCGCGCAGCGGATGAAGTTCACCCAGCTGCCAGACTACCGGCCCATCTCCGGCCGTCACGACCGCTGGCGCTACAACCCGCAGGAGCAGCGCACCCAGACCTACCTGGGCATGGGCGAGGATGACATCAACGTCCATGACCAGTGGGCAGTGGAGAGCATGGGCCCGATTCAGGACCGCAGCCGCGAGCACCTGGGCACCACCGACAAGGCCATCATGGCCAACCGGCGCGTCTTGCTGCAGGCCATCGACGATGTGCAAAACGGCAAGCCTGCGCCGGGGCTGGCGCAGGCCGAGGTGGCGCGGGACGCGACCGGCCCCGACACCTTCGACGGCATCGGCCCCTTGAACGGCTGGGAGGCTTGGTGGCGTGACAGCGCCCGCGACAAGCGCGCGCGTGCTGCCTGGCTGCAGACGGGCGCGATGACCGTGACGCAAGAGACGCACCAGGCTCACGAAACGCACGTGACGGCAATGCCGGGCGAGACGGGCGAGCCAGACAACACGGGCGAGACCCCATGAGCCTGCCCTTCGCCGAACGCGCGGGCGTACAGAGCGCCGAGCGCCAGGCCGCCTGCGAACGCGTGCGCAGCCAGATCGCGTCCGGCGCCATTGAACGGGTGCGCCTGTCCTGGTGCGATGTGCACGGCACCATGCGCAGCAAGACGCTGATGCCCGCCGCCGCACTCAAGACGCTGGACGCGGGCCTGGGCATGGTGAGCACCTTGATGCTCAAGGACAGCTCGGACCGAACCGCGTTCAAGGTATTCGAGCCCGGCACGGGCACGACGCCCTCCGGCTTTGGCTACGCCAACAATGTGGTGCTGCTGCCAGACCCGGCCTCGTTCCAGATGCTGCCCTGGTCGTCGGGTACCGGCTGGCTGCGCTGCGAAACTTTTTTTGCCGACGGCCGCCCGATCGCCTTCGACACCCGGCGGGTGCTTCAACAGGCACTGGCCCGGCTCGCCCAGTTGTCACCGCAAGGCCTGTCACTCACCTGCGGTCTGGAGGTGGAGTTTCACATCTACCGCATCGACCCGGCTGCCGCCGACCCGCAGCTGGACCCGGCCGCCGCCGCCTGGCCGGGGCCTGCGCCCACGCCGGCGCTGCGCCTGGTGCACCCGGGCTACCGGCTGCTCTCCGAACAATGGGGCGACCTGGCCGAGGCGCCGCTGCGCATCGTGCAAGAGACCGCGCAGGCGCTGGGGCTGCCTCTCACCTCCCTTGAAATAGAGCTCGGCCCGAGCCAGGTGGAGGCGGTGTTCGAGGCGACCGACGCACTCACAGCCGCCGACCAGATGGCCCTGTTTCGCAATGCCACCACGCAGGCCCTGCGGCGCGCCGGTTACCACGCCACCTTCATGTGCCGGCCGCCGTTTCCGAACATCATGTCCAGCGGCTGGCATCTGCACCAATCTTTGGTGCGCCTGGGGGACGGCTGCAACGCCTTTATGCGCGATGCGCCCGCCGAGGGCTGCGGCCCGCTGGACGCGCGGCGCGAACTGTCCGACATCGGCAGCCATTACCTGGCCGGCCTGCTGGCCCATGCGCGCGGCATGTCGGTGTTTTGCACGCCGACCACCAACGGCTACGGGCGCTTTCAACCCAACGCGCTGGCGCCGCAGTCGGCGGTGTGGGGCCGCGACAACCGCGGCGCGATGCTGCGGGTGATCGGCGGGCCCGGCGACCCGGCCACCCGTATCGAAAACCGCATCGGCGAGCCCGCTGCCAACCCTTACCTGTACATGGCGGCCCAGATTCACGCCGGGCTGGACGGGATCGAGCGGCAGCTTCAGCCGCCGCCGGCCACTGACGCGCCCTACGCTTCCTCGGCAGACGAGCGCCTGCCCACCAGCCTGGGCGAGGCCCTGCAGGCGCTGCGCGATGATGGGGCCCTGGTCGCCGGCTTCGGCGCAGACTTTGTCGACTACCTGAGCCAGATCAAGCGCCTGGAGGTAGACCGCCAAGCCCAGGCGCAAGACGCCCAGGAATGGCAGGCACGGGAATATTTCGGGCGCATTTGAAAGTGATCCATGGCTACCCTGATCGAACTGCACTTCATTCATCACGACGGCACACGCAGCTCCGGAAAAGCCAAGACCGGCCAGAGCCTGATGCAGGCGGCACTGGCGCTGGACATTGACGCGGTGGCCGCTGATTGCGGCGGCCTGCTCACCTGCGCCACCTGCCATGTTTACCTCGACGACCCGGACCCGGCCCGCGTCGCCGCGCTGCCCGCGGTGAGCGCAGACGAGGACTCGATGCTGGATTTCGCCGCTGTGCCCCGGCAGGCGAGCAGCCGCCTGTCTTGCCAGATCCCGCTCACGCCTGCGCTCGACGGGCTGCAGGTGCGCCTGCCCACGAGTCAGTACTGAACTCCGTACTGAAGACCGTACTTACATAGCGGCAACCGTCACCACCATGCACATCGTCGTCATCGGGACCGGAATCGTAGGCGTGTGCAGCGCCGCTTGGCTGCAGCGTGACGGCCACCGCATCACCTTTGTCTCGCGTGAGCCGGCGGGAGAGGCCTGCTCCTTTGGCAATGCCGGCTCGCTCTCGCCGAGCGCCTGCCTGCCGGTGGGCATGCCAGGCATGTGGAAGCAGGTGCCTGGCTGGCTGCGCGACCCCGAGGGGCCGCTGACCATTGCGCCGAGCTACCTGCCCTTCATGGCCGGCTGGTTGCTGCGCTTTTTGCGGCACTCGCGCCCGCAAGAGGTGGTGCGCATTGCCACCGCGCTGCGCAGCCTGCTGGCTCCGATTTTCGACAGCTACGGACCGCTGCTTGAACACGCCGGCGCCCAGGACTGGGTGCGACGCACCGGCTGCCTGTACGTTTATGGCTCGCCCGAATCAGCCCGGCGCTGGCAATGGGGCATGGACCTGCGGCGCAGCCTGGGCGTGCAACTGCGCGACATCGACCGCGAAGAGCTTGAGGCCCTAGAGCCTGACCTGCGCGGCAAGTTTCGCTTTGGCATCCTGGCGCCGGAGAACGGCTCTACCCTCGACCCCTCGCGCCTGGTCAAGGCCTTGCACGCGCAATGCCTGGTCGACGGCGCGCAGGAGCGGCTGGACGAGGTCAGCGGCTTTGAGCGCCGGGGCGACGCGGTGCGTGGCGTCCGCCTGGCCTCCGGCGAGACCCTGGCCTGCGACGGCGTGGTGGTGGCCGGCGGTGCCTGGTCCGGTGCCCTCACCCGCGAGCTGGGCCTGTCGGTGCCGCTGGAGACGCAGCGGGGCTACCACGTCACGGTGCAAAGCAGCAACCTGCAGCTGCGCCACACGGTGATGGCGTCCGAGTACAACCTGATGGTCAACCCGATGGCCTCTGGCCTGCGCCTGGCCGGCAGTGTGGAATTCGCCGGCCTGCGGCCACAACCCAATTACCGGCGCGCCGACGTGCTGCTGAAAAAAGGCCAGGAGATGTTCCCGCACCTGGACACCACCCGCACCACGCAGTGGATGGGGCACCGGCCCTGCCTGCCCGACAGCCTGCCGGTGATCGGCCGTGCGCCGCGCCTGGCCAATGCCTGGCTGGCCTTCGGCCATGGCCACCTGGGCATGTGCGGCGGCGCCAGCACCGGCCGCGAGATTGCGCACCTGGTGGCGGGCCGGCCAACGCAGGTCGACCTCGCGCCCTTCCGACCGGACCGGTTCTGACGATGGCGCAGATTGCTCTGGTGACCACCGCAGGCTTTGCCGACGTGCTGAGTCTGGGCCGCCAGAACCGGGCCAACCCCTATGCGCCGCATGTGGGCCCCTCGCCCTGGCTGGCCGCCCTGCCCGAGGCTTGGCGCATCGAGTTGCCCGGGCGCATCGACGCCCACGGCCAAGAGGTGCAAGCCCTCGACCTCTCGGGCCTGGCTGCGGCGATTGCCGCCCTCCCCGGACGTCCCGATGCGGTGGCCTTGTGCCTGCTGTTTGCCGACCTCAATCCGCGCCATGAGCAAGCGGCGCAGGCGGCGCTGCAAGCGCTGCTGCCTGGCGTGCCGGTGCAGGCCTCGAACACCCTGCAAGGGGAGGCCCACTGGGGCGAATTCGAGTGGACGCTGGCGACGGTGCAGGCGGCTGGTGCGCACCTGCCCGACCCGTCTTCCGCAGCGAATGCGCAGGGCCAGGCCCTGCCCTTGCCCCCTCTCGCACAAGACCTCGAGGCCCTGTGCAACGAGATGCAGCGCACCCTGGTTGAACAAGCCGTTTCCTCGGTGGTGCGCGAGGCGATGGACTGCGCCGCCGCGGTCTTTTTGCCCGACGGCCGCATGCTGGCCCAGGCCCGCTCGCTGCCCCTGCTTCTGGGCAGCCTCACGCCTGCCGTGGAGGGCATCTTGGCGCACTACCCGGCAGCGGCGATGGCCGAGGGCGACTGCTTCGCCAGCAACGACCCCTGGCAAGGCGGCACCCATCTGCCCGACTGGGTGCTGCTGTCACCCGTCGTGGTCAAAGGGCGGGTGCGGGCGCTGGCCGCCTGCATCCTGCACCATCAGGACGTGGGCGGAATGACGCCCGGCTCGGTGCCCACCGAGGCGCGATCGAGCTTTCAGGAAGGGCTGCGGCTGCCGCCGGTGCACTGGGTGCGCGGCGGGCATGCCGACCCGGCACTCACGCGGCTCTTCACCGCCAACAGCCGGATGCCGGCCAACCTCGAAGGCGACTTGGCGGCGCAGCGCGCTTGCCTGGACCAAGGGGTGGCGGCGATGCAGGCATTGATTGAAGGGGCCCATGGCGGCTACGAGGACGGCTTCGGGGCCGGCATCGAGGACGGCTTCGAGGCCGCCTTCGACGCAGCCTGCGAGGCGCTGTGGCAAACCACCGCCGCAGCCACCCGCGCCGCCATCGCCGGCGCGCCCGACGGCCGCTGGACCTTCCGCGACGCACTCGACGGCGACGGCATCAGCGACGCCCTGGTGCCCATAGCGGTCACCATCGAAAAAAACGGCGACACCCTGACCCTGGACCTGCGCGGCTGCGCCGACCAGACCGAGGGGCCGGTCAACGCCTCGCGAGGCGCGGTGTGGGCGGCGGTGACCTACTTCGCCCGCAGCCTCGCGCCCGAGGCCCCGAGTAACGGAGCCTGCACCGCGCCCCTGCGCGTTTTGACCCGTCAGGGCAGCATCGTCGACCCATTGCCAGGCGCGGCGGTCAACGCCCGTAC
>CANFQF010000201.1 GCA_947449025.1 Comamonadaceae bacterium
CGACGTGGTGATCTGGGACAACCGCAGCGTGATGCACCAGGCCAATGCCGACTATGACCCGGAGGAGTTCCGCTACCTCATTCGGCTGATGGTGGAAGGTGTGGCCTTGGAGCCGGCGTTTCACTGAGCCGGGACCTGCAGGCGCACCCTGCCCTGCGGGTCAACAACGCGGTCAGTCGTCCTCGCCCGCGTCCAAACCGGGAAACAGCACCTCGGTGAAACCGAAGCGGCTGAAGTCGCGCACCCGCATCGGGTAGAGCATGCCCTGCAGGTGGTCGCACTCATGCTGCACCACCCGTGCGTGAAACCCCTCGACCACACGGTCAATGGGTTCGCCAAAGGGGTCAAAGCCGGTGTAGCGGATCTTCTTCCAGCGGGGCACCACGCCGCGCAAGCCGGGAACGGACAAACAACCTTCCCAGCCTTCTTCTTCCTCGGCGCCCAGGGCTTCGATCAGCGGATTGACCAGCACTGTGCGGGGCACGATGGGCGCCTCCGGGTAGCGCGGGTTGGGCGCGTCCGTGCCGAAAATCACCAGTTGCAGGTCGACCCCAATCTGCGGCGCGGCCAACCCGGCGCCATTGGCTGCGGCCATGGTGTCGAACATGTCGCGGACCAGCCAGTGCAGGTCGTCGGTGTCAAATTCGGTCACGGGCTGGGCCACGCGCAGCAGGCGCGGGTCGCCCATTTTGAGGATGGTGTGGACGGTCATGGAGACGATTGTGGCCTCAGCCCTGGAGCTGCTGCCACGCTTTATCCAAGCGCTTGAGACTCACCGGCTGCGGCGTGCGCAACTCCTGCGCAAAAAAGCTCACACGCAACTCCTCGAGCAGCCAGCGGAACTCGAGCATCCGCGCATCTGCGACGCCCTTGCGCTCGGCCACCAAGCGCCAATAGCGCTGCTCCTGCGGCCGCATTTCGGCCAGGCGGCTGGCGTCGCGGGCGGGGTCGGCGCGCCACTTGTCCAAACGCAGGGTCACCGCCTTGAGGTAACGCGGGAAGTGCTGCAGCGATGCCCAAGGGGTGTCGAGCAAAAAGCGCTTGCCCACCAGTTTTTGCAGCTGCTGCGTGGCGTCCTGGGTGGCCTCGGGCGCGTTCTTGGTGTCCTTGATTTTGCGCAGGGCAGTGGCGTAGTCCGCCAAAATGACGCCGGCCAACCGGGCCACCTCGTTGGCGATCAGGGTGAGCCGACCCCGGCCCTCCTCCACCCGGCGCATGAAGTCGGCCTCATCGCCGGGCAGCGGCGCTTGCAGGAAGGCGCGGTCCAGAGCCACATCGATGATCTGGGCCCGCAGGTCCTCCAGCGTGCCCAAGGCCATGAAGCCCACCGCCATTTTTTGCAGGTCGGGGATGTTCTTCTCCAGATACTTCAGCGCGTCCTTGATCTGGATGGCAAACAGCCGGCGCAAGCCGGCCCGGTGCTTGGCGGCCGCCAGCTCGGGCTCGTCAAAAACTTCCAGGGTGACCGCATCGCCCTGGTCCACCAGAGCCGGAAACCCGATCAGCGACAGGCCGCCTTTGCGAACCTCCAGCAGCTCGGGCAGCGCGCCAAAGGTCCAGGCGGTGTGGCGCTGGGCAGCGTCGGGTACGGAGGCGGCCTTGGGCGCCTTGACCACCGCCACCGCCCCGCGCCCGGGGGGTGCGGCCGACCCCGCTGCATTCGCGGATCCTCCGGCCTGCGGGCCTGCGGAGCGACCAGGCGAGACAGACCGTGTGGCTGCCGGCGCACCACTTTCTGCGTCCATACCCTCACCTGCGCCGCCGCTTTCACCACTTGCGTCAGATGCACCCGTCGCCTGCGGCAAGCGCGTCTTGATCGCCGCCAGCGCCTGAAAAGCACCACGCGCCTGCGCGCCCAGTTCGGCCTTGAGCGCGCCCAGGTTACGGCCGGTGCCCAGCTGGCGACCATGCTCGTCGACCACCCGCAGGTTCATGAACAGGTGGGCCGGCACCATGTCCAGCTTGAAGTCGGTGCGCTTGACATCCAGGCTGGTCGCGTCGCGCACGACCTTGAGCAGGGCATCCGTGAGCGAGCCCAGGCCAAAGGCCTCGGGGACGGTCATCGCCTGGGCGATTCGCGTCGCCGACTCGGGCAGCGGCACAAAGCGTGAACGGGGCTTTTGCGGCAGGCTCTTCAAAAGGGCCTGCACCTTGTCCTTGAGCATGCCCGGCACCAGCCACTCGCAGCGGTCCTCGCTCACCTGATTGAGCACAAAGAGCGGCACGGTCACGGTGAGTCCGTCACGGCTGTCGCCGGGCTCGTGCAGGTAGGTGGCGGCGCAGTCGACTCCGCCCAGTCGCAAGGTCTTGGGAAAGGCGTTGGTCGTGATGCCGGCGGCTTCGTGCCGCATCAGCTCCTCGCGGGTCAGGCGCAAAAGCTGCGGGTTCTTGCGCGACTCGGTGCGGTACCAGCCCTCGAAGGTGTGCCCGCTTGTGACATCGGCTGGCAGCTGCTGGTCGTAGTAGGCGAAGATCAGCTCGTCGTCCACCAGCACGTCCTGCCGGCGCGACTTGTGCTCCATCTCCTCCACCTGCCGCACCAGCTTCCGATTGGCGGTCAGGAAGGGCAGCGGCGTGTCCCACTGGCCCTCGACCAGCCCCTCGCGGATGAAGATCTCGCGCGCGCCGGCCTGGTCTACCCGCGCGAAAGAGACCCGCCGACCGCTGTAGATCACCAGCCCATAGAGAGTGGCGCGCTCGAGCGCCACCACCTCGGCGGCCTTCTTTTCCCAATGGGGGTCGAGCATCTGCTTTTTGAGCAGGTGGCCCGCCACCTCCTCCACCCACTGCGGCTCGATGTTGGCAATGCCGCGCCCGAATAGGCGTGTGGTCTCGACCAGCTCGGCGCAGACGATCCAGCGGCCCGGCCGCTTTTTCAGGTGAGCGCCGGGGTGTCGGTGAAACTTGATGCCGCGCGCGCCCAGGTATTCGCTGCTCGCGCTGTTGCCACCCGGACCACCAGGACCACTCGCCCGCGCGCCGGTGGCCGGGTTGTTGCCGCCACCCTCCTCGGTCTTCCAGCCAAGGTTGCCCAAGAGGCCCGCCAGCATGGACTTGTGCAGGGCCTCGTAACTGGCGGGCTGGGTGTTCTGCGGCCAGCGGTGCTCGGTCACCACCGTGAGCAGCTGGCTGTAGATGTCGCGCCACTCGCGCACCCGGCGCACATTGATGAAGTTCTGCCGCAGCAGCTGCTCATACTGGCGGTTGGAAAGCTTGTGGCTGTCCCCGCTGGTCGCTGCAGCGGCAGGGGAGCGCTGCCCTGGCGGGCCCGCAGGTCGGGCGCCCTTGGGCGCGCCATGGTGGCCGCCACGTGCGTCATGCAACCAGTTCCAGAGCGTGATGTAGCCGGAGAACTCGCTCTTTTCGTCGTCGAATTTGGCGTGCTGCTGGTCGGCCTGGGCCTGCGCCTCGATCGGGCGGTCTCGCACATCTTGAACCGACAGGGCCGAGGCCACCACCAGCACCTCGGCCAGCGCGCCGCGGGTGCGGCCCTCCAAAATCATGCGGCCCACCCGGGGGTCCAGCGGCAGCCGCGAGAGCTCGCGGCCCACTTCGGTCAGGTCGCCGGCCTCGTCCACCGCGCCCAGCTCGCCCAGAAGCTGGTAGCCGTCGGTGATGGCCCGGCGCTGCGGCGCCTCTAAAAAGGGGAAATCGTCCACCGAACCCAGGCCCAGTGCCTTCATGCGCAAGATCACGCCTGCCAGGGAGGAGCGCAGGATCTCGGGGTCGGTAAAGCGCGGCCGGCCGGCGAAGTCTTTCTCGTCGTAGAGGCGGATGCAGATGCCGTCGGCCACCCGTCCGCAGCGGCCGGCGCGCTGGTTGGCTGCAGCCTGGCTGATCGGTTCGACCAGCAGTTGTTCGACCTTGCTGCGGTAGCTGTATCGCTTGACGCGGGCGGTGCCGGCGTCGATGACGTAGCGAATGCCCGGGACGGTGAGCGAGGTCTCGGCCACGTTGGTGGCCAGCACGATGCGCCGGCCGGTGTGGGTTTCGAAAATCCGGTCTTGCTCCGCCTGCGACAGACGCGAGAACAAGGGCATGACCTCGGCACCGCGGGTCAGGGGGCTGTGCGCGAGGTGGCCGCGCAGGTGGTCGGCGGCTTCGCGGATTTCGCGCTCGCCAGGCAAGAAGACCAGGATGTCGCCGCCGGCGTTGCCACTCCAGAGTTCATCGACACCTTCAGCAATCGCCTCGTTGAGGCCCTTCTCTCGGGTCTCCTCAAACGGCCTCCAGCGCTGTTCCACGGGAAAGGTACGGCCAGACACATAAATGACCGGCGCTGGCCCTTTTCTGGAAGCAAAGTGCTGCGCAAAACGCTCCGCGTCGATGGTGGCCGAGGTGACCACGATCTTCAAATCCGGCCGGCGCGGCAGGATCTGCCGCAGGTAGCCTAGGAGGAAGTCGATGTTGAGGCTGCGCTCGTGCGCCTCGTCGATGATCAGCGTGTCATACGCCTGCAGCAGCGGATCGGTCTGGGTTTCGGCCAGCAAGATGCCGTCCGTCATCAATTTGACCGAGGCGTCGCGCGAGAGCCGGTCCTGAAAGCGAACCTTGTAGCCCACCACGTCGCCCAGGGGCGTATCCAGCTCCTCGGCGATGCGCTTGGCCACGCTGGAGGCCGCGATCCGCCGCGGCTGGGTGTGCCCGATCAGGCGGCCCCGCTCGCCCGGGCGGGCGTTCAGACGCCCTCGGCCCAGACTCAGGGCGATCTTGGGCAGCTGCGTCGTCTTGCCCGAGCCGGTTTCGCCGCAGACGATCACCACCTGGTGGGCCGCGATGGCGGCCATGATTTCCTCACGACGGGCGGAAACCGGCAGGGATTCGGGGAAGGTGATGCGGAGACGCGACAAAACGGCGGAGGGGACAGAGGCTGGAGCGGGTGATTATCGGGCCCGGCGCCGGCCCTCGCTGTCCGGCCCGACCCCTTCCCGTACACTGGACACAAGATGTCTGCCGTCTTCAACTTCACCTTCGTGCCCTGGTTCCGGTCGGTGGCTCCGTACATCCACATGCACCGGGGCAAGACCTTTGTCATCGGCCTGGCCGGCGAAGCCATTGCCGCGGGCAAGCTGCCGCACATCGCCCAGGACCTGGCGCTCATTCTCAGCATGGGCGTCAAGATCGTACTGGTGCACGGGTTTCGGCCCCAGGTCAATGAGCAACTCAGGCTCAAGGGCCACGAGGCCCGCTACTCTCATGGCATTCGCATCACCGACGAAGTCGCCCTTGACTGCGCCCAGGAGGCCGCCGGCCAGCTGCGCTACGAGATCGAGGCCGCCTTCAGCCAGGGCCTGCCCAACACGCCAATGGCCGGGTCGACCGTTCGGGTCATCTCCGGCAACTTCATTACCGCCATGCCTGTGGGTGTGGTCGACGGAGTGGACTTTCAGCACTCCGGACGTGTGCGCAAGGTCGACGTGGCCGGCATCAGCCGCACGCTGGAGGCCGGCAGCCTGGTGCTGCTCTCGCCCTTCGGCTTTTCGCCCACCGGCGAGGCCTTCAATCTAACCATGGAAGACGTGGCCACCAGCGTGGCTACTGCCCTGCAAGCCGACAAGCTGGTGTTCATTACCGAGGTGCCGGGCATCCGCATCCGGCC
>CANFQF010000202.1 GCA_947449025.1 Comamonadaceae bacterium
ACGAGGTGCTTGAGCGCGTTCCACAGCGGTACGAAGCCGGCCGAGCGGCCATCAGGCGGGTAGTCACTTTCCATCATGCAGCGCTCGGCGCCGAAGGCCTCGATCGTCTCCGTCACCCACGGACCCCACAGGTTCGCCAGCTCCTGGTAGCCGATCGGGTCACGCCGCGTCTCCAGGCCGAAGTGCCAGGGAATGAGGCCCATGCCGCCGACCTTGCAATAGACGTTGGGACGCCGCGCCAGCTCGCGCATCAGCGAACGCCAATGCGCGAACACCCGCTGGCGGCCGGCCTCGTCGGTCTCGTCCATCAGGATGGCGCTGCCGCAGTGGTTGAGGATGATGGTGGCCTGGGGAAAGGCGTCGGCCACAGCGATGATTTCCGGGATCTGGTGGTGGAACACCGCGGCGTCGAAGCTCAGATTGCGCTTGACGAGGTGCTCGAAGGCCGGGCGAAAGCCCGGGCTGGTCATCACGTCCTTGGGCGGGCGCACCGGGATGAACTTGTAGGGCGCCTCGGTGTAATGCACCATGGTCACCTGGCGGATACCGCGGTAGCGGTCGGGCGCTGCCTCGAGACAGCGGTCTAGCAGTGGGGCGATCGCATCGCCCATGCGCAGGTCGGCATAGCCCACGATCCCTGCAGCCACGCGGCAGGGGCCGTAGCGGCCGCTGGCCGCCACCGCCGCGATCCCGTTGGCGAATTCAACCTCACCCAGAGCGCGCATCACCTCGGGTCCATCGGCGCGGGCGTAGGCCAGCGTCTCGACATAGACCGAGGCCACGATGCGGTGGCCCGCGTTTGCGTCTTCCAGGTAGTCGCCCAGCAGGTAGCGAATGGGCGCCATACCGGGCTTGGCGGGCCGGTCGAACAAGTGGTGGTGGGCGTCGATGATCGGCAGGTCTGGCTCGAGAATCGGCTCGTCGCGTCCGGCCTTGAGTTGCCGACCGTAGACCGGCTTTTCGGTGTTGCGCTCGTCGGGTTCCGACTGGCTCATAGGGTGCTCCTCATCGTGACCTGAGTATGCAAAAGAGTGCCTCTTGTTTCGATGATTTTCTCACGCACGATGCCTCGAATTCTTGCGATCCTCCGCCGTTCGCTCGCTTGCCTGGCTGTGCCGCCCTTTGCGGTTTTGCCCGAAGTCAATGGCCGGGTCAATTCGCAGCGGTGCTCGCCTGTGCCGGTACCACCTGCGTGCCCGCGAGCCGGTCCATCACGACGGCGGCCGTGGTCACCTGCGCCTCGGCGCCCATCTGGCTGATGCACATCTTGTAGACCTCGTGGGCGACGCCGCCAAAGAACACCGGCACGCCAGAGTCGGCACTGAATTCGCAGGCCAGGCGCATGTCCTTGGCCATCAGGCCGAGGGTGAAGCCGACATCCATCTTGCCCTGCAGGATGGCCGGAGCCTGCTTCTCGAAAAAGGCATTGCGCGCGCCCCCGGCCGAAAGGATCTGCAGTGCCCGCTCCGGAGCGATGCCGTTCTTGGCCGCCAGCGCGAGGCCCTCCATCGACAACAGGCGCTGGGCGCCCGAGACTAGGTTGTTCACCAGCTTCATCGCCTGGCCGGTGCCAACGCCGCCGGCATGGAAAACATGGGGGCTGATTGCTGCCAGCACCGGTGCGATGCGCGCGCGCTCGGCCTCCTGCGCGCCCAGCATGATGGCGATGGTGCCCGCCTGCGCGCCAGCGGCGCCGCCGCTGACGGGCGCGTCGATCAGTGTCACGCCTTGCGTTGCCAGCTCCGCAGCCATGGCCTGCGTCGCTCGTGGGTCGCCGGTGGTCTGGTCCACCAGCAGCGTGCCGGGCTTGAGCGTGCTGGCCAGTCCGCCAGAGCCGAAGATCGCCGCGCGGACATGCTCGGACTTGGGCAGGCACAGAAAAATGATGTCGCAGCCCGCGGCCAGCTCGCCCAGGCTGGCGCAGGCGGTGGCCCCAGCCTCGACCATGCGCGCAACAGCCTGCGGGTTCAGGTCATACACCCGCAGCGGGTGGGTCAGTTGAAGGCGGCGGGCGAGGGCGCCCCCCATGCTGCCCAGCCCAACGTAGCCGATGTTCATGCAGACTCCTTCTCGAAGATTTCCTTGGTGCTGAGGGTAGCGTTCACTGCGCAGGGCCAGGCCGGGGCCTGACCCACACCATTCGGAGCGGGCTTGTCTTGCATGGGATTGTTTCGCTGTTTTATTTGGTTTCCGTCGGCATTTTGGTTGGCGTCACCGATCTGGCCCAGAAGATCTTCGCGTGCCTGATTAAACACGCCAATGGTGCAGACCCTTGGGGTTACGGGTTCCCTCGATAAGCGCCCAACGTACCCGCCGCCTTCCTCGCCCGGTCCATCCATACGCCCCGAATAAGCCAGGTCGGCGCGCTCTTGCGGCCGCTGGAGCCTCGCATTCAATGCGCAGGCGTTCTATGCTCGCGACACGTTTTGACCCGCCTGCGGATGCCCAGTGGTAGCAGCATAGTGAAATGAAACAGACCGCGATCCTCTACATCCTCGTCGCCTTTGCAATTGGATTTGGCTTGGGGCGCCTTGGCTCTTGGCGCGCAGGCTTCGTGCGGCTGCGATGGTCATCATTTCAGAACCATGGCGAGGCGGTCGTTTCGCGCCAATTACAGGCTAACTTTGCTGCGCCAGATTTTCACCTTCTGAATCACATCACTCTCCCTCTCGCCGACGGTACAACCCAGATTGACCATATTCTTGTGTCGCGGTTTGGAGTGTTTGTCATCGAAACCAAGTCCTTCAAGGGTTGGATCTTTGCCAACGAGGGCCACGCCACCTGGACGCAGGTGATCTTTGGTGCCAAGTTCAGGTTTCAGAACCCCCTTTTTCAGAATATTCGGCACGTGAGGGCAGTCCGCGGTTTGCTCGATTTCCTGCCTGAGGGCGCCATCCAATCGTCCGTGGTTTTTGCGGGGTCTTCGGTGTTCAAGACCGGTGTCCCAGCGGGTGTTTTCTCTGTCGAAGAACTTGTTAGCCACCTGCGAGGTCTCAACCATGAGGTGATGTCGATCAATCGGGTGCAGTTCTGTGTGGGGCGTCTTGAGACAGCCCGGTTGGCCATCAGCGGAGAGACGGATTTGGAACATATCCAAAGCCTGAGACGCCGGTATGGCGTCAAGGATGAATCTGTCAAGCGGTGAAGAGTCCGTACGCGAACTCAGTCCGGTGGATGACCCGGCCGATAAGGTTCTCGATGACCCCTCCGAGTTTCGCGCCTTTGTCGCTTGAATTGATTCCGTCCGGCGGGTGAGCGCCCGCCTTCGCGTCAGGGCGAGAGCACGATTCCCAGCGCCCTTCTTAGCGGCTCCACCCACTGCCCCTTGCCCGCATCCCACACCGGCGAAAAGTCCGAGGCGAACTCCCACCACGCCCAGCCGATGCCGCGGGCCTCGGCTTCCTCGCGCACCATGCGGGCGTAGGCGGCGCGTGATTCCATCGGTGCTTCCCGGTAGGCGCCGAACTCGCCCAGATGCAGCGGCACCCCTGTTGTTCGACTCCATGCGGTGGCGGTGTCCAGGGCCTCGCGCAGCGTCTGGCGCTGGGCAGCGTCGCAGCAAGGCCGGCCCAGGGGCAGCACCGGCTGGCGCCAGGGCACGCCCTGGTGGGTGAAGTCAAAGGGGTCGTAGCTGTGAATGGCGACGATCAGGTGCCGGTCTGGCGGCAGCCGTAGCCGGATCAAACCGCGCGGGTGGTTCCAGTCGTCGGGGCCGATCAGTACCACCCGCTCGGGATTGGTCTCGCGCACTGCAGCCAGGGCCCGCGCCGCCAGGCGGTTCCAGCGCACGCCGCCGAGCGCCCGGGCGGGTGCCGCAGTTGATGTGGCGGCTGATGCCGCGCCGAATGCCGCACCTGATCGGTCACGCGATGCAAGCCCTGATACATCCCCCAACGCATCCCGCGCTTCTCCCTCCGGCTCATTGAGCAATTCGAACAGCAGGCGCGGCGGCCGGTCTCGGTAGCGTGCGGCGATCTGCCGCCACAGGTTCACCAGCCGTGCCTCCGCCACCGCCGGGTCCACCGCGAACTCGTTGGGGTGTCTTGGACCGCCAGTCAACTGTTTGTAGTGGTGCATGTCCAGGATGACAAAGCCCCCGCCTGCCAGCAGCCGGTCGATCACCGCGTCCACCCGTCGGGCGAAGCCCTCATCGAGGCGCGCCTGCGCGTCCGCTGAGGCATGGTTGCTCCAGCGCACCGGCAGGCGCACCGTCTGAAAGTGGCGACTGGCTCTGTCCAACAACTCAGGCTCCAGGCGGAGGCCCCAGTCCCCTTCGCGCGGTGCGTCCAGCGCATTGCCCAGGTTCACCCCGCGCCCCAGCGCATGCGCGACCTCGCAGGTCCAGCGGCTGACCGATTGACAGGCCTGCCTTGCAGCGGGGCGCGGCAGTGCCCCGGGCTCATCCGAGGCCCAGGCGAAGGCTGGGCTCAGGGCGAACCCAACCGCAACCAGCACGGCAACCCCGACCGCAACCCCGACCGCCGCAAGCTCCCCTGCGTACGCACCGCGCATGCGAAAAAAGTATCTTTTTTTCATCGGCCAACGCTAGCGCAAGCGCGCCGCTCAGCGGCGTCGGCATCCGCCGCGACATCGGGTTAACCCTAGCCGACACTGTCCTGCGACGAACAGTTTCTTCGCCGGTCCGGGGAAAGAATCAGCCCGACCCGATCGCGCACCTGCGCGGGCGGGATGACGGACACACAAAGCCATGACCCTGGAGACCTTCCCCCAGCTGCTTTTCAAGCATGCCCGCGAGCGCGGTGAGAGCGCCGCCATGCGCGAGAAGGAATACGGCATCTGGCAAACCCTCACCTGGGCCCATCTGGCGCAACTCGTCGAGCAGATTGCCAGTGGCCTGCACCAGGCCGGCCTGCGCCGGGGCGAGCACATGGTGGTGCTGGGGGCCAACCGGCCGCGCCTGTACGCCACCATGCTGGCGGCGCAGTCGCTGGGCGCGATTCCCGTCCCCCTCTATCAGGACGCGGCCGCTGCCGAGTGCGTGTTCCCGATCAACAACGCCGAGGTGCGCTTTGCCTTCGCCGAGGACCAGGAGCAGGTCGACAAGCTGCTCGAAATCCGTCCCCAGTGCCCGCAGTTGGCGCAGCTTTATTTCGACGACCCGCGTGGCCTGCGCAAGTACGACGAGCCGGGTCTCGCCTCGCTCGACGAGCTGATCGCCGCCGGCCAGGTTTTTTCGCAGCAGCATCCCCAGTTCATCGCCGGTGAAGTGACCCGTGGCCAGGCCGACGAGCCGGCGGCCATGTTCTTCACTTCCGGCACCACCGGCACGCCCAAGGGCGTGGTGCACACGCACGCCTCGCTGCTCGATCGCGCCCGCGCCGGCGCCGAGTTCGACAAGCTGACCGCCGCAGAGGAGGTGCTGGCCTACCTGCCGCCGGCCTGGATCGGGCAGAACATCTTCAGCTACGCCCAGTGGCTGGCCTGCGGCTATGTGGTGAACTGCCCCGAGTCGGCCGCCACGGTGACCATCGACCTCAAGGAGATCGGTCCCACCTATTACTTCGCGCCGCCCCGCGTGTTCGAGGGGCTTCTCACCAGCGTGATGATCCGCATGGAAGACGCCGGCGCGATCAAGCGC
>CANFQF010000203.1 GCA_947449025.1 Comamonadaceae bacterium
CTGGCCGACCCCGAGGTGAGAAAGCGCCTGGCGGTGATTGATGGCGACGTGCGCGTCTCCAGCCCGCAGGAGTTCGAGTCGCACATTCGCGACGAGGTGGCGCGCTGGAAACGGCTGATCAAACCCTCGACCATGGCACCGCGCTGATGGACCCAGAGACGATCCCCCCGGGGATCACCTCCGTGCATCGGTTTCGGGCTATCTGAATTCACCGAAAACAGACGACCTCGCTGCGCCAACAGCGGGCCACCCACCTGCACCGCTCACGGTGCCGCCCCCAAGCCCCAAGGACATTTTTTCCCATGACGACCCACACCCCCCTCTCCTCCCTGCTCCAGGCGCGCTACGGCGCTGATGCCCCGTCACTGCCGGAAGTTGCCGAAGATCCGGCCCTCGCCTTGCTCCTGAGTCACCGCTCGGTGCGCGCCTACACGCCGCAGCCAGTGCCGAAGCAAGCGCTTGAAATGATGATTGCTGCCGCCCAGTCGGCATCGACCTCCTCCAACCTGCAAACCTGGAGCGTGGTGTCTGTTGAGGATCCGGCCACCAAGGAGCGGCTGTCGCGCCTGGGGGGCGACCAGCGCCATATCCGCGAGTGCCCGCTGTATTTGGTCTGGCTGGCGGATCTCGCCCGGCTTGAGGCAGTGGGTGAGCGACGCAATCGACCGCGTGACGGACTGGACTACCTCGAACTGCTTTTGGTCGGCGCGATGGACGCCGCACTGGCCTCGCAAAACGCCGCGGTGGCCGCCGAGGCGCAGGGCTTGGGGGTGGTCTACATCGGCGGCATGCGTGACAGGCCAGAAGAAGTGGCCGCCGAACTGGGCCTGCCGCCACGCACCGTCGCCGTCTTTGGGATGTGCGTGGGCTATCCGGACCCGGCGCGGCCGACTTCCATCAAACCACGCCTGCCCATCGAGGCCGTGCTCCACCGGGAACGCTACGACACGGCAGCACAGGGTGAGCCCGTCGACCGCTACGTGGCCACGATGGCGGACTTCTACAAGTCACAACAGATGAAGTCCAACGGCGATTGGGCCGAGCACTCGCTCCACCGCGTTCGCGGCCCTGAAGCCATGAGGGGGCGCGACCGGCTGGGCGAGGCCTTGAAGGCGCGGGGCTTTTTGGCGCGCTGATTCAGCGCGCTAGCGCAGGCCCGGCATTGCGCTGGGTCAGACAGCCCGCACAGGGCCAGCGTGCAACTGGATCCCGAGCGCTCGGGTGACTTTGAGGATGGTCGCGAAGCTGGGGTTTCCTTCCCCTGAGAGCGCCTTGTAGAGGCTCTCCCTGCCCAGACCGGTGTCGCGCGCGACATCGGACATGCCTTTGGCGCGGGCAATCGTGCCCAGGGCCTTGGCAATGAAGGCAGCGTCATCCCCCGCCTCCTGCAGACAAGCCTCGAGATAAAGCGCCATGTCCTCCTCGGTCTTGAGGTGCGCGGCACTGTTCCATTCACGTAGCTTGAGGGCAGCCATCTGTTACTCCTTCAGTTGACGCGCCAGCTCCTGCGCAATTTGGATATCCCTGGCTTGACTCGACTTGTCGCCCCCGGCCAAGAGGATCACGATCGCCTCCCCGCGCTGGGCAAAGTAGACGCGATATCCAGGGCCATGATGAATCCTCAATTCAAAGACCCCCTGAGCCAATGACTTGTGGTCCCCGAGGTTTCCGTCTTCGACCCGATCGATGCGCGCCTGGATTCGACGAGCGGCGAGCCTGTCCCGAAGAGACTCGAACCACAGATCAAATACTTCCGTCGTATAGATCTTTGTCATGAGCGACTGTATCTGATGGGATACAGTCCTGTCAATCGATCCAAGCCCAGGCCGGGTCAGAGCACCAGCGCCCCCATGACGCACCACCAAAAAGAAAGAGGACTGGAAACCCAGCCCCCTTTTGCGCGGACCCAAAGACCGCCAGCGAAGGCCCATCCGGGGCCCATCGCATTGATCAACGCGGCAAAACGCTCGCCCCCATCAGGAACTCGTCCACCGCCCGCGCCGCCTGTCGGCCTTCGCGGATCGCCCACACCACCAGGGACTGGCCGCGACGGATGTCGCCGGCGGCAAAGACCTTGGCCACGTTGGTGGCGTAGCCGCCGGCCTCTTCGGTCGTGGCCTTGGCGTTGCCGCGCGCGTCTTTATCCACACCGAAGGCGTCGAGCACGGTGCCGACAGGGGCCACAAAGCCCATGGCCAATAGCACCAGGTCGGCCTTCATGATCTGCTCAGTGCCGGGCACTTCGGCCATCTTGCCGTCTTTCATCTCGATGCGGACGGTCTTGAGGCCGGTGACCTTGCCCTTTTCGCCGATGAATTCCTTGGTGGCAATGGCGAACTCACGCTCGCAGCCCTCCTCATGGCTGGAGGAGGTGCGCAGCTTGGTCGGCCAGTAGGGCCAGACCAGGGGCTTGTTCTCCTGCTCGGGCGGCTGGGGCATGAGTTCGAACTGCACCACGCTCTGGGCGCCGTGGCGGTTGCTGGTGCCCACGCAGTCGCTGCCAGTGTCGCCACCGCCGATGACGATGACGTGCTTGCCATCGGCGCGCAGCTGGCCCTTGAGCGTGTCGCCGGCATTGACCTTGTTTTGCTGCGGCAAAAACTCCATGGCGAAGTGCACGCCGTCGAGGTCGCGGCCGGGCACCGGCAGGTCACGAGACTGCTCGGCGCCGCCGGTGAGCAGCACCGCGTCGAATTCTTTCTTGAGCTGCTCGGGAGAGATGGTCTCCTTGGCCCAATTGGTCACCTTGGAGTCCTTGGGCAGTTCGCCCACCATCACGCCGGTACGAAAGGTAACGCCTTCGGCCTTCATCTGCTCCACACGGCGGTCGATGTGCGACTTCTCCATCTTGAAGTCGGGAATGCCGTAACGCAGCAGGCCGCCGATGCGGTCGTTCTTCTCGAACAAGGTCACATCATGGCCGACACGGGCCAACTGCTGGGCCGCGGCCAGGCCGGCGGGGCCAGCGCCGACGACGGCGACTTTCTTGCCGGTCTTGTGGGCGGCCGGACGGGGCTTGACCCAGCCATGCTCCCAGGCGCGGTCGATGATGGCGTGCTCGATGGACTTGATGCCCACCGCGTCGTCGTTCACGTTGAGCGTGCAGGCCGCCTCGCAAGGTGCGGGGCAGATGCGGCCGGTGAATTCGGGGAAGTTATTGGTCGAGTCCAGAACGGAGAAGGCGTCTTCCCAGTCCTCGCGGAACACCAGGTCGTTGAAGTCCGGAATGATGTTGTTGACCGGGCAACCGCTGTTGCAAAACGGCGTGCCGCAGTCCATGCAACGGGCGCCCTGCTGCTTGGCCTGTGCGTCATCGAGGCCGATGACGAATTCCTTGTAGTGCTTGACGCGCTCGGTGACGGGCTTATAGCCCTCTTCCAAGCGCTCGAACTCCATGAAGCCGGTGACTTTTCCCATGGTGTGCTCCGTATTTCTTTCTCGTTCGGGGGATCAAGCAGCGGCGACGCCGTCGCGCACAGCGGCCTGGGCGTTATTGCCGGTGCTGGCCTCGGCCACATCGCGCTCGTGCATCTCGGCCAGGGCGCGCTTGTACTCGTTGGGGAAGACCTTGACGAACTTCGCGCGGGTCTGCTCCCAGTTGTCCAGCAGTTCGCGGGCCCGCTTGCTGCCGGTCCAGCGGTTGTGGTCTTCCAGCAGCTTCTTGAGCAAAACCTCGTCGGTCTCGCCTGCGTGCAGCCGGGTCTTGGTGGCAGCGGCCTTTTGCTCGGCGGCGGGCAGCACCTTGTCCATGGAGACCATGGCGGTGTTGCAACGGCTGGCAAACTGACCATCCTCGTCATAGACGAAGGCCACGCCACCCGACATGCCGGCAGCGAAGTTGCGGCCGGTCTTGCCCAGCACGGCGACAGTACCGCCGGTCATGTACTCGCAGCCGTGGTCACCGGTGCCTTCGACCACCGCGGTGGCGCCCGAAAGACGCACCGCAAAGCGCTCGCCGGCGACGCCCGCGAAGAAGGCCTCGCCGGTGGTCGCGCCGTACAGCGCGGTGTTGCCGATGATGATGTTGCGCACGGCTTCGCCGCGGAAGTCGAGGCTGGGGCGCACCACCACACGACCGCCCGAGAGGCCCTTGCCGGTGTAGTCGTTGGCGTCGCCAATCAGGTACAGCGTGATGCCCCGGGCCAGGAAGGCGCCGAAGGACTGGCCGCCGGTGCCCTCGAGCTGGATGCGAATGCTGTCGTCCGGCAGGCCTTCAGGGTGCACCTTCGTCAGTGCGCCGGAGAGCATGGCGCCCACCGAGCGGTTGACGTTGCGTGCCTTCTCCATGAACTGGACCTTCTCGCCCTTTTCGATCGCCGGCTTGGACTTCTCGATCAGGATGCGGTCGAGCGTCTTTTCCAGGCCGTGGTCCTGGTCGGCCACGTGGTAGCGAGCGACGTCGGCCGGCACCTGGGGCAGCGCAAACAGGCGGCCAAAGTCCAGGCCACGCGCCTTCCAGTGCTCGACGCCCTTGCGCATGTCCAGCAGGTCGGCGCGGCCGATCATGTCGTCGAACTTGCGGATACCCAGTTGCGCCATGATCTGGCGCACTTCTTCGGCGATGAAGAAGAAGTAATTGACGACATGCTCGGGCTTGCCGGAGAACTTCTTGCGCAGGGTCGGGTCCTGCGTGGCCACGCCCACCGGGCAGGTGTTGAGGTGGCACTTGCGCATCATGATGCAGCCCTCGACCACCAGGGGCGCGGTGGCGAAGCCGAATTCATCGGCGCCCAGGAGCGCGCCGATGGCGACGTCACGGCCGGTCTTCATCTGGCCGTCGGCCTGCACACGAATGCGGCTGCGCAAACGATTGAGCACCAGGGTCTGCTGGGTTTCGGCCAGGCCGATTTCCCAGGGGCCGCCCGCGTGCTTGATGGAGGACCAGGGCGAGGCCCCGGTGCCGCCGTCATGGCCGGCGATCACCACATGGTCGCTCTTGCACTTGGCCACGCCCGCGGCAATGGTGCCCACGCCCACTTCAGACACCAGCTTCACACTGATGGAGGCATGGGGCGCCACGTTCTTCAGGTCGTGAATCAGCTGCGCCAGGTCTTCGATCGAGTAGATGTCGTGGTGCGGCGGGGGCGAGATCAGGCCCACACCGGGAACCGAGTGGCGCAGCTTGCCGATGTACTGGCTCACCTTGCCGCCGGGGAGCTGGCCGCCCTCGCCGGGCTTGGCGCCCTGGGCCATCTTGATCTGCACTTGGTCAGCGGAGGCCAGGTACTCGGCGGTCACACCGAAGCGGCCGGAGGCCACCTGCTTGATGCGTGAGCGCAGGGAGTCGCCGGCCTCCAAGGGCAGGTCGACCTCGACCACGTCCTTGCCGATGACGCTGGCCAGGGTGTCACCCTTCTTGATCGGGATGCCCTTCAACTCATTGCGGTAACGCGCCGGGTCCTCGCCGCCTTCGCCGGTGTTGGACTTGCCGCCGATGCGGTTCATCGCAATGGCCAGGGTGGCGTGGGCTTCAGTCGAGATCGAGCCCAGCGACATGGCGCCAGTGGCAAAGCGCTTGACGATCTCTTTGGCCGGTTCGACTTCGTCAATCGAAATCGCCTTGGCCGGGTCGACCTTGAACTCGAACAGGCC
>CANFQF010000204.1 GCA_947449025.1 Comamonadaceae bacterium
ACGCTGAGGCCAAGCCCCATGCCCGACTTGTTCGAAAAATTCGGGTGACGGTAGTAGCGGTCGAACAGGCTGGCATCATCGGGCATGTTGGCGGGGTCGACCTGGTTGCTGATTTCAAAGCGAGCCCAGCGTTGGGGGGCTCCCGCATCCCGCGCGGGCGTGTGACCCGGCGCAGAGGCGGCCCCACCTCCATCCAGCAGGGCCACATCGATGCGCACGGGTTTTCCGGGCAGACCGTACTTGCTCGCGTTGGTCATCAGGTTTTCGAGAACCACACAGAGCAACTGCCGGTCGCAGCGGAAGGTCGCTCCCGCTTGCAACTGAACCTCCCAGCCCTCGGACCCCGGAAGATCCGCCAGCAGATCCTGGACCAAGGCGGTGGCATCGAGTGGCACCGGGTTGGCCCTCGGCATGACACGCTCGATCTTGGCGAAGTTCGCCACACGCTCGACCAGTTCGTCCATCCGGCGCGTAGAGACATCAACGGTCTGGATCCGCAGTCGACCTTCGTCATCGAGCCGCGAGTTCTCCCGCAAAGAGGCCAGCGCAAAGCGGATGGTGCCCAGTGGGTTCTTCAGCTCGTGGGTGAGCATGTCAATCAAGGCGCTGCGTTCATCCGCTTCGGACTTATTGAGCTTGGCTGCCTCGGCTTGTTGGCGCAATACCTCCAACTCCTGCGCCCGCGTGCGCTGCTGGAACGAGCGCTCCATCATGGTCAGCCAGAGAAAAACCAAAGCGACCGGAGCGCCGTTGAGCCGCCAGTCGGAGACGTGATGGTACTGGGCGAGGTCAGAAAACAGTGGGTAGTCGAAAAGGATTGGCAGCACGCCGAAGACCAGCATGGCGATATAGATGAGGCTCGCACCCGTCAGCACACGGCGATGGGAGGTCGGCAGATTTCTGGCCGACCAGGTGCCGTAGAGTTGCCCGAAGGGAACAAGTAGATAGGCAAAGGTGCCAGCCTGAATTCCCTGCTGCTTGTGCCCTGAAAGGATCAGAACGGCACTGCCTGCGCATATCAGCAGCAGCAGCCCGCCTGCCCGCCGGTAGAGCCGCGTGGGCTGGTGCGGCGCAATGATGGCCCAGCCCAGGACCCCGGTCATCGTCACCCGAAGGATCAGGAGCAAGCCGTTGAGGGCCGCCAGTGTCGGCCCGGATACCGACGGCCAAGCGCTGGCCAGGAGACCGGCGTTGGAAGCCACATGCAGCAGGATAGACACCTGGAATCCGCAAAAGATCAAGAGCAGTCGGGAGCGGTCGGTCAGAAGCAGCACGAGGCCCACGGCCAGCAGGGCCACGCCGATGACCATGGATACCGCCAAGTTACGTGTTCGGACGGCAACCGCACCAGGCAAGCTGTCTGGCGTTTGCACTTCGATTTGGGGGGCCAAAAAGCCACGGTGCTCGACGCGCAGATACAAGGGCCCGGCATCGGGAGGCCAGGCGTCCATGTTGAAGCAATGCAGGTAATCCTGGCAATCGCGACTGGCCTGGGGCGTCATCGAACCGCGCACCTGCCTGACCCACTGGCCCTCACGCTGGAAATAAAGCTCGATCTGCTCCAGATTGTTGGGGCCGATCCTCAGTGCGAAATTGATCGGGCCCCGTGCAGCCCCGCCTTGCTCCGGCCGGACCTGAAGGCGGATCCAGACTGCGCCGGGCACGAACCCCAGGATCTGGTTGACCTTGTGGGGCGCGAATTCGGAGGCCGCCACCTGCTCGATCGACAGCCGCGCCTGCGGGTCTTTCAGCAGGGCCTGCTCCAGACGCAGGTCGGGCGCATTCGCCTGCGCCAGGGTTTGCCACAAGCAAATCAGAAAGAAAAGAAACCGTCGCGCCATTGCCATTGCTACTGCCTATGCGGGGATCATCGCAGTGCAGAGGGTTGGCGGCAAACGACTTTCTCACCGGCTGTCTGTTATCAGCAAAAACGAGAGGAACTGTGAGTGATGGCGGGAATCCGTGGGTATTGGCCTGAACCCGGGGTCTACGATGGCCTCCACCTACTCACCTTGTCGAGGTATTCCATGTCTTCTGTGCAAGTCCTGATCGATCAGAAAGCAGCCCTCGAAGCCGAAATCGCCCGCACGATCAAGGCGGCGGAGGAGCGAAAAAAGGCCCTCGAGGTGCAAATTGCCAAGCAGCGGGCGGAAGAAGTCATGCAGGGCCGTGCCGAGATCAAGAGGCTCATGGAGAAATACAACCTGAGCGCGGAAGAAGCGGTTGGGATTGCAGCGGCGGTGCAGAATAAGCCCGGCGGGCTCAAGAACAGCTCGGCGCGCAAGCGCCCTGGCTACCTCGCTGAGATCAGACAGTACTACAGCGGCCGTGCGGCCTGAAGATCAGGCTGGCCCGGCCTTCTGATCGGCCGTTAGCCCGAGCGGCCTGATAGCATACTTGCTCCGCGCAAGCGGCTCTGTTTTGAGCCAACGATAGAACCCGCCGAGTGAGACCCCGCCTGCGACTCCCGCCCGGGCGCCAGCCCGCAGGAGAGCCGGCGCGCCTGGCTCAATCGCACGGTCCCTGGCAAGGCACCGCGGGACACGGGGGGCGTGGCCTATGAAGACAAGGCTGCCCTTGATCCAGGATCGGCTGGGACGCACGGCTCCCACCCGCTGATCGGGACGCAGCGGGCGGGAGCAGCCCCGCGAGAAGCACCGGCGCACAAAGCTAGTGAAAGTCGCGGCTGCGCCCGCGCTCTGCCAGCCGCCCCAGCAGGTGCGACAGGTCCCAGGCGCGCCGCGCCACCAGGTGCCGCACCTGGCCACCGCTGGGCTCGTCGCGCTGCCAGGTGCCCTCCACCGCCAGCAAGCGGGCACATAGCCAGACGTCGCGTTGCGCCGTCACCAGGGCGGGCCAGACGATGACGTTGACGCAACCGCTCTCGTCCTCCAGCGAGACGAACATCACGCCCTTGGCCGTACCGGGTCGCTGGCGCATCGTGACCAGGCCGCAGGCGCGGGCCAGGCCACCATCGCGCAAAGCCTGCAGCGCGCCGGCACTGCGCCAGCCCAGGGCGTCCAGGCGCTCGCGCAGCAAGGCCAGGGGATGACGGCGCAGGCTCAAGCCCAGCGCGGCGTGGTCAAAGACGATGTCCTCCCCTTCTGCCGCTGCGGGCAAACGCAGCAGGTCTTCGTGCACCGGCGCGTCTTGCAGCAAGCCACGCGGGCGGCGATGGACGGTGGCAGCCCAGACCTGCTGACGCCGGTGGCCGGCCAGGGTGGACAGGGCGTCGGCCGAGGCCAGCAGGCCCATGGCGCCGCGGTCGAGACCGGCGCGCAGGGCCAGGTCTTCCACATCCGAAAACGGCGCCTCTGCACGCGCGGCCACCAGGGCCCGCGCCGCCGTCTCCTGCAGGCCGGCCACCAGCCTCAGGCCCAGACGTACAGCGGGCTGCGGGCCCGAGGGCTCCAGCGTGCAGTCCCAGTCGCTGGCCGTCACATCCACCGGCCGCACCTCCACGCCGTGCTGCTGCGCGTCTTGGACCAGTTGCCAGGGGGTGTAAAAGCCCAGGGGCTGGGCGTCGAGCATCGCGGCCAGAAAGCAGGCCGGCTCGTGGCACTTGAACCAGCTGCTGAAGTACACCAGCAGCGCGAAGCTGGCCGCGTGGCTCTCCGGAAAGCCGTACTCGCCGAAGCCCTCGATCTGCCGGAAGATGCCCTCGGCAAAGTCCTGCGGGTAGCCGCGCGCCACCATGCCCTGCACCAGCGGCTCGCGAAAGCGCTGTACACCGCCCTTGCGCTTCCAGGCGGCCATGCCGCGGCGCAGGGCGTCGGCCTCGCCCGCGGTGAAGGCGGCGGCCACCATGGACAGTTGCATCACCTGCTCCTGGAAGATCGGCACGCCCAGGGTGCGGCCCAGGGGCAGGGCCAGCTCCTGCTTGATGTAGTCAATGGGCAGGCCCTGCCGCCTTCGCTCACGCGCCTGCAGGTAAGGGTGCACCATGCCGCCCTGAATGGGCCCGGGCCGCACGATGGCCACCTGCACCACCAGGTCGTAATAGGTGCGCGGGCGCAGCCGCGGCAGCATGGCACGCTGGGCCCGGCTCTCGACCTGGAACACGCCCACCGTGTCTGAGCGACACAGCATGTCGTAGACCTTCGGGTCTTCCTCGGGAATGTCCTGCAGGCGCAGCGCCGAGCCCCGCCAGGCGTTGACACGCTGCAGGCAACGGCGCAGGGCGCTGAGCATGCCCAGGGCCAGCACGTCGACCTTGAGCAGTCCCATGGCCTCCAGGTCGTCCTTCTCCCACTGGATGACGGAGCGCTCGGGCATGGTGGCGTTTTCTACCGGCACCAGGCGGGTCAGGCGGTCTTGCGTCAGCACGAAGCCGCCGACGTGCTGACTCAGGTGGCGCGGGAAGCCGCACAGCGCGCGCGCCACCGACAGCCACAGCGCGAGCCGGTGTGGCGTGGCCGGGCCCTCTGTGCCTGAGGCGACGGCAGCATCGCTTGCACCACCGCCATCGCCTTGGCTTGCAGGGTTATCGGGGCCAGAAGTCCCTGGCCCGCACGCTTCCTGCAACACCTTGGCCTCCAGCACCTCGGCCTGGAACTTCGCCAGCCGCTCCTCGTCGATGTCCTTGTCGAACCACTGCTGGTCTTTCGCGAAGGCGTCGATGAGGCGCGCGTCGATGCCCAGCGCCATGCCGGCGTCACGCAGCGCCATGCGCGGTCGATAGCGCACCACCACGGCGGCGATGGCGGCGCGGTCGCGTCCGTACTTGCGGTAGATGTACTGAATCACCTCCTCGCGCCGCTGGTGTTCGAAGTCGACGTCGATATCCGGCGCCTCGTGGCGCTCCATGCTGATGAAGCGCTCGAACAGCAGATTGGAGCGCTCGGGCGAGACCTCGGTGATGTGCAGGCAATAGCAGACCAGCGAGTTGGCCGAGGAGCCGCGCCCCTGGCACAGGATGCCCTGGCCGCGGGCAAAGCGCACGATGTCCTCCACCGTGAGGAAGAACATCTCGTAGCGCTTGGCCTGGATCAGGCGCAACTCCTTGGCCAGCTGCGCGCGGTGAGCCGGCGTGAGGCCTTGCGGGTAGCGGCGGCGTGCACCCTGCAGGGTCAGGCGCGTGAGCTGGCTGATCGGGCTGCGCCCCGGCGGCACCGACTCCAGCGGGTAGTTGTACTGGATGTCGCCCAGCTCGAAGCGGCAGCGCGCAGCGACCGCGCGGGTGGCCTCGAGCAGTGCGCGCGGGTAGAGGCGCGCCAGTTGCGCCCGGTAGCGCAGGTGCCGCTGCGCATTGGCTTGCAGCGCGAAGCCGCAGTCGGCCACCGGCCGACCCTCGCGCACCGCGGTGAGCACGTCCTGCAGCGGCTTGCGTGAGCGCCGATGCATCAGCACCCCGCCCGCCGCCACCGGGCGCAGGCCGGCCGCCTCGGCCAGGGCGAGCATCTGCGCGAGCCAGAGGTCGTCTCCGGCCTCGCCTGCCAGTTCCACCGCCAGCCACAGGCCCGGCCCCAGGCGCTCGCGGGCGCGCAGGGCGTCGCGGTGCAGGCAGTCTGCATC
>CANFQF010000205.1 GCA_947449025.1 Comamonadaceae bacterium
AGGGGCTGGACGCAGTCGAAATCCACTCGGTCATCTCGGCGCTGACCTTCTTCAATGTGTCCAACCGGCACACCTTCGGTTTGATTTTTGGCGACAAGTCTGAGGACGGAAAAGCCAGCACCCTGAGCCGCGAATTGGTCCAGGACCTCGTCCTGCGCTTCGTCTGGAATAACGCAGCGGCATAACAGCTAGCAGGGAATGTTGGATCGGCATAGGTATTTTCCCGAGACCGCTCACAACTCCCTAGTTAGTACATTAAAGCCACTTGAGGAATCCCCCGATGAAAAAACTCATTGATGCCTATTGCCGCCTTCTGGGCTGGGCCATCGTGGCGTGCCTCGCGGTGATGGTGGTGCTGGTTTTCGGCAACGTAGTCATGCGCTACGCCTTCAACTCCGGCATTACCTTGTCAGAGGAACTCTCTCGCTGGCTTTTCGTGTGGCTCACCTTCCTGGGCGGGGTGATCGCGATGCATGAGCGCGCCCATTTGGGGACCGACATGCTGGTCGCTCGCCTGGGCGTTGCAGGCAAGAAGCTCTGCCTGGTGCTGGGGCACCTGCTGATGCTCTGGGCCTGCTGGCTGCTCGGGACAGGCGCCTGGACGCTGGCCAGCCTGAACACCGAATCTCTCAGCCCGGTGATGGAAGTGCCGCAATCGATCTTCTACGCAGGCGGGGTGGTGTTCGCCGCCTCGTCCACCGTCATTCTTTTGCACGACCTGTGGCGTCTGCTGCGCGGCGAGCTTTCCGAGGACGAACTCGTGGGTATCCGCGAGTCGGAGGAAGAGCCGATCGACACCCCTGCGCCCGTCAAGTGACCGCCGGAGGCAATATCCAATGACCATCGCCGTCTTCCTGGGCTCGCTGCTAGCCGTCATGGCACTGGGCGTGCCCATTGCCTTCGCGCTGCTGCTTTGCGGCGTCGCCCTCATGTGGCACCTGGGCAACTTCGACGCCACCATCCTGGCGCAAAACCTCATTGAAGGCTCCAACAGCTTTCCACTGTTGGCCGTGCCCTTTTTCATGCTGGCCGGTGAGGTGATGAACACCGGCGGCCTGTCGCGCCGCATCGTAAATTTCGCCATGGCGCTGGTGGGCCATGTGCGCGGCGGCCTGGGCTATGTGACCATCATCGCGGCCTGCATCTTGTCGGCGCTCTCGGGCTCTGCGGTGGCCGACGCCGCGGCGCTGACCGCACTCCTTCTGCCGATGATGGTCAAGGCCGGCCACGACAAGGCGCGATCGGGAGGTCTGATCGCCGCCTGCGGCGTGATCGGCCCGATCATCCCGCCCTCGATCGGCTTCGTGATCTTCGGCGTGGCCGCCAACGTGTCGATTTCTAAGCTGTTCCTCGCCGGCATCTTCCCGGGTATCTGGCTTGCTTTAGGCTTGTGGGGCACCTGGTGGTGGCTGACCCGCCGCGAGCAGCTCGAAATACCGGAAAAGCGCAGCGCCAGCGAAATCTGGCAAGCCCTGCGCGATGCCGGCTGGGCCCTGACCCTGCCCCTCGTGATCATCGTCGGCCTGCGCTTTGGCATCTTCACGCCCACCGAAGCGGCTGTGGTGGTGGCCGTGATGTCGCTGGTGATTGCCGGCCTGATCTATCGCGAACTCTCGCTCAAACAACTCCACGACGTCTTCCTGGCCTCGGCCAAAACCACCGCCGTGGTGATGTTCCTGGTGGCCGCAGCCATGGTGTCGGCCTGGCTGATCACGGTGGCGCAGTTGCCGGCGCAGGTGGTGTCGCTGCTGCAGCCGCTCCTGGACCGACCGGTGCTGCTGATGTTCGCCATCATGCTGCTGGTGATGGCGGTGGGCACCGCAATGGACATGACGCCCACCATCCTGATCCTCACCCCGGTGCTCATGCCGCTGGTCAAAGCTGCTGGCATCGACCCGGTGTACTTCGGCGTGATGTTCATCATCAACAACTCGATCGGCCTGGTGACTCCCCCGGTAGGCACAGTCCTCAATACCGTCGCCGGCGTCGGCCGGATGCGAATGGACGAAGTGACTCGGGGTGTCATGCCCTTCATGGTTGTCCAGTTTGCGGTGCTGTTCCTCATGGTGCTGTTCCCGCAACTGGTCACGGTGCCGGCCAAGTGGCTCTATCACTGAACTCTTTTTTTCCTGTGCGGGGCGCGTCTGGTACGCCGCGTGCCGCCTTCAATCTGATGCGTACTGCAACAACCCTGGAGACAACATGAAGCGTGTGATGCTCAAATCCCTGGTGGCCCTGGCCGCCGTCTGCGCCTTTGGTGGCGCCTTCGCCCAAGAGCGCGTGCTCAAGATGGGCCTGGCCTCGCCCGAGAACCACCCGGCCGCCGCCGGCATGAAGAAGTTCGCCGAGTCCGTCGCTGCCAAGTCCAATGGCCGCATCAAGGTGAACCTGTTCTTCAACAGTTCGCTGGGCAGCGACCAGGCCGTGGTCACCGCGATCAAGGCGGGCACCGTGGAACTGGCTGTCATGAACTCCGGCATCTTGGCGACTGAAGCCAAAGAGCTGGCGATCTTCGACTTCCCCTTCCTGTTCGCCAATGAAAAGGAATCGGACGCGATCGTCGACGGCCCCATCGGCAAGAAGATGCACGCCCTGCTCGAGCCCAAGGGCATTGTCGGCCTGTCCTACTGGGAACTGGGCTACCGCCAAATCTCCAACAGCAAGCGCCCCCTGAACAAAGTGGAAGACGCCGAAGGCCTGAAGCTGCGCGTGATCCCCAACACCATCAACGTCGACTGGGTCAAGGCACTGGGCGCCAACCCCACCCCCCTGCCCTTCCCCGAGGTGTACGGCGCGTTGGAGCAAAAGGCCATTGACGGCCAGGAGAACCCGATCTCCGTGATCGCCGCCAACAAGTTCTGGGAAGTCCAGAAGTTCATGGCCATCACCAACCACCAGTACAACCCGCAGTCCGTCATCATGAGCAAAAAGGTGTGGGACGCCCTGACCCCGGCCGACCGCAAGCTGATCGATGACGCCGCTGACGAAGCCGCCAAGACTCAGCGCAGCCAGGCACGTGCTGCCGTGGCGGCCGACCTGGAGACCCTCAAGAAGAACGGCATGCAAGTGACCGCCTTCTCCCCCGCTGAAGTTGCCAAGCTGCGCGAGAAGATGAAGCCGGTGATTGCCAAGCACGCTGCCATCGTGGGCGAAGCCCTGGTGAGCGAAGTGCAGGCCGAACTGACCAAGCTGCGCAAGTAAGTGCCCCGGCCGGTGTGCGGTGTGCTCCCCCGGGAGTTCGCACTGCCCGCCGGCCGATTTTGTATTTGACTTTCAGATTCACGAATTCAAGCGGCACGCGCCCAGGGCGCGGACCGCAGCGGACGCACTCGAGGCGTCACTGATGAACGCCAACATGCAGATCAACGGCCACACCGAGCTGATCGCCCACCTGGGCTTTCCCACCCACGCCTTCAAGGCGCCCATGATCTACAACCCGTACTTCGAGTCGGCGGGGATCAATGCGGTGGTGGTCCCCATGGGCTGCGAGCCCGCGCTTTTTCCCGCGCTGCTGCCTTCCCTGTTCCAACTGACCAATATCCGGGGCGCGCTGATCACCATGCCGCACAAGGTGAGCGTGGTCGATTTGCTCGACGAGGTCACGCCGACGGTCCAGGTGGCCGGCGCCTGCAATGCGGTCAGGCGCGCGCCCGATGGCCGCCTGGTCGGCGACATGTTCGACGGCGAGGGATTTGTGCGTGGCTTGCAGCGCAAGGGCATGGCCCTGGCCGGTGCCAGCGCGCTGGTGGTCGGCTCGGGCGGGGTAGGCTCAGCCATCGTCGCCTCACTGGCGGCAGCTGGCGTCGCGCGCCTGCGGCTGTTCGACGTCAACCCGGCAGCGGTCCAGGCCCTGGCCGCACGCATTGCAAGCCACTACCCTGGCATCACTGTCGAACAGGGCAGCCGCGATCCCGCCGGCATGGACCTGGCCGTCAACGCCACGCCACTGGGCATGGACGCAGGAGACCCGCTGCCCATGGACATGGACCGACTCGATGCCCGCACCTTTGTGGGCGAGGTCGTGATGCGCGCCGAAACCACTGCCTTTCTGGCGGCTGCCGAGGCACGCGGCTGCCGGGTACAGGTGGGCACCGACATGCTGTTCGAGCAGATCCCGGCCTACCTGGAGTTCTTCGGCCTGCCCACGACCACCGCTGAAAACCTGCGCGCTCTGGCACGCTTGCAATACTGAAGCCCTCGAGATCCCGAGGACTTCAAAAGCCCCGCACCCGCACTGACCCGTCCACCCGAGGAATGACCATGAGCGATTTGCTGCTGAATGCAGACCCGGCCCGCGAACCCCTGCAGCCTTCCTTCAGCGATGAGGCCAATCCGGTGGGCCTGGATGGCGTGGAGTTCATCGAATACGCGACGGCCAAACCGCAGGCACTGGGGCATGTGCTCGAAATGACCGGGTTTCGGCCGGTGGCCCGGCACCGCTCGCGCGAGGTGACCCTGTACCGTCAGGGCGGATTGAACGTGGTGGTCAACGCCCACCCGGCAGACGGCCATGGCAGCACCTTGCCCGATACGCCGCAGATCAGCGCCATTGCACTGCGGGTACGCGACGCCCGCGCGGCCTACCGCTACGTGCTCGATCGCGGCGCCTGGGAGGTGCCCACCCATCCCGAAGCCATGGAGCTCAACATCCCCGCCATTCACGGCGCCGGTGGCAGCCGGATTTACTTTGTGGACCGTTGGAAAGAGTTCTCGATTTATGACGTGGACTTCGTGCCCATTCCTTCGGTGGACCGGCAACCGCCCGCCGTCGCAGGCGTTCACTTTTTCGGCATCGTGCAGTACATCGGCCTGGGTCGGACCTACGACTGGGTCGAGTTCTATGGCGAACTTTTCGGTATGACGCTGATTCCCGACGAAGAGCGCTTTGGCATCATGCCCGCGGGCAAGCTGCTGCGCGCGCCGGCGATCGACCCGCGCAACCGATTCATGATCCAGCTGATCGAGCCTGAGCCCGATACCGCAGAAGGCGACGACCGCGAGCAATTGCAACGCATCGGCCTGGGCGTACCCGATGTGCTGGCAGCGGTACAAGCCCTGCGCGGCCTGGGTCTGGAGTTCGTCGAGAGCGGCGCCGCCCACAGCGGCCTGCGTGGAGCCATCACCAAGACCTATATGGGTGGCGCACTGTTCGAACTGGTGCACGACGAGGTGCCGCGGTGATGCGCGACGCCCGCAGCCTGCGACGCACCATCGCGTCGATCGGCATGGACACCATCACCCTGGCAGGTCCGCTGGAGGCAAAACTCGAGGCCATGGCGCATGCGGGCTTCAGCCAGGTGATGCTCAAAGCCAATGATCTGGTGGGCCACCCCCTGGGCTGGAAGGCCGCGGTCGCCGCGGTCAAGGCCAGCGGCCTGCGCGGCACGGGGTTTCAGGTGCTGCGCGATTTCGAGGGCCTGTCTGGTCACCTGCACCAATACAAGGTGGACATCGCCAAGACCATGCTGGAGATGTGCGCTGCGCTGGGCTGCAAGGTGCTGCTTGTA
>CANFQF010000206.1 GCA_947449025.1 Comamonadaceae bacterium
AGCGCGCCCCCGCTGCCGATGGCGCCGAAGGTGCCCAGGCTGATGGCAATCGATGCGGTAATGGTCTTGAGTTTCATGCGAGTCTCCTTCTGGTGGGTGTGTTGTATTGAGAGGTCGGGTCAGGGTGAGGGTGAGGGGTTTAACCGGTCCTGCGGTGTCGGTGGGCGTACCCTTTAGACGCCTAGGAACTCTTGAAGCATTCCCATATTGGCTTGGAGCTCGTCCTGTTGGAATTCCCGCACGATGGCACCGTGCTCCATGACGTAGAAGCGGTCGGCCAAGGGCGCTGCAAAGCGGAAGTTTTGCTCGACCAGCACGATGGTGTAGCCCCGGGCCTTGAGCCGCAGGATCATCTGCGCCAGCTTTTGCACGATGACGGGGGCCAGGCCCTCCGAGATCTCGTCGAGCAGCAGCAGGCGGGCGCCCGTGCGCAGGATGCGGGCGACGGCCAGCATTTGCTGCTCCCCACCCGACAGGCGGGTGCCCGGGCTGGTGGCGCGCTCGGCCAGGTTGGGGAACATGGCGTGGATTTCGGCTACAGCCATGCCGCCCTCCGCGATCACGGGTGGCAGCAGCAGGTTTTCATGCGCCGACAGACTGGCGAATATGCCGCGCTCTTCGGGGCAGTAACCGACGCCGAGGCGGGCCACCTTGTGGGGCGGCAGGCGGATCGCCTCCTGGCCTGCCACCCGAACGGAGCCGCTGCGCCGGTCGGTGAGGCCCATGATGGCGCGCAGGGTCGTGGTGCGACCGGCGCCGTTGCGGCCGAGCAGGGACACGACTTCGCCTTCGCGGACGGTCAGATTGACGCCATGGAGCACATGCGACTCGCCGTACCAGGCGTGAAGGTCACTGATACGCAGAAGCTCCGGTGCCGGCACCTGGGCTGCGGCGAGAGGGGACGGGCTGACCGAAGGCATTTGGCTCATAGTCAGTGCGCCCCCTGAAGCTCGCCGGCGGCAGCTGCCGCTGAGCCCATGTAGGCCTCAATCACTTGCGGGTTGCGCGCGACCTCGGCGTAGGGTCCGTCGGCAATCACCGCGCCGCGCTGCAGCACGGTGATTCGGTTGGCGATGGAGGAGACCACGCTCATGTTGTGCTCGACCATGAGGATGGTGCGGCCTGTCGACACCTTCTTGATCAGTTGCGTAACCCGGTGCACGTCCTCGTGGCCCATGCCTTGGGTGGGCTCATCGAGCAGCATGAGGTCGGGCTCCAGGGCCATGGTGGTGGCCAGTTCGAGCGCGCGCTTGCGGCCATAGGGGAGGTTGACAGTCAGCTCTTGGGCGAACTCCTGCAGGTCGACATCGGCCAGCAACTGCAGGGCGCGCTCATGCAGTTGGTGGAGCGAAGCCTCGGGCTTCCAGAAGTGGAAGGAAGTGCCCAGGCCGCGCTGCAGGGCAGCGCGCACGTTCTCCAGGACCGTCATGTGCGGAAAGACCGCCGAAATCTGGAAGGAGCGCACGATGCCCCTGCGCGCGGTCTGTGCAGGTTTGTCACGGGTGATATCGACGCCGCGGTAGTGGATGGTGCCGCGCGTGGGAGGCAAGAACTTGGTGAGCAGGTTGAAGAAGGTGGTCTTTCCTGCGCCATTCGGGCCGATCAGGGCATGGATGTCACCGCGTCTCACTTGCAGGTCGACCCCCTGGACCGCGACGAATCCTTTGAACTCCTTGGTCAGCCCCCGGGTTTCCAGGATGTATTCGTTGGACATGTGTCCACTCCCTTGCATAGCATCGGAGGCGATGCCAGCCCCCTGATCAAGGCAATGTAGGGGATTGCGTGCGGCCCGGTATCGGGGTAACCCCGACTCTAGCCCGTCTAGGCCACCCGGGCTGCCCGGACGGCCCGCGATCCCGGCAGAACTTACAGGGTCACATGTTTCGGCGGTACTGTCCGCCGACTTCAAATAGGGCGCTGGTGATCTGACCGAGCGAGCAGACGCGCACCGCATCCATCAGCACATCGAACACGTTGCTGTTCTCGATCACCGCCTGTTGAAGCCGGGCCAGTTGCACCGGCGCCGCCTCGGCATGGCGGGTGTGGAAGTCCTGCAGCCGGGTGAGCTGGTTCTGCTTTTCATCTTCGGTGGAGCGGGCCAGCTCCAGCGTCTCGGGCGTCGGGTCGCCCTTAGGATTGCGGAAGGTGTTGACCCCGATGATGGGCAGCTCGCCGGTGTGCTTGAGCATCTCGTAATGCATGCTCTCGTCCTGGATGCGGCCACGCTGGTAGCCGGTTTCCATCGCGCCGAGTACGCCGCCGCGTTCGGCAATGCGCTCAAACTCAGCTAGCACCGCCTCTTCCACCAGCTCGGTCAACTCATCGATGATGAAGGCGCCCTGGTTGGGGTTCTCGTTTTTGGCCAGTCCCCACTCGCGGTTGATGATCAGCTGGATCGCCATTGCCCGGCGCACGCTGTCCTCGGTGGGTGTGGTGATGGCCTCGTCAAACGCGTTGGTGTGCAGCGAGTTGCAGTTGTCGTAGATCGCGATCAGCGCCTGCAGCGTGGTGCGGATGTCGTTGAACTGGATCTCCTGCGCGTGCAGGCTGCGGCCGGAAGTCTGGATGTGGTACTTGAGCTTTTGCGACCGATCATTGGCGCCGTATTTTTCCTTCATCGCCACTGCCCAGATCCGGCGGGCGACGCGGCCGAGCACCGTGTACTCCGGGTCCATGCCATTGGAGAAAAAGAAGGACAGGTTGGGCGCGAAATCGTCCACGTGCATCCCGCGGGCCAGATAGGCCTCGACGAAGGTGAAGCCGTTGGACAGGGTGAAGGCCAGTTGCGAGATCGGGTTGGCGCCGGCTTCGGCGATGTGATAGCCCGAGATCGACACCGAGTAGAAGTTGCGCACATCGTGCTGCACGAAGTACTGGGCGATGTCGCCCATCACCTTCAGGCTGAACTCGGTCGAGAAGATGCAGGTGTTTTGCCCCTGGTCTTCTTTCAGGATGTCGGCCTGCACGGTGCCACGCACATTGGCCTGGGCCCAGGCGCGGATCTGCTGGTACTCGGCCTCGGAAGGTTCGCGGCCCTTGTCCGCCTTGAACTTGTCGACCTGCTGGTCGATGGCGGTGTTCATGAACATCGCCAGGATCGACGGCGCCGGGCCGTTGATGGTCATCGAGACCGAAGTGGTCGGATTGCACAGGTCGAAGCCGGAGTACAGCACCTTCATGTCGTCCAGCGTGGCCACCGACACGCCGGAGTTGCCCACCTTGCCGTAGATGTCGGGTCGCAGGTCGGGGTCGTTGCCGTAGAGGGTGACCGAGTCAAAGGCGGTCGACAGGCGCTTGGCCGGCATGCCCTCGGACACCAACTTGAAGCGCCGGTTGGTGCGGAAGGCATCGCCTTCGCCGGCGAACATGCGGGTCGGGTCTTCGCCCTCGCGCTTGAAGGCAAAGGTGCCGGCGGTGTAGGGGAAGCTGCCGGGCACGTTGTCGAGCATCAGCCACTTGAGCGTCTCGCCGTGGTCCTCGTACTGGGGCAGGCTCACCTTGCGGATGGTGGTGCCCGAAAGGCTCTTGGTGGTGAGCGCGGTGCGGATTTCCTTGTCGCGCACCTTCACCACGTACTCGTCGCCCGCGTAGGCCTTGACCATGTCGGGCCACTGGGCCAACAGCTTGCGCGCATCGGCGTCCAGGCGCTCTTGCCGCTGGCTGGCCAGTTGGCGCGCGGCGGCGGCCGCGCTCTCGGCTGCTCCGACATCGGCGCCTTCTGCCATCAGCATGCGGGCGGCCGATTCGAGTTGTTGCACTTCGCGCGCCAGCCGGGCCTGAGCCCGGGCGCGTTTTTTGTAGCCGCGCACCGTGTCCGAAATTTCGGCCAGGTATCGGGTGCGCGCCGCGGGCACCACCGGGGTCTGGTTGGTGCTGTGGCGCACCTCGACCCGCGGCAGTCGCGACTCGCCCACTGCCAAGCCCAGGGCCTGCAGACGGACTTTCAGTGCCTGGTAGAGGGCGGTCACGCCGTCGTCGTTGAAGCGGGCGGCCATGGTGCCAAACACCGGCATCTGCTCGGTGGGCGTGTGCCAGGCTTCCTTGTTTCGCTGCACCTGTTTGGCCACGTCGCGCAGGGCGTCGGAGGCGCCCTTGCGGTCGAACTTGTTGATCGCCACGAACTCGGCGAAGTCCAGCATGTCGATCTTCTCGAGCTGGCTGGCGGCGCCGAACTCGGGCGTCATCACATACATCGGCACGTCCACATGCGGCACGATGGCGGCGTCGCCCTGGCCGATGCCCGAAGTCTCTACCACGATCAGGTCAAAGCCGGCGACCTTGCAGGCCGCCACCACCTCGGGCAGGGCGGCCGAAATCTCGCTGCCAAAGTCGCGCGTGGCCAAAGAGCGCATGAAAACCCGCGCGCCGGAATCGGCAGCCGCCGTCCCCGGGGCAAACTTGCGCCATGGATTGATCGCGTTCATGCGAATGCGGTCACCCAGCAGGGCGCCGCCGCTCTTGCGCCGCGAGGGGTCGATGGAGATCACCGCTACGCGCAGCCGGTCGTCCTGGTCTAGGCGCAGGCGGCGAATGAGTTCGTCCGTGAGTGAGGACTTGCCGGCGCCGCCGGTGCCGGTGATGCCCAGCACAGGCACATGGCGCTGGGCGGCCTCGGCCTTGACCTGGGCCATCAGCGTGGCATCGACCTGACCGTTCTCGATCACGGTCAGAAGCTGCGCCAGCGCACGCCAGGCCATTTCGCCGTGACCCTGGATGGCGCCGAGTGTCTTGGGCGCATGCGATGACAGATCGTGGTCACAGCGCATGACCATCTCGCCGATCATCCCCTGCAGGCCCATGCGCTGGCCATCCTCGGGGCTGTAGATGCGGGTGACACCATAGGACTGCAGTTCGCGAATTTCAGCCGGCACGATGACGCCGCCGCCACCGCCAAAGACCTGGATATGACTGCCCCCGCGCTGACGCAGCAGGTCGACCATGTACTTGAAATACTCGACGTGCCCGCCCTGGTAGGAACTGACCGCAATGCCCTGCACGTCTTCCTGCAGGGCGGCCGTCACCACTTCGTCGACGCTGCGGTTGTGGCCCAGGTGAATCACCTCCGCGCCCATGCCTTGGAGGATGCGCCGCATGATGTTGATGGCCGCATCGTGGCCGTCGAACAGGCTGGCAGCCGTGACGAAACGCACTTTGTGCGTGGGGCGGTAATTAGCCAGGGCCTTGAATTCGGCGGAAAGGTCGGTCATGCGGTGTCTCCTCAGCCTTGGAAGATAATTGACGTTTACGTCAACGTCAATGGTTGGGTGGAGGCTTTTTGGGGAAAAGCGCTCATTGAGCATGTAGCTTTGGCTCTTGGCTCTTGGCTCTTGGCTCTTGGCCTAGAGCGCGACGTGTATGCGGTACGGGCGCATCGGCTTCGATGCGGGGGCCCTTCGGGCTTCCTTGCGGTGCTCGGCCGCCAGGGGCACGCGCGGCAAACTCGCCCCTGCGGGGCTCAAACATGCCGCGCTCTCCGGC
>CANFQF010000207.1 GCA_947449025.1 Comamonadaceae bacterium
AGCGCGCGGGCGTGGCGATCCTGCTGGCCATGATGGCCATCGCTCTGTTCAATGACCTCACGCGCCTTCTGAACAATTCATGAATCAATCGATCCAGCGCGTCGGCTTCTTCAGCTCCTTGATCGCGGCACTTGGTGCCGCGACGCGCAGAGCCCTTCACCGGTGCCTCCTGGGCGGCTTACAGGCCACCTTGTTGGCCACTGTCCTCGCCGCTCCTGCCTGGGCGGTTGAGCCTTTCACCATCAGCGACATTCGGGTCGAAGGCCTGCAGCGGGTCGAGCCCGGCACGGTGTTCGCCTCCATTCCGGTCCGTGTGGGCGACCGCTACGAGGACGACAAAGGCGCCGCCGCCATCCGCTCGCTGTTCGCTCTGGGCCTGTTCAAGGACGTGCGGCTGGACGTGCAGGGCACGGTGCTGGTGGTGGTGGTCGAAGAGCGCCCGACCATTGCCAGCGTCGACTTCAGCGGTCTGCGCGAGTTCGACAAGGACGTGCTGCGCAAGGTCTTGCGCGAGATCGGACTGGCCGACGGCAGGCCCTTCGACCAGGCGCTGGCCGACCGTGCCGAGCAAGAGCTCAAGCGCCAATACATCAGCCGCAGCCTCTACGCCGCCGAGGTGATCACCACCATCACGCCGGTCGAGCGCAACCGGGTCAACCTGACCTTCTCGGTCAACGAGGGTCCGCCCGCCCGCATTCGCGAGCTGCGCATCGTGGGTGCCCGGGCGTTCAGCGAGTCCACGCTCAAGGGCCTGTTCAACCAGGACACCGGCACCTTCCTGAGCTGGTACACCAAGTCCAACCAATACTCCCGCACCAAGCTCAACGCCGACCTGGAGACCCTGCGCTCTTACTACCTGCAGCGCGGGTACATGGAGTTCACGATCGACAGCACCCAGGTCTCGATCTCGCCCGACAAGAAAGACGTGAGCATCGTCATCAACGTCACCGAGGGCGGTCGCTTTGTGGTGAGTGCGGTCAAGCTCGAAGGCAACTTCCTGGGCAAGGACGACGAGTTCAAGGCCCTGGTCGCGATCAAGCCAGGCCAGCCCTACAACATTGATGAAGTCACCGGAACCACCCGCGCCTTCACCGATTACTTCGGCAACTTTGGCTATGCCTTTGCCCAGGCCCAGGCCCGTCCCGATGTGGACCGTGCCACCGGGCGTGTGCAGATCACCATTCAGGCAGACCCCAGCCGCCGTGCCTATGTGCGCCGCATCAACATTGCCGGCAACAACCGCACCCGAGACGAAGTGGTTCGGCGCGAGTTCCGCCAACTCGAGGCCAGCTGGTACGACGGCGACCGCATTCGCCGCTCCCGCGACCGGGTCGATCGCCTGGGCTACTTCAAGAGCGTGGTGATCGAAACCCAAGAGGTGCCTGGCGCGCCTGACCAGGTCGACCTGAACATCGTGGTCGAAGAAAAGCCCACCGGCGCCATCCAGCTCACCGCAGGTTTTTCCTCCACCGAAAAGCTGAGCGTGGGTTTTGGCATCAGCCAGGACAATGCCTTTGGCTCCGGTCGCTTCCTGTCGATGAACGTGAACGCCAGCAAGTTCAACCGGGTGTTCGCGGTCAATACCACCGACCCCTACTTCACCCCCGACGGGGTGTCGCGTACCTGGGAGGTGTCGCACCGTGATGTGCGCCCCTACCTGAATCAGGGCGGCAGCTACCGGGTGGTCACCACCAACGGCAGCGTGCGTTTTGGCGTGCCCTTCACGGAGGTGGACACGGTCAATTTCGGCGCGGGCATCGAACAAAACCATATCGTCACCGGTGCGGCCATTCCGGCGGCCTACCTGGTGTACGCGCGTGACGTGGGCTACAAGAGCCTGATGCTCCCGCTCACCGTGGGCTGGTTCCGCGACGACCGCGACAGTGCCCTGATGCCCTCGCGGGGCCGTCTGCAGCGGGTCAGCGGTGAGGTCAGCCCCCTGGGGGACTCCCACTATTTCAAGGCCGGATACCAGGTGCAGCAGTACGTGCCTCTGGATCGCCAGTACAACCTGGCCTTCAACGCCGACCTGGGCTGGGGTCAGGCCATCGGCAACTCCAGCTTCCCGGTGTTCAAGAACTACGTCGGTGGCGGCCTGGGCTCGGTGCGGGGCTTTTCGCCCGGTACCCTGGGCCCGCGCGATGTGACCGGATCCATCGTCGGCGGAAACCGCAAGATTGCCCTGAACGGGGAACTGCTGGCGCCACTGCCCGGGACGGGCAATGACCGCACGATCCGCCTGTTCGGGTTTGTTGACGCGGGCAATATCTACGGGCCCGAGGAAACGGTAGACCTGGCGAAGCTGCGCGCCTCGGCGGGCGCCGGCATTACCTGGATTTCGCCCATGGGACCGCTGCGCGTGGCTTATACCCACCCGTTGCGCAAGTTCCCCGGAGATAGAATCGAGAAATTCCAATTCCAGATCGGTACTTCTTTCTAATGAAGCAATTCATCGTTCGTTGGGCCTTCGGACTGCTGGGTGCCCTGGCGCTGGTGGCGCCCTCGCTGGCCCAGGAGTTCCGCATCGGCTTCGTCAACACCGATCGCATCCTGCGTGAGGCCGGCGCATCCAAGGCCGCGCAAACCCGCCTCGAACAGGAATTTTCCAAGCGCGACAAAGAGGTCAACGACCTCCAGGCGTCACTCAAGTCCGGCTCCGACAAGTTCGAGCGTGACGCGCCCACTCTGTCCGAAACCCAGCGTCAGCAGCGCCAGCGCCAACTGGCCGACATGGACCGTGAGCTGCAACGCAAGCGCCGCGAGTTCCAGGAAGACCTGGGCGCCCGCCGCAATGAAGAGCTTCAGCAGGTGCTGGAGCGTGCCAACCGGGTGGTCAAGCAGGTCGCCGAGCAAGAAAAGTACGACCTCGTGCTGCAAGAGGCGGTCTACATCAACCCCAAGCACGACATCACCGACAAGGTGATCCGCGCCCTCAACGCCGCCGCGAGCCGGTGAGGTGACGCTGAGACTGGGTGACATCGTCCAGGCGCTCGGTGGAGAGCTGCTGGGCGACCCCGGCCAGGCCATCGAAGGGCTGGCGCCGCTGGAGTCAGCCTCGGGCACCCAGCTGAGTTTTCTCAGCAATCCCCGCTACCAACCGCAACTGGCCGCCTCCAAGGCGGCCTGTGTCATCGTGGGGCCGGCCCTGCGCGAGGCCGCGATCGCGCGCGGCGCCGCCATCGTGGCCGACGACCCCTACCTTTATTTCGCACGCCTCACCCGCTTGTGGAAGGCCCGGCAGGCGCCGGCTGACGCGGGGCCGCTCATTCATCCCAGCGCGGTGATCGACCCCGGTGCCCAGGTACACCCCAGCGCCCGCATCGGCGCCCTGTGCGTGGTGGAGCGCGGTGCGCGCATCGGGGCCGGCACCGTCCTCAAGTCGCGGGTGACCGTGTCTGAGGGCTGCGTCATAGGTGAGCGCTGCATCGTGCACCCGGGCGTGGTGATCGGTGCCGACGGCTTTGGCTTCGCACCGCATGCAGGGGCCTGGGTAAAAATCGAACAGCTTGGCGCGGTGCAAATCGGCAACGAGGTCGAGATCGGCGCCAACACCTGCATCGACCGCGGCGCGCTGGAGGACACCGTCATCGAAGACGGGGTCAAGCTCGACAACCTGATTCAGGTAGGGCACAACGTGCGCATCGGCCGCCACACCGCGATTGCCGGCTGCGTAGCCATTGCCGGCAGCGCCCGCATTGGCGCTCACTGCACCATCGGCGGCAAAACCGGCATCGTGGGCCATCTGACCATCGCCGACCACGTGCACATCTCGGCCATGTCCCTGGTCAGCCGGTCGATTGCCAAGCCTGGGCTCTATACCGGCGTGTTCCCCCTCGACGACAATGCGTCCTGGGAGAAGAACGCCGCTACGCTGCGACAACTTCATTCGCTGCGTGACCGCATCAAAGCACTCGAGAAGAACCATGTCTGAACAAGCCGTGATGGACATCCATCAGATCCTCAAGCAACTGCCGCACCGCTATCCCATCTTGCTGGTCGACCGGGTGCTGAGCCTGACCAAGGGCGAGCGCATCGTCGCGATCAAGAACGTCACCATCAACGAGCCTTTTTTCACGGGTCACTTTCCGCACCGGCCGGTGATGCCCGGTGTGCTCATTCTCGAAGCCATGGCCCAGTCTGCGGCCCTGTTGTCCTTTGCCACCGAGGGCGTGACCCCGGACGACAAGACGGTGTACTACTTCGCCGGCATCGACGGCGCCCGCTTCAAGCGCCCGGTCGAGCCAGGTGACCAGCTCACCATGGAGGTGAGCCTGGAGCGGTCCAAGGCTGGCATCTACAAGTTCAAGGGCGTCACCCGCGTGGGCCAAGACGTGGCCTGCGAGGCCGAGCTCATGTGCACCATGCGCCGTATCGCCTGAGGGTGACCGGGTGAGCGAGAACATTCATCCCACCGCCATCGTCGCGCCCGGGGCCCGCATCGACCCCTCGGTGACGATTGGGCCGTACAGCGTCATCGGTCCGCATGTCACCCTCGGGGCTGGCACCTCCGTCGGGCCGCACTGCGTGATTGAAGGTCACACCACCATCGGGCGTGACAACCGCATCTTTCAATTTGCCTCCCTGGGCGCGATTCCACAGGACAAGAAGTACGCGGGCGAGCCCTGCGAGCTGGTGATCGGCGACCGCAACATGATTCGTGAGTTCACCACCTTCAACATCGGCTCGCCCGGTGGCGGCGGTGTGACCCGCATTGGCAGCGACAACTGGCTGATGGCCTATGTGCATATTGCCCACGACTGCGTGGTGGGCAACCACACCATCTTCGCCAACAACTCGCAGCTGGCCGGCCATGTCGAGGTGGGCGACTGGGTCATTTTGGGTGGCTTCACGGTGGTGCACCAGTTCGTACGCATTGGCGCCCACGGCATGACCGCCATGTGCTCGCTGCTCTTTGCCGACCAGCCGCCCTTTGTCATGAGCCAGGGTCAGCCGGCGGCTGCCCGCTCGATGAACTTCGAGGGCCTGCGGCGCCGGGGCTTTTCGCCGGCGCGCATCAGCGCGGTCAAGGCAATGCACAAGGCGCTGTACCGCGATGGGCTGACCTTGGAACAGGCCCAGGCCCGCATCGCGGCGCTGGCGCAGGACGCGCCCGAGGCGCAGCCCGACGTCGACATGATGAGTGGCTTCCTGGCCGGTGTTTCCGCCCAGCGCGGGATTGTCCGGTGAGCGTGCTGGTGAACGGGCACCTGAACGCCCAGTTCAACGCCCCAGTGGACACCCCAGCGAACGCGTGCATCAAGACTCTGTGCAAGCGCGCCTGGCATTGCAGGGCCGGCCCCTGCAGGACGCTGCCATGAGTCTTCGGCTCGGGATGGTTGCAGGCGAGGTCTCCGGTGACCTGCTGGCCGGGCTGTTGATCGAAGGCATGCGCAAGCGCTGGCCGGATCTGGCGGCCTGGGGCATCGGCGGTCCGGTGATGGCCGGCAACGGTTTTCAAGCCGCCTGGC
>CANFQF010000208.1 GCA_947449025.1 Comamonadaceae bacterium
CGCGCCTTGGGCGAGCAACTGGCGCTCCGTCAAAGCCCTGTTGTTTTGGCCTGCTCCTCACTCAAGCGAAAGTACCGCGACCTGCTGCGCGCGGCCGATCCGACTTTGCGCTTTGTCTACATCGAGATCGACATCGAGACCGCGGCCCAGCGGGTGGGCGCTCGCTCCGAGCACCTGTTTCCCACCACCTTGGTGGAGTCGCAATTCGCTGCATTGGAGTCGCCCGTGGGAGAGCCGGGCGTGCTGCGGGTGTCTGGCTCGCAGCCCGCCCAGGAGCAGCTTGACGCGATCGCTACCTGGCTGGGCATCACTCGGCACATAGCAGCGTCACCCGCGCCTTGACGCCCCTCTGCGAACGCGCCCAGGCGATGAGGCGGCTCCACTTCATCTGAGGGCTAGCGCTTCGCGGGGCTTGGCCCGCAGGGATTGAAGCGCGCAAGAGGCAAGACCCGGCAGAGATCGGGTTGACCCTGAAAATCCCGCGCGCCTCGCGGATTTTCAGGGTGCCAGGTGACGGCCGACCCGCCAGGCCCTCAGTCGTAGCGCCGCTTGTCCTCAATCACTTTGCCATCGGCCGGCAGGCTGCCAGGCGCAGCCAGCTGCACTTCGCCGCGCAGCTTGGTGACCTCACGCACCGTGGCCACCAGGGCCTGGGCCAGTGCATCGCCGCCCTCGGCCGCTTCCACATGCAGCACCATGCGCTCGTCGGCAATCGTGCCTTCCACCACCAGACGGGCGCGCTGCACGCCGGGATGGCGGCGCACGATCTCGGCCACCTGCGAGGGGTGCACGAACATGCCACGGATTTTGGTGGTCTGGTCGGCGCGTCCCATCCAGCCCTTGATGCGGGGGGCGGTGCGACCGGTGGGGCAGTGGCCCGGCAGCACCGCGCTCAGGTCGCCGGTGCCAAAGCGAATGAGCGGATAGTCGGGGTCGAGCACGGTGACCACCACCTCGCCCACCTCGCCCTCGGGCACTGGGTCGCCGGTGCCGGGGGTGACGATCTCGACGATCACTTCTTCATCAAGGACCAGTCCCTGGCGCGCCTCGGTCTCGTAGCCAATCAGCCCCACGTCGGCAGTGGCATAGCACTGGTAGCCCGTGACGCCCTGCGCGGCGAACCAGTCGCGCAGCGATGGCGGAAAGGCCTCGCCGCTGAATGCGGCCTTGGTCAGCGAGGGAATCTTCACGCCCTTGGCCTGCGCTGCTTCGAGCACGATCTTGAGAAAGCTCGGCGTGCCCGCATAGCCCTGGGGCCACAGGTCCACCATGGCCTGCAGCTGCAGCTCGGTGTTGCCGATGCCGCCGGGAAAAACCGCGCAGCCCAGGGCGAAGGCGCCCTCTTCCATCATCGCGCCGGCCGGCGTGAGGTGGTAGCTGAAGCTGTTGTGAATCAGGTCGCCCTGGCGAAAGCCCGCGGCGAAGAGCGCGCGGCCCATGCGCCAGGTGTCGGGGTGGTGGCCCTGCGGCTCGTACAGGGGGCCGGGCGACTGAAAGACGCGCTTGGCCGGCCGCGGGTAACGCAGGCCGTTCCAGCCGCTGGCAGAAAAACCGGCGAAAGGATCGCCCCCACCCGCCTCGCGCGCTGCCATCTGGGCCTGCAGCAATTCGCCCTTGCGCAGCACCGGCAATGCGGCCAGGGCCTGGCGCGAGGTGACCGCCGCCGGGTCGACATGGCGCAGGCGCTCGGCCTGAGCGGGGCTGGACGCCTTGGCATGGGCCACTTGGGCGGAGAGCGCCGCCATCAGGGCGGCTTCGCGGTCGCTGGGGTCGCGCCGCTCAAGGTCGTCGAAGCTCTGCTTGTTCATGCATCGCAATCTAAAGCCCTGCGTCTGCGCATACTGTCGCGGCCTCACCATTTGCGGCCAGCGAACTCCCCGGGTTAACCCGCTGGATCCGAAAGTTCCAAGCAAGGCACTGCTGCACAATGCTTGCCGTGACACCTGCCGACAAACTCCGCCGCTTCCTCGAGGCCTCGGCCTGGATGCAGTCGCTCACGCCCGAGCAAGCCGAGCGTGTGCAGCGCGACACCCTGGCCCGCAGCTTTGACACGGGTGCCATGGTGTGCGCCCGCGGCGCACCGTCGGCGCACTGGATCGGGGTGGTCGAGGGCATGCTGAAAGTCGAGACAGTGACCGCCGGCGGCAAGAGCGCCAGCTTCATCGGTGTGCCCTCCGGGGCCTGGGTGGGCGAGGGGTCCGTCATCAAGGGCGAACTGCGTCCCTATGACATCGTCGCCATCCGCGACAGCATCGTGGCCTATATGCCGCGCGCCACCTTTCTGTGGCTGATGCAGGAGAACCACCATTTTTCGCGCTGGCTGATCGACCAGTTGAATGCGCGCCTGGGGCATTTCATCGCGATGGTGCAAAGCCTGCGCCTGAACGACACCAACGCGCAGGTGGCCTATTGCCTGGCCAGCCTGTTCAACCAAGACCTGTACCCGGGCAGCCGCTCCCAACTGGCGATCTCGCAAGAAGAAATCGGGCGACTCTCCGGCGTGTCACGCCAGATTGCCAACCGGGCCCTGCACGAGATGCAGGACAAGGGCATTGTCCGTATTGGCTACGGCAGCATCGAGGTGCTCGATTTGCCGGCGCTGCAGGCGATTGCTGCCGGGAACAACGAATAAAAGGCTACGCAAGCCATCGCTTGCGGCGCTTGTAGCTCTTCACGTCGCGGAAGCTCTTGCGCTCGCCGCCGCCCACGCCAAGGTAGAACTCTTTCACGTCTTCGTTGCTGGCCAGGTCTTGCGCAGGGCCGTCCATCACGATGCGGCCGCTTTCCATGATGTAGCCGTAGTTGGCGTAGCGCAGCGCCATATTGGTGTTTTGCTCGGCGAGCAAGAAGGTGACCTTTTCCTTTTGGTTGAGGTCCTTCACGATCTCGAACACTTCTTCCACGATCTGCGGGGCCAGGCCCATGGAGGGTTCGTCCAGCAGCACCAGGCTCGGGCTGGCCATGATCGCGCGGCCGATGGCGCACATCTGCTGCTCGCCGCCCGAGGTGTAGGCCGCCTGCGAGGTGCGGCGCGTCTTCAAGCGGGGAAAGTAGTTGTAGACCTTCTCCAGATTGGCGGCGACCTCGGCCTTGCTGGTGCGGGTGTAGGCGCCGGTGAGCAGGTTTTCCTCGATGGTGAGGTGGGCGAAGCAGTGGCGCCCCTCCATCACCTGCACCACGCCGCGTTGCACCAGATCAGCCGGGGAGAGGTTTTCAATCCGCTCGCCGCGCAGCTCGATGGAGCCCTTGGTGACCTCGCCGCGCTCGCCCCTCAGCAGGTTGGACACCGCGCGCAGGGTGGTGGTTTTGCCTGCGCCATTGCCGCCGAGGATGGCCACGATGCTGCCCTCTGGCACCTGCAGGGACACGCCCTTGAGCACCAGGATCACGTGGTTGTAAATGACCTCAATGCCGTTGACGTTGAGGACGATGTTGGAGTTGGACATGATCTTCTCTTTACCAATCGAAAGCACTTTCCACCAGCGCTTTCACCAGTGCTTTCGATTGGCGGCTGCCTTGCAGCCGCCCACCTCCCGATAGGCGGGAGGGGATGGGGAAGTTGCCGTCAGAGCCGGCAGCCTGCCGGGCGTAAGCGGCCCCAGACGCTCAGGACTGGCAGTCCTTCACGTCACGACGCGAAAGCTTCTTGTCGGCCAGGTACTTTTCGGAGCCGGCCTTGACCATCGGCTTGATGATCTGGTCGTCGGCCTCGTACCAGTCGCTAGAGAAGCCCCACTTCTTGCCGTCCCAGGTGTGGACGCGGGCCCAGGTCGAACCCATGTGGTCGGCGCAGCTGGTCGACAGCGGGCGCATGACGCCAGCAAAGCCCAGAGCGTCCAAACGCTTTTGGTCGAGGTTCAGGTTTTCCAGGCCCCAGCGCACTTGGTCCGGAGTCATGACCTTGCCCTTGCCAAAACGCTCCTGCGCGCGACGCACAGCTTCGACGCCCAGCATGGCGATGATGGCACCACGGGTGTAGAGCACGGAGCCGACTTCATCCTTCGGACCGGTGCCCTGGCCCTTGCCATGCACGTTCTTCATGATGTCTTGAACGAACTTCGGCTCGGTGCCAGAGGTGTTCAGGGCCAGAGCGTTGTAGCCCTTGGCGCCCTCGCCCACGTCCTTGACGTCCGGCTCGGCACCTGCCCACCACACGCCGTACATCTTCTCGCGCGGGTAGCCGGTGGCCTGCGCTTCCTTCAGGGCGGTGGAGTTCATCACGCCCCAGCCCCACAGCAGCACATAGTCAGGCCGCGCCTGGCGCACCTGCAGCCAGGCCGCCTTTTGCTCCAGGCCCGGTGCGGTCACCGGGATCAGGGGCAGCTCGAAGCCGTGCATCTTGGCCCGCTCTTGCAGCAGGGGGATGGGCTCCTTGCCGAAGGGCGAGTCGTGATAGACCAAGGCGATCTTCTTGCCCTTGAGCTTGTCCCAGCCGCCTTCCTTCTTGGCCAGGTGCTGAATCAGGATGTCGCCGGCCGTCCAGTAGCTGCCCATGAGAGGGAAGTTCCACTTGAAAGCCAGGCCGTCCTGGGCCACCGACAGGCCGTAGCCCAGGGTGATCAGAGGGATCTTGTCATTGAGTGCCTTGTCGGTCAGCGCGAAGGTGATGCCGGTGGCCTGGGGGTCGAACAGGGCCACGCCCGGGCGGCCCTTGAGGCGCTCGTAGCACTCGACGCCGCGGGCGGTGTCGTAGCCGGTTTCGCACTCTTCGAAAGTGAGCTTGACGCCGTTGATACCGCCATCACGCGCGTTGACCAGCTTCAGGTAGTCCTGCTTGCCGTTGGCCCAAGGGGTGCCGTTGGGCGCGTAGGCGCCGGTACGGTAGGACAGCAGCGGGAAGAACTGCTCCTTGGCCTGGGCTTGCGCCAGGCTGCTGCCCAGGGCAGCGACGGCCATCAGGGCGGCCGTAGCGAGAGTGCGAAGTTTCATGGTTGTCTCCTCGAGGGTGGATGAAAGGCCGGTGATCCGGTCGTGGGTTGCGGGTTGGAAATCAGTGCGGGAAGGGCCACAGGCGAAGCTTTTGCTTGCCCGTCGCCCACAGGCGCGCCAGGCCATGCGGCTCGACGATCAGGAACCAGGCAATCAGCGCGCCGAAGACCATGAACTCGGTATGCGACAGGCCGGCGGTGGAAATCTCCAGCCCCACCAGGCTGGCCAACAGCGGCAGCACCTGACTCAGCACGATGGGCAGGACGATGATGAAGGCAGCGCCAAAGAAGCTGCCCATGATGGACCCCATGCCGCCAATGATCACCATGAACAGCAGGCGAAAGGACATGTCCACCGAGAAGGCGGCCGGCTCCCAGGTGCCCAGGTAGACGAAGGCCCACAGACCGCCGGCCACGCCGACGATGAAGGAGCTCACCGCAAAGGCCGACAGCTTGGCGTACATGGGGCGGATGCCGATCACGGCAGCGGCCACGTCCATGTCGCGAATGGCCATCCACTCGCGCCCGACCGCGCCGCG
>CANFQF010000209.1 GCA_947449025.1 Comamonadaceae bacterium
CACACCCTCTACGAATACCGGTCACGGATGGAGCGCCGCGGCATGTCCATCGTGCAGCCCGAGATGGGGCACACGGGCCTGAGCCAATTCATCCAGATCGGCCGCATGGCGCAGGCCTTTCACATGCGGGTCATGCCGCATGCCAGCATTGGCCTGGGCATCTTCCAGGCGGCCAGCCTGCACGCGGCAGCGGCCCTGCCCAACTGCCCGATGCACGAATACCAGCACTCGGTGTTCGACCGCAATCTGCGCTTCGTGCGCACCCGCATGCGCTGCGCCGATGGTCACTTCGACCTACCCGAAGGACCAGGTCTGGGCATCGAGCCAGACGACTCTGTCTGGCAATACCTGCGGCCCAAGCAGCTTGCCTGAACACAGGCGCATCAAGGAAGTTTCATGTCACAGCCCGTCTTGATCGCCCTCGACTGGGGCACCTCCAACCTGCGCGCCAGCTTGCTCGACGCGAGCGGCCAGACGCTGGAGGCGCGCAGCGCACCCGGCGGCGTGATGGCCGTGCCCGAACGGGACTTTGCCGGGGCCCTGCTGCGCCTGTGCGGGGACTGGCTCGAGGCCCACGCCCTGCCGGTGATCGCCAGCGGCATGGTCGGCAGCCGGCAAGGCTGGCAGGAGGCCCCTTACCTCGACTGCCCGGCCGACCTCGCTTCGGCGGCGCGCCAGTGCATCCAAGTCGAATTGAAAACCACCACCGGCGCGAATCGCACCGTGCACATCGCGGCGGGCCTGCGCTGCCTGCATGAAGATGGCGCCTATGACGTGATGCGCGGCGAGGAGACCCAGATCTGGGGCGCCGGCATCCCCGACGGTCGCTGCTGCGTGCTGCCCGGCACCCACAGCAAATGGGCCTGGACCGGCTCCCGGGGCCAGGTGGCGCGCTTTCGCACCTACCTCACTGGCGAGTTGTATGGCCTCCTCACCCAGCACGGCATCCTCGGGCGGCTGATGGTCCATGGCCAGGCCCGGCCCGCGGCCTTCGAAGCCGGCGTTCGGCGCGGCCTGGCCGGCCACCACCAGGCCACCCACCTCCTGTTCGCTGCCCGCACCGCGGGCCTGATGGGGCAAGTCGAGCCCGAGGGCCTGCCCGACTACCTGTCTGGCATGTTGCTGGGAATCGAAATCGCCGCCGCCACGGAAGCGGGCGGCCAGGCTGCGGTCGCCGGCGGCGTCACCTTGATCGGTGACGACAGCCTGTGCAGCCGCTATGAAACGGCGCTGAATCTCGCCGGCATCGCCAGCACACGCGCCCCGGCCGAGGCCACGACCCAGGGCCAGTGGCTGCTGGCGCGGGCGGCCGGATTGGTGGGGGCGGCATGAGCGCGCCGATGCAAGCCCCTGGCACCTCCTCGCCAGCAGGCCGCCTTCTCGACGGCCACCCACTGGTGGCCATTTTGCGCGGCGTCACCCCGGCGGAGGTGCTGGACGTGGCCGCCGTGCTGCTGGGCGCTGGCATCCGCGCGATCGAGGTGCCGCTCAACTCGCCGCAACCGCTGGAGAGCATCGCCCGGCTGGCGGCGCGGCACGGGCACGAGGCGGTCATCGGCGCGGGCACGGTGCTGAGCGCCGACGCAGTGCGCCAGGTTGCCGACGCCGGCGCGCGGGTGGTGCTCGCGCCCAACTTCCATCCCGCAGTGGTGCAGGAAGCGCTCACGCGGGGGCTGCTGCCGATGCCGGGCGTGGCCACCGCCACCGAGGCCTTTGCCGCCATCGATGCCGGTGCCACGCACCTCAAGCTGTTCCCGGCGGATGCGCTCGGGGTGGCCACGGTCAAGGGCTGGGCCGCGGTGTTGCCCGCCGGCACCGCCATGTTCGCAGTGGGCGGCATCGACGCGGGCAACCTGGGGCAGTTTCGTGCAGCCGGCATTGCCGGTGCGGGTATCGGCTCGGCGCTTTACAAAAGTGGCGTGGCGCTGGATGAATTGCATCGGCGGGCGAAGGCCTTCACGGCCGCTTGGTCCGCCAGCGGCTCCAAGTCCTAAGAGCGAAGCGAGAAGCGCAAAGAGGGAGGGCGAAGGCCAGGCAGCGCCCCTAGTCGCCAAGGACGCGGGGCACGCCGTGGATCGCCTTGGCACCCTCACTCGCCTTTGATCACATCCATTTTTGGATCCATAATTGCACACGAATTCGTGCTCACGCCCGACTTTTTGACACGTGACAGCAGCGGCGGGAGGCCCCGCTGCCAGGCCAGAGTGCAATTGAAGTGAATCAAAGCGAAGCGAAGGACAAGGCGCGATGACCGAGAAAAAACTGGAAGGGGCGGCCCGTATGGTGCGCAGCGGCGAGGAATCCCCCGCCTTGTCGGACGCGCAGATTGACGACGCCCGCAAGCTGATCGGCGTCTGGCTGCGCCGGGACGTACACACGCCCGCCATCTATGAACCGCTGTCGGTGCACGACATCCGCCGCTGGGCCCAGTACAGCGTGGGGGACGACAACCCGCTGTTTGGCGACGTCGACTACGCCAAGCGGACGCGGTGGGGGCGGATCATCGCGCCACCCACCTTCCTCTACACCATCGACTCCGGCATCGTCGCTCCCGGACTGCCCGGCATCCAGTGGATTTTCGCGGGCTCCCGGTTCGAGCATTTCAAGCCGGTGCAAGAGGGCGACACGATCACCGCCCGCGCGCGCCTGATCGACGTGCAGGTCAAGGAAGGCAGCAAGGTCGCCCGCTACGTCAACCAGGTGGGCGAGGTGCTTTACTACAACCAGCACGGCGACCTGGTCACCCGCTACGAAGGCGACATCTACCGCATCCCGCGCAAACGCAGCGGTGAAGGCTTCAAGTTCGCGGTGAACAGCCCCGCCGAGGCGCCCAAGCCGTATCGCTACACCGACGAAGAAATCGAGGCGATCGCCCAGGGCTACCGCGCCGAATTCCGCCGCGGCGCCGCCACGCTGTACTGGGAGGACGTGCAGCCGGGCGATGACCTGCCGGTGGTGCAAAAGGGCCCGCTGACCCTGGTCGACATCGTGGGCTTCTACGCCGGGCGGCGCACCGTCTACAACGTGATGAAGCTCGCCTTCCAAGAGCGTGACCGCCATCCGCGCAATGTCTACTACTCCCCCACCCGCAACATCCCGATGCACCCGGCGGCCGGCCACTACGACGCCGAAATCGCGCACGAGATCGGCATGCCGGGCGCCTACGACCAGGGCTGGCAGCGCCTCAACTGGGCCGGCCACCTCCTGACCAACTGGCAGGGCGACCAGGGCTTTACCCGCCAACTCAATGGCCGCGTCACCCGCCCCAACCTGGTGGGCGACCTGACCCGGATGCAGGGCGAAGTGACCGGCAAGCGCAAAGAGGGCGGCGAAGCCCTGATCGACATCCGCTGGTGGGGCGAGAACCAGCGCGGCGAGAAAAACTGCGACGGAACCGCGGTGGTGCGACTGCCCTCGCGCGACGTCTCACTGCGCAACTGAATCCCGAAAAGAAAACCATGAATTCACCTGCACGCAAGACCCGCCGACCACTGGAGGGCCTGAAGGTTCTGGACCTGACCCACGGCGTCGCAGGCCCCTACTGCACGATGGTGCTGGGCGACCTGGGCTGCGACATCGTCAAGATCGAAAAGCCGGGCCGAGGCGACGCTACCCGCTACATGAACGTGAGCGAACGGTTTCACACGGATATTCCCCGCGTGGGCGGCGACTACTTCCTGGCCATCAACCGCAACAAGCGCGCGATCACGCTGGAGCTCAAATCCCCCGAGGGCCGCAAGATCTGCGAAGAGCTCGCCCAGTGGGCCGACATCGTGGTGCAGAACTTCCGGCCGGGCGTGACCCAGCGCCTGGGTCTGGACTACGAGAGCCTGCGCAAAATCAACCCGCGCCTGATCTACGGCAACATCTCCGCCTATGGCACCGAGGGCAATATGTCCGACAAGGCCGGCATGGACATCGCAGTGCAAGCGCGCGCCGGCCTGCTGCGCATCACCGGGGCCCACGGCTCGACCGAGCCGGTGCGCCCCGGCTCCTCGCTGTCGGACTTCGGCGGCGGCATCTACCTGACCACCGCCCTCCTCGCGGCTCTCTATGACCGCGAGCGCACCGGCGAAGGCCAGGAGGTGAGCGTGTCCCTGCTCGATGCCACGATGAGCCTGTTGATCAACTACTCGGTGGCGGTGATGGACGGCCAGGCCGACGTCAAGCCTCTGGGCTCAGGCCACCCCCAGCTCGCGCCCTACCAGGCGCTGCCCACCGCGGACGGCCATGTGGTGGTGGCGACGGGTACGAACAAGACCTACCGGGAGTTTTGCGTGGCCATCGGCGACCCCGCTCTGGCCGACGACCCCTTGTTTGCCACCAACCAGACGCGGGTGCGAAACCGGCAGGCCCTGGTCGAACGTCTGTCGGCGGTGTTCCGCCAGAAGACAACGGCGCAGTGGATCACCCTGCTGGAGAAGGCCGACGTTCCCTGCGCCCCGGTCAACGACCTGCAAACCGCGTTCGGCGAGCTGGAGGCCACCTCCCCCGGCATGACCCAGCGCATCGACCACCCCGGCGTGGGCTCGCTGTCGCAGCTGGGTGTTCCCTTCCACTTCAGCAACTGCGCCGGTGACCTGCGGCGTCCGCCGCCGATGCTGGGCGAGCACACCGAGCAGGTGCTCACAGACCTGCTGGGGCGCAGCCCCGCGCAGATCGCGCAGCTGCGAGAGGCCCAGGTCATTTAATGCAAGGACTCGACCGCCTCTTTCACGCCCGCTCGGTCGCTCTGGTCGGCCTGTCGGCCGACATGGGCAAGATGACGGGTGCGCCCCTGGGCATCCTGCGCCAGACCGGCTTTGGTGGCCGCATCTTCCCAGTGAACCCGCGCTACACCGAGGTCGGCGGCATGCCCTGCTGGCCCAGCATAGACGCGCTGCCCGAAGCGCCGGATGCGGCACTGGTGATGCTGGCCGCTGCGCGGGTGCCACAAGCGGTGCGGGACTGCGCGCGCAAGGGCATCGGCGCGGTGGTGGTGCTCAGCTCGGGCTTCGAGGAGACCGAGGAGGGCCACGCCCATGCGGCCGAACTGGCGCAGGTGGCACGCGAGACGGGCATCGCCGTGGTGGGGCCCAATTGCGAGGGCGTGTGGTCGGTACCCGACCGGGTGATTCTCACCTTCGGCACCGCCGCCAAACGCGAAGTACTGCACCAGGCCCCCATCGCCATCCTGAGCCAGAGCGGCGCCATGGCCGGGGCGATGGCCCGCCATCTGCAAGACAGCGGCGTGGGCTGCGCCTATGTGGTGAGCGTGGGCAACGAGACGGTGCTCACCGTGGCGGACTATCTGCAGTGGTGTATCGCCCAGGGCGATGTGCGGGTGGTTGCGCTGTTCATCGAGGGCCTGCGCGATGGCGCACGCCTGCTGCGCCTGGTGGAAGAAGCCACGGCCAAGGGCATCCGGGTGGTGGCACTCAAGGCCGGCAATTCGGCCAAGGGCCAGGAGGCAGC
>CANFQF010000210.1 GCA_947449025.1 Comamonadaceae bacterium
CAGCCCCTCGCGGGCCGACAAGGTGCTCACCCAACACCTGCAGGCGGCCCTGCGCCTGGTGGATGTGCGGGTGCTAGACCATTTCATCGTGGCGCCGGGAGCGTGGGTGTCGATGGCGCAGGAGGGTGGGCTGTGAACCGGGCGCGCAAGCTGCCGCAGGCGGCGGGTGTGGCGGTGGCGGGCACGAAGGCTGCCAGTGCTGCCACTGCTCGCAGTGCTGGCAGTGCTGCTGCCGGTAGTGCGGGAGGTGTGAAGGGCAAGAGCGCGGGTGGGCCTTCGGGTCCGCTGAAAGATTTGCGAGACCTGCAAGTCATCAGCCAACAGCTGGCCGAGCAACGTACCCGCGAGGAGGCCGAAGCCGCAGCGCGTGAGGTGCAGCGCCTGCGTGCGGAAGCCGAGCGCAACCTCTTTGCCCGCGCCGCCGGGCCTGTGAAGCCCTTGGCCCCCCAGGGCCGGGCATCGCAGAAACCCAAACCGCCAGCGCCGATCCCGGTGCAGGCCCAGCTTGACGAGCAGCGGGTGCTGCGCGAGGCCATTTCCGACGAGTTCGACGCCAGCACCCTGCTCGACGTCGACGACGCCTTGAGCTACCGGCGCCCGGGTGTGGGCCTGGACGTCACCCGCAAGCTGCGCACCGGCACCTGGAGCATTCAGCGCGAGATTGACCTGCACGGCCTGCGCCGCGAAGAGGCGCGCGAGGCGCTGGCCGCCTTTGTGCGCGACGCTCACCGTCAGGGCATCCGCTGCGTGCGGGTGGTGCACGGCAAAGGCCTGGGCTCACCGGGCAAGACGCCGGTGCTCAAAGGCAAGGTGCAGAGCTGGCTGGTGCAGAAAAACGAAGTGCTGGCCTTTGTGCAGGCACGCGCGGCCGAGGGCGGGGCGGGGGCGTTGGTGGTGTTGCTGAAGCCTGTGGGGTGAGGGGGGCGGGCCGCCTCAAAACACCGCGTGCTCGCCCAAATCCACTCGCTCGCGCCCCGCCAGCACCTCGGCATAGAAGTCACGCAAAGTGCGCGAGCCCGTCTCGGGGGTGGCCTGGGCGTCGTAGCGGCCAGCGGCGGGGTCCCAGACCAGCATGGATTCGGTGGCGTAGTAGCGGCCGATGCGGGCGAGCTCGGCTTTTTCGGCGAGGCGGGGCGAGAGGCGACCGGCCAGACCGAGGACACCGGCGATGGTGTTCATGAGCGCCACGGGCACATGTCGCACCGGCACGGGCCGGCCCATCAGCTCGGAGAGCATTTGCACTTGGTCTAGCGGGGTGAGGGCCGGGCCGGGGCCGCCAATGGGCAGAATGCGGCGCTCGCGCGCAGGGTCTTGCAGGCAGCCGGCGAGGTAGTCGCCCAGGTCTTCGTCGGCGATGGGTTTGCAGGCGGTCAGACGCCCGTCGCCAAAGACAAGAAAAGGCTTGCCCTGTTGCACCCGGGCAATCTGCCCCGAGAGTGATTTAAAAAAGGCGGTGGGCCGCACGATGCTCCAGGCGAGCGGGCTGGCCATGAGCGAGGCCTCGAAGGCCAGCTTGGCCTGCTGGAAGCCGAGGCTGGGCTTTTGCACGCAGATGGCCGAGAGCAAGACGAAGCGCCCTACCCCACCCGCCACCGCTGCGGCCAAGGCGTGCTGGTGCGCGTCGTGGTCAATGGCCCAGGCATCACGCGGCGTGCCGCTGCGCGAGGCGAGGCAGGAGACGATGGCGTCAAAGCGCTCGCCGCACAGGCCGTCGCGGGCGACGGCGTCGGGGTCGCTGAGGTTGCCCTCGCGCAGGATGACGCCCATGGCCTGCAGGGCGTCATGAACGGAGCGCTGTGGGGAGGCGGCGGTGGCGGTGGCGGAGGCGGCAGAGGCGCCGGTTGTGGCCGTGGCACTGGGCGCACGCGGCGCCGACGAAGCGGCGGTGATGGCTACAGCGCCCACGCGCGCAGGCCGCACCAGCGCCACCACCTCATGCCCGCGCTGGCGCAGGGCTTGAGCTGTGGCCCTACCGATGGTGCCGGTGGCGCCGAGCAGAAGCACGCGCTGGGCGGGAAGCGAGGCGCTAGACATTTTTGTTGCGCATCCAGTCGGCGGTGTTCATGAAGGAGTCGTGCAGGCGCGCGCGCAGTTGCGGGTCAACGCCCACCTCGCCCATGGCCTGGTCCATGCACGCGACCCACTGGTTGCGTTCCTGGATGCCAATCGCAAAGGGCAGGTGGCGCGCGCGCAGACGGGGGTGGCCATGCTGCTGCACGTAGTAGTCGGGGCCGCCGAGCCAGCCGCAGAGAAACATGAAAAGCTTCTCGCGGGCGTTGACCAGGGTGCTGCCATGTGCCGCGCGCAGGGCGGCGTAGGCGGGCTCGAGGTCCATCAGGTCGTAGAAGCGGTCGACCAGGGCGCGCACTTGGGGCTCGCCGCCAATCCAGCTAAAAGGCGTGGCCGCGGGCGCGGGTTCTTCAATCTCCTGCATGTTGGCCATTGTGCGGCATGGCGCTTGGGCATCCCCTCCATCCAATGCCGCACAATCGACGCGCTCACTCAGACACCCATGCGAATTCTCGGCATCGACCCCGGCCTGCAAACCACCGGCTTCGGCGTGGTGGAGGCCCAAGGCCACCAACTGCGTTACCTGGCCAGCGGCACCATCCGCACCCATGCCGGGGCGGTGGGTGACCTGCCGGCGCGCCTCAAGACCCTGTTCGACGGCATCAGCGAGCTGTGCGAACGCTACCAGCCCGATTCGTCGGTGGTGGAGATCGTGTTCGTGAACGTGAACCCGCAGTCGACCCTGCTGCTGGGGCAGGCGCGCGGGGCGTGCATTACCGCACTGGTGACGGCCAATTTGCCGGTGGCGGAGTACACGGCTTTGCAGATGAAGCGGGCGGTAGCCGGCCATGGGCGGGCCGGCAAGCCGGAGGTGCAGGCCATGGTGCAGCGGCTGTTGCAGCTGCCTGGCCTGCCCGGAACCGATGCGGCCGACGCCCTGGGCCTGGCCATCACCCACGCCCATGCAGGCGCAGCGGTGGCCCGGCTGGCGGCGGCCGGGGATACCAACCGTCGCAGCACCGGCGCGTGGCGGGCTGGACGAGTGGGTTGAGGGAAGGCCCCGCGATCGTGACCCGCGGGGCCTTCCCCGCTCAGGGCCGACCGGTAGGTCGGCGCAGGCTGACCGTGGTCACGCTGCCGGCCGGGTCGTAGACCAAGCTGGGGGCGGTGACGGCGTCCACGGTAAAGAGCAGTACCTTGTTGTTGCCGTTCGACAGATGCCCGGTGAGCACCGAGCAAGTGCCTGCGCTGCTGGTGGTGCAACTGAACGAGCCCGCTGACGGGGAGAAGGTGCCCCGTACCAAAGCCCCTGCCACTTTCTGGCTGGTGGCGTTTTGCACTTCGATGGTGACTCCGCCAAGCCAGTAGCCGTTGTAACGGGTGGCGGACGCGGTCAGGGCGCTCACGTGCATGGCGTTCGCGGGCGGAGGCGGAGGCGGAGGCGGAGGTGGTGGGGGCGGCGGGGGCGGAGGTGGTGGGGGCGGCGGGGGCGGAGGTGGTGGGGGCGGCGGGGGCGGAGGTGGTGGGGGCGGTGGGGGGGGAGGAGGAGGCGGCGGGGGCGGCGGGGGCGGAGTGCCTCCACCGATCGTCGTGGTGTAGAGCAGCAAGTTGGGAACCGTGTTCGGGTTGCTGATCTTGTCGGCAGTGGCGATGGACTTCAGATAGGCATCCACCTGGCTGGCCGAGTAGCTCGGAAACGCCTGCAGCACCAGGGCCGCAGCGCCCGCCACATGCGGCGAGGACATGGAGGTGCCACTCTTGACCGAGGTAGACGTGGGCGAGCTGATGCCCGCCGAGGTGATGCCCACCCCCGGCGCGAACAGGTCCACGCAGCTGCCGTAGCTCGAGAACGAGGCGCGCTGGTCGTTGCTGTCGGAGGCGGCAATGGTCATGGCGCTCGGTGCACGCGCGGGAGACCCGTCGCAGGCATTCGAGTTGCTGTTGCCAGCCGAGACAGCCACCGCAACGCCTGCCGCCGTAGCCCGCTCCACTGCGGCGTCCAGCGTGCTGGAAGCACCACCACCGAGCGACATGTTGGCGACCGCCGGCCTGGCGACGTTGGCCACCATCCAGTCGAGCCCCGCAACGACGCCGCTGGTATAGCCCGAACCAGAGCAGTCCAGTACCCGAACCGGGACCAGCGTCACACCCTTGGCTACCCCCCAGGTGGCACCCCCCACGGTGCCAGACACATGGGTGCCGTGCCCGTTGCAGTCGGCCGTGCCCCGGCCGTCGGCGATGGCGGTGAAGCCTGCGGTCACCCGCCCGCCAAAGTCCTGATGGTCGGGGTAGATGCCGGTGTCGATGATGTACGCGTGTACGCCGGTGCCGGTGTAGTTGTAGGTGTACTGGCTGTCCAGCGGCAGGTTGCGCTGGTCAATGCGGTCCAGGCCCCAGGTCGCGTTGGGCTGCACGCTCCGGATCGCGGGGGTGGGGTCACCCGCACGCGTGGCGTGCATCGGCTGGTCTGCCTCGACGCCTGCGACCGTGGGGTCGTTTCGCAGGGCAGCGATGAAGGCGTCTGTCTGCGTGGTGGGCACACGCAGCGCGAAGCCCCTCAACGCGTGGGTGTAGACAAAGAGCACCTCCGCGCCATATTGCGAGGCCCAGGCAGTGGCAAAAGCGCCGACGGGTTCTCCCAAATTGTCTTTGAGGCGGACGATGTAGACAGCCGTGTCGGCCGTGGTGACGGCCGTGTTGACGGCCGAGCCGCTGGCTGCATTGCTGCTGCTCGCGGCGCGTGTCGTCACCGCGCTGGCCGCCTGCGGTGTGACCGCCTGTGCTTGCGCAGCAGAAGGTTCGCCGCCGCCGCAAGCGGCGAGCGCTAAGGCAGTACCAAGGCCCAGAGCGCCTGATGTCAGACGTCTGGGCCAGATGGGTTCTCGCAGGTTCATATCAACCTCTCGGAAATAGGAGTCGATCGGAGTGCACACACGGAGTGCACACAGCGCCCGAGGTCTCCAAACAGGAAACCCATGGCGCACACGACAGACCCCCGGACCGGGGTTCAAGTTCCTGGCTGGTACACGGCCGTGCATGAAACAAAGAGCACGGCACAGGCACGAGGGGCGGGGATACCACCCGTCGCAGCACCGGCGCGTGGCGGGCTGGACGGGTGGGGTGAGGGTAGCCCCTTAGCGCCGGATAGCCGGACGCTTCACGTAGATAGACGTTTCGCTACCAACAGGTTGGTAGGTGAGGCCTGGCGCGGTCACGGTGTTCACAGTGAAGAGAACACGGCTGATGCCGTTGGACAGGTAGTTGGTGAAGATCATGCAGGTGCCCTCCGAGTCAGTGGTGCAGCTGGAGTTGCCGCCACTGGGCGTGAAGCCACCTTGGACCAAGGCACCGGCCACCTTGACGTCGGCCGCATCGTGCACCTCGATCATCACGCCACCGCGCCATGCGTTGGTGTAGCG
>CANFQF010000211.1 GCA_947449025.1 Comamonadaceae bacterium
GCCTCCACCGCCCTGAGCGCCGCGTACACGGCGATGGGCATGACCCGGCCAGCTGACATCACCGGGCTGTCGCCTTCGGGCTCGCAGTCGAACATGGCCGATGAATGGGCCCGCTTCATGCGCGCCTCGCCCCAGGGCATCACCACCTACACCCTGGACATCGACCCGGTCACCAACGGCCAGGGGCCGGGCTGGTCGGCGCTCTTGACCAGCATGGCCAACCGAAGTGGCGGCCAGTACTTCAACATCGACTCCACGGTGAACAACGGCGGCAAGATCGTCGATGCCTTGCAGCGCATCTTCAACCAGATCCAGGCGGTGAACAGCGTGTTCACATCGGCCAGCCTGCCAGTGAGCACGACCACCCGGGGGACCTACCAGAACCAGGTTTTCCTCGGCATGTTCCGCCCCGACCAGGACGCCCGGCCCCGCTGGCGCGGCAACCTCAAGCAGTACCGCTTCGACTACAACCCGCTAGACGGCAGCGTCCGCCTGGTCGACGCCGCAGGCCAGGATGCGGTCACCGGCACGACCGGCTTCATCTCACCCAACGCCGTGTCCTATTGGACGGCAGACAGCAGCTTCTGGATCAACCAGGCCCTGGGCACCCCCGCCTCCACCTCCGACCGGCCCGACGGCGAAGTGGTTGAAAAAGGCGGTGCGGCCCAGCGCCAGAGGCTGGCCTTTGCCACCAGCCAGACAGCGCGCAAGGTTTTCACCTGCGTCGGCTGTGCGACCCTGCCGACCTCGCCGATCAACCTCGCGACCACCGGCGCCAATCAGGTGGTAGACGCCAACACCAGCATCACCGCCGCCGCCTTGGGCGCGGCCAGCGCCGCTGACCGCACCGCCCTGATCAACTGGCTGCGGGGCACAGACAACGCCGGCGACGAAAGCGGGCCAGGAGGCACGACCACGGTCCGCCCCTCCATCCACGGCGACGTGCTGCACTCGCGCCCGGCGGTGGTCAATTACGGTGGCAGTACCGGCGTAGTGGTCTTCTACGGCAGCAACGACGGCATGCTGCGGGCGGTCAATGGCAACGCCTCGGGCACCGGTGCGGGCGACGAGCTCTGGGGCTTCATACCGGGCGAACATCTCGGTCGCCTCAAACGCCTGCGGGACAACTCACCCGAGGTCCGACTCTCCACCACGGTGGTGCCGACCCAGCCCGGGGCGATTGTTCCCACGCCGCGCGACTACTTTGTCGATGGCCCGATCGGGATCTACCAGCGCCTCAATAGCACCGGCACCAGCGACCGGGTGATTCTGTTTGTCGGCATGCGCCGGGGCGGGCGCGAGCTGTATGCCCTGGACGTGACCAACCCGGCCAGCCCGCTGTACCTGTGGAAGCACACCAGCGCCGACTTGCCCGTCCTGGGCCAGACCTGGTCCGAACCCCGGGTGGCCTTGCTGAAGGGGCGGACGGATCCGGTGATCGTGATGGGCGCCGGCTACGACAACGTCGCCGAGGACCAGCCGACACCGGGCACCACCACCATGGGCAACGCGGTGCTGGTGATGGACGCCTACACCGGCGCAGTGCTGCGGCGCTTTGACACCAGCCGCAGCGTAGCCGCCGATGTGGCCCTGGTCGACGCCGACTACGACGGCTATGTCGACCGAGCCTATGCCGCCGACGTCGGCGGCAACGTCTACCGCCTCGACTTTGAAAAGCAGACGACGGGCGGGCTGTTGACCGACTCCGACAACTGGGGGATGTACACATTCGCCACCCTCGGGGGAACCAGCAGCCCGGTGCGCAAATTTTTCTACGCGCCCGATGTGGTTCTGAACCGCACCTACGCCGCGGTGCTCGCAGGCTCGGGCGACCGGGAGAAGCCGCTGGCCACGACCTCCAACGACCGCTTCTTCACCCTGATCGACACCCGCATCACCAAGGGCACGCCCACCGCCACGGTGTCACCCCTGGTACCGGGCGATCTGGTGGACGTTGCCTCTGGCCTCGCCTCGACCCGCGGCTGCTACATCTCGCTCAACGGAGCCAATGGCGAGAAAGTGATCAACGCGCCCACCACCGTGGGCGGCGTGACCTACTTCGCCACCAACCGCCCGTCCGCGCCAGCCACCAACAGCTGCTCGGCCAACCTCGGCCAGGCCACCTCCTACGCCGCGCCCCTGCTTTGCAAGGCACCGACCTCGGCCAACATCCGTGGCGGCGGCCTGGCGCCTAGCGTGGTGGCGGGCACGGCCATCGTGCAATACCAGGACCCGGCCACCGGACAAACGCTCGAGCGCGCGGTGGACTTTCGCATCGGCGGCCCCAATGCCAAGGAGTCGGGCATCGAGGCCAGCGGCATCACGGGGAACATCTCCACCACCCGGCGCCGCCGTTATTGGTTCCTGGAAAACACGCGCTGAAGCAGGGCCCACCAGCCCCTTACTGGCGCGCGGTCCGCTGGTTGGGCGGCAGGGCCCCGGGATGACTGGTGCGCCAGGGATTGATGTCCAGACCGCCGCGCCGGGTGTAGCGGGCGTACACACTGAGCTTGATCGGGCGGCAATGGCGCCAGATGTCCATGAAGATGCGCTCCACGCACTGCTCATGGAACTCGTTGTGGTTGCGAAAACTCACCAGGTAACGCAGCAGGCCGCCCTGGTCTATTTGCGGTCCGCTGTAGTGAACCTGCACGCTGCCCCAATCGGGCTGGCCGGTGACCAGGCAGTTGCTTTTGAGCAGGTGGCTGGTCAGGCTCTCCTCCACCGGCGCCTCGTGAAAGGCGGCGGTGAGGTATTCGGGCGCAGGGGTGTAGCGGTCGCAGTCGATGTCGAGCCGGTCGAGGCTGAGACCCTCGAGTTCGGCGATCCGCTCGCGCGCAAAGTCCTCCGGCATCAGCAGGCGCACGCCCACTGAAGCAGCCGGGGTCTGGCCGCGCCAGACCGCCTCGGTCAAGTCGGCGCGCAGGCGCTCACGCACCGCTTCGGGGGAGGGAAAGGGCGTGTTGCTGAAGCTGTTGATATAGAGCTTGAAGGACTTGCTCTCGACGATGTGCGGCGTCTCGCAGGGCACCGTCACATGGGCCATCGCCACCTGCGGTTTGCCGCGCGGGGTGAGCCAGGACAGCTCGTAGACCGTCCACAAATCGGCGCCAAAAAACGGCGGCTGGCCAGACAAACCCAACTCGGCACGCTTGTCCGCGCGCGGAATCGGAAAGAGCAACGTGGGGTCGTAGCGGTCGCTGTAGGCCGCGGGCTTTCCGAGCAGGGATTGTTCCGGAGTGGACATGAGGTTTGTCTTGACGCGGCGGGTGATGGGGGTGGCTGCTCAGGCGGGCAACTTGCGGCGAAACACCAGGCGGTCGGGTTCGGAGGACGCCGCATCCAAGGCATAGCCTTCCAGGTTGAAGGCCTCGAGCTTGCGGGGGGTGTTGACGCGATGGCTGATCGCGTAGCGGGCCATGAGGCCACGCGCCTTCTTGGCAAAAAAGCTCACGATCTTGAATTTGCCTGCGCTCCAGTCCTCGAACACGCACTCGATCACGCGGGCCTGCAGCGCCTTGCGGTCCACCGACTTGAAGTACTCCTGAGAGGCCAGGTTGACGATGACGGGGGCCTTCTCACCCGCGAGCTGCGCGTTGAGGTGGTCGGCGATGCGACGGCCCCAGAACTGGTAGAGGTTGTTCGCGTCACCCACGGGCAACGAGGTACCCATCTCCAGCCGGTAAGGCTGCATCCAGTCCAATGGCCGCAGCACGCCGTAAAGACCACTCAGGATGGCCACATGGTCCTGCGCCCACGCCAGGTCGCGGGCCGCGAGCTGGCGCGCCTGCAGGCCGTCGTACACATCCCCGTCAAAAGCGAGGATGGCCTGCCGGGCGTTCTTGGCGCTAAAGCGCGGCGACCAGGCCTGATAGCGCGCCACGTTGAGGCTGGCGAGCTTGTCGCTGAGGTCCATCAGCGAGGCGATTTGCTGCGGCGACTTCTCGCGCAGGGTGGCGATCAGCTCCTTCGATTGCGGCAGGAACTGCGGCAAGGTGTGTAGCACCTCGGGAACAGGCGACTCGTAGTCGAGAGACTTGGCGGGTGAAAGCAGGAACAGCATGGTGGCGACGGGTGGCAATCGGAAACGAATTGTGGCGATGGGTGGCGGTGCGCGGCAGGCCGCGGTCGAAGGAAGGCGATGCCGGTTCGGCAGGGCGTACAGGCCGGGGGCGAAAGACGGACCGGAGGAACGGGGGCGCCTTCAGCGGCGCCAGCCTCCCGCTAACAGCCACTGGGCGCTCGCCACCACCGCCACCAGCAAGGCATAACTGGCCATCTTGCCATCGCGGCCGAAACCCCACAGGCCGACGCCCAAGGCAAGGACACCGGCGAACACCAAAATCCCCGCACGCATCCAAAAGGAGTACTTAAGCCGGTCGCCACCGGGCAGCCAGGGACTGGCCAGGGCCAGGAAAACCCCCAGAACGAGCGCTGGCGCAACAAATCCGCCCAGATGGACGATCAAATCGATAGGACCCATGGATGACAAATTTTATAATCCCGATATGGCGGTCTGGGCCCTAGGCATCAATCACACGACGGCGCCGCTCGATATGCGCGGGCGCTTCGCCTTTGCCATCGACCAAGTGGCACCCACGCTGCACGCGCTGCGGCAGAACCTGGGCGGCTCCAGCCAGCCGCCCGAGGCGGCTTTGCTGTCTACCTGCAACCGCACCGAGCTTTACCTGTCCGCCGAGCAGGCCGCGATGGATGCCACCATCGACTGGCTGGCCCGCTCGGGCGGCGTCTCTCCCGCCGAACTGCGCTCCCACGCCTACACCCTGGAAGACGGCCTCGTCGCCCGGCACGCGTTCCGCGTGGCCAGCGGCCTGGACTCTATGGTGCTGGGCGAGGCCCAGATCCTGGGCCAGCTCAAGGACGCGGTACGTGTGGCCGACGAGGCAGGCACCCTGGGCAGCACCCTCAACCAGTTGTTCCAGCGCTCCTTTGCCGTGGCCAAGGAAGTGCGCACCGCCACCGAGATCGGTGCCCACTCCATCAGCATGTCCGCCGCGGCGGTGCGCCTGGCAGGCCAGCTGTTCGAAGACTTCACCCGCCTGAAGGTGCTGTTTGTCGGCGCTGGCGAGATGATCGAATTAGCAGCCACGCACTTCGCGGCCAAGAACCCCAAGTCCATCACCATCGCCAACCGCACCCTCGAGCGCGGCGAAAAGCTCGCCTCCCGCTTTGGCGGCCAGGTGCTGCGGCTGGCCGACCTGCCAACGCGCCTGCACGAATTTGACGTGGTGGTGTCCTCCACCGCCAGCCAGTTGCCGATCATCGGCCTGGGCGCGGTCGAGCGCGCACTCAAGCAGCGCAAGCGCCGGCCCATTTTCATGGTCGACCTGGCCGTGCCGCGCGACATCGAGCCC
>CANFQF010000212.1 GCA_947449025.1 Comamonadaceae bacterium
CTGTAAAGAACGGCGAGCGCCAAGGAGCGGGCCTCAGGCAGGCTGCCGCCGGCCATAACTGCCGCCCCGGTAGCCCAGGCGATGCCCTCGTAACTGAAGCCGCAGGCCGCATTGCCCCACCAGCCGTTTTGTTTGAGGCGAAGGGGCGGTGCGCTGTAGGCCCAGGCCAGCAACAGTCCCAGGGCGGCAGCGCCAAAGCCCCAGGGACCGAGCAACAGGGCTACCGCCAGGGACACCGCCGTCCATAGCACTGCGATATAGAGACCCCACCGCCCCGGCATGCGGCCCGAGGGAATCGGACGATGCGGTTCGTTGATCGCGTCAACATGGCGGTCGAACCAGTCATTCACCGCTTGGCTGGTGGCGCAAACAAAGGGGCCCGCCAGGGCGATCCCTACCGCGGCCAGCAGCCAGCGGCCGTCGAGAGAGACACCCGAGGCGACCACCCCGCAGGCAAATGCCCACATCGGAGGGAACCAGGTGACGGGCTTGAAGAGCTCAGTGATAGCCGAAAGCGCAGGGAGCGACATTCGCCTATTTTTTTATTTACTAATGTTTGTGTCAATCCAAATTTACACGCGTAGAATGTTAAACATTAAGAAATAAATTCTTGGGGGTTCAGATGGACGCTTTAAAAAAAAGGGATGATTTTTCCCTGGCTGGCCAGACGCAGACGGTGAGGACCAAGGCTGGAGCGTCGGGGGAGGAAGCGCAAACGGCCCCCTGGACCTTGGACTGGAACCAGGCGCAGCCGATGGCGCGGGCCTTCGCCTCCCTCGCCGGTGACTTGGCGCTGGTCATGGACGCTCAGGGCTGGGTGCTGGCTGCGGCGCAGGGCGAGGAGCCCGAAGAAGGGGGCTGGGCCCAGGCATGGGTGGGTGAACCTTGGTTGGCGATGGTCTCGCCCTGCACTCGGTCCAAGGCCGAGCGCCTACTGGCGCGAAGCCTGAGTGGGGAGCAGGGACGCGCCAGCGAAATCAACGTCCTGGCCCATGATGGTCACCAGATCGCGATGCGGTTTGCAGGGTTACGGCTGGGCCCTGCGGGTCCGCTGCTCATCATCGGGCGAGACCTGGCGGCGCAAGCTGCACTCAACGGCCGGCTCGTGACCTTGCAGCAGGAGCTCGAAGGCTTCTATTGGAATTCGATGTCGGGGACCGCGGGGCGCGCCAACTGATCGGCGGCTGGGCCCAACGGGCGTACGCCGGCGAGGCCGCTGGAAGGCCAGAGCACAGCCCCGGTGACACGACCGCCGAGATGGCGGCCCGCAAGCTCAGTCCTCGCCGCCCTCGCCCATGCCGAAGCGGCGCAGCTTGACATAGAGGCTCTGGCGCGAAAGCCCCAGCATCTCGGCCGCCGAAGCCCTGTTGCCACTGGTGAGCTTGAGGGCTGACTCGATACACAGCTGCTCGATCAGGTCGGTGGTGTCGCGAACGATGTCCTTGAGCGGCATGCGCCCGACCAGCTCGGTCATCTGGTCTGCCGAATGGGGCAATTCGCGATGGGTCATGCCGTCGGACAGCAGGCGGCGGCTGACATCACGAATGGTAAAGCCCAGGCAGGGCGGCTCCAGGGTAAGCGCTGCCACCGCCGAGATTTCCACCTCGGTCACGCTGCCCAGCTCACCGCGCAACTGGGTCGCAAAGAGGCGCAGGCTGCCGTGCTGGCGCAGGTTGGCTACCAGGACGTTGAGGTCGACGGTGCTGCGGCCCAGCCAGCGGTCCAGCATCTCGCCACGGACCGCCTCCTCGCTGGCGCTCTGGCTCAGCTCCAGAAAGGCCCGGTTGGAGCGCTGCACACGCCCTTCCAGGTCGGTGATCACGAAGGCATCGGGGGCCTGCTGGAGCAGTTCCACCAAATGGGGCACGCTATCGGACGGGCCTGCCGCCGCTTCGTTGAGCGGCGAAAGACGCACCAGGAAGTGGGTGCTGTCCTCCTGCCGCAACAGGGAGGCAACGAGGCGATAGTCATGGCCGCTGCCAGCGAGTTGCACGACGAGGGGGTCGGTGCGGCCGTTGGCCCGCAAGCGGGTCAGGGTGTCGCGAAGCGCCGCGGCGCTGGCTGGCACCAGGCCATCGGCCAGAGTCCAGGCGGCCTTGCGTATCGAATCACCGAAGAGGTTCTGAGCGGCCGGGTTGGCTTCGTCAAGCCGGCCCGTTCCAGCATCGAGGATGACCACGGGCTCGGCCGCTTGCTGAAACAGCAGGCGGTAGCGGGTTTCGACATGGCGCAGCCGCCAATAGTCGCGCTCCATGGAAACCTGGGCAGACACCAGGCGCTGCTGCAGCTGCATTTCACCGCGCAGATCACGGCCGAAGGCCACCAACAGGCTGGGCTGGCGCTGACCTGCCTGCTGGACTGGGACCACCCGGTAAATCACGGGCAAATCCAGCCCGGCGGCCAGACCACTGTGATTGACCTGGCGGGGCGCCGGACGGCCACCGGCCAGGGCTTCGCTGAGCATGGCCTCAATCTTGGAACGGCTATCGGCGGTGACCAAACCCGCCCAAGAGCGGCCTACCCACTCGCGAAAACCCAGGTTGACCAGCTCTTCGGAATTGAGACTGAGGTCCCTGATGACACCTTGAGGATCAATGACCAACACCACGTCGCCTGGCGCGGTGATCAACTGGCCAACGGTGTCCGGGTCAAGCCCCGCCAGAAGCGAACCGGCCGATCGAAGGCGACCGAGTTCAAAGTTCTGTGTGTCAAGGGGCATGGGCGTTCTCACCTAGCGCCACTTGACGCCGTGCGACATTGTGCCTGTTCAGCAGGTTTTCGCGCGGGTTTCTACGAGCTTCTCGGCGATCGAGGGCGCCAGGCTGCCATCAATGGCCAGGGCATCAGCGCCGACTTCGCGCGCCAGGCCGGGATTGAGCAGAAACTGCGGCCCCCCCACGAGAATGCCCACACGTGGGTTGAGCGAGGCCTTGCGTACCGCGGCGATGGCCGCTGTGAGCGATGCCAGATGAAGTTCGCCAGCAAGGGTAAACCCCACCACATCGACCCACTCCCTGCGCACCTGTGCGACTGGGTCAAGCTGGGGGTGGGGCCCGCCCGTCACCTCCCAGCCGGCCTCCCGGAAAAACTCCGACACCATGACCAGGCCGAAGGTGTGTTGCTCACCGGGAGCCGGCACCAACAGCACCCGCCGAACCGACTCTCCATCTGCCGGGCGGAAGGCCAAGCCCGCGCTCATGTCGCGCAAGGCCTGTTGCAATCGGCCCACAGCCACGGTCACATCCACAAATGTGCAGAGGTCCTGCTCCCACAGCTCGCCCAGGAGGCGGGCCGCCGGGACCAGCAGGTCTGTACAAAGGAGGGCGCGAGGCACGCCCCGCATCCGGAAGGCTTTGACCGCGGCCCGGGCGGGCAGGTCGTCGGGCAGCAGGAGCAGGCGAACCAGCTCGCGGACATCGTCCCGAGAGATCGGGCGGCCCGTCTGTTCGGCGAAATCGGGCGCATCGCCATCGTCATCGGCATCGGAATGGCCGTGGGCTTGGAGCAGGCGTGGGATCACGGAATGCTCGAGCGCATCCGCAAGCAGGGCCCGGTGCCCCTCCGACCCATGGCTCGCGCTCGCGTCGGAGCTCTCCTGTGGCCCGCCAGAAAGCGGACGGCCGGGAGTGGGCCCCAAACTTCGGTGCGACGTCATTCTTGGCTCCTCGCCAGGGATCTGCCACGGCTGACACGCAGCAGATCCGGATATCCCACCTCTCGGCAGGAATGATCCCTCTTGTTTTCTAACTCTTGTCTGACTGGGCGGTTGATCTTCGACAACTCGACCCCATGCGCTGACCCCCTGATTCTGAGGGGTTTTTCTCCAGATGCCCATCAATATCTCCTCCCGGCGCGATTTCGGGCAGGGCTGACCAGAACCAGCCGCCCCAAAAGTGTCATATTTTATTGATGTCAACCTTGATTGACAACTTGCGGGAGGCCGGGCTAAATAGGCCTCATGGTGACTTTTCAGGAATCGCAGGCCCAAGCCCACGCTATGCCACCCGGCCAGCGGGGCGCCGCAATCGGCCTTTACACGCCGGAGGAACGGGCGCGCCGGGACGCGAGCGGCTGGACGCTGGTCCAGGGGGTGCTCGCGCCGGTGCAATTCCTGGTGTTCCTGATCAGCCTGGGCCTGGTGCTGCGCTATCTGGCCACCGGTGAGGGCTTGGCCTGGGCCCATGCCTCCATCGTCGTGAAGACGGGGGTGCTCTACACCATCATGGTGACCGGCTGCATCTGGGAGAAGGTGGTCTTCGGCCGCTACCTGTTCGCGCCGGCCTTTTTCTGGGAAGACGTGGTGAGCATGGGCGTGATCGCTCTGCACACGGTCTACCTGGCCGCGCTGACGACTGGCACCCTGAGTGACCAGGCGCTGATGGGCCTGGCCCTGGCGGCCTACGCCACCTATGTGATCAACGCGGCGCAGTTTCTGCTGAAGCTGCGCGCTGCCCGACTTCAGGAGGCCGCCGCATGAGCCCCGTCATTCCGCTGCGACTGCAGCCTCAGGACGGCGGTTGCGCCGACGCACCGGTGCTGCGCGAACGCGGCCAGCGCGAAGTGTTTTGTGGCCTGACCGGCATCATCTGGCTGCACCGCAAGATTCAGGACGCGTTCTTCCTGGTCGTGGGCTCGCGCACCTGCGCCCACCTGATCCAGTCAGCCGCCGGGGTGATGATCTTCGCGGAGCCCCGCTTCGCCACGGCCATCATCGACGAACGCGACCTGGCAGGGCTGGCCGACGCCAACGAAGAGCTTGACCGGGTGGTCACGCGGCTCCTGGAACGCCGCCCAGACATCAAGATGCTTTTCCTGGTGGGCTCTTGCCCGTCGGAAGTCATCAAACTCGACCTCTCGCGTGCCGCGTCGCGCCTGTCGCAGCGCTTCAACCCCAGCGTGCGGGTGCTCAACTACTCTGGTAGCGGCATCGAGACGACATTCACCCAGGGCGAAGACGCCTGCCTGGCTTCTCTGGTGCCGGAGCTCCCGGCTGCACCCGCGTCAAGCGCGCCGGAGCTGATGGTGGTGGGCACCCTGGCCGATGTGGTGGAAGACCAATTCGCGCGGGTCTTCCATCAGCTGGGCATTCCCGTCCGCTTTTTCCCGCCGCGCCAGGCCAACGCCTTGCCCCCGGTCGGCGCCCACACGCGCTACCTGCTGGCCCAACCCTTCCTGGCCGATACCGCACGCGCCCTCGAGGGGCGCGGAGCGCAGCGCCTGCCAGCCCCCTTCCCGCTCGGCATAGAAGGCACGATGGCCTGGCTGGCTGCGGCCTGTGACGCATTTGGCGTCTCACGCACCAGGCTGGAAACC
>CANFQF010000213.1 GCA_947449025.1 Comamonadaceae bacterium
AAGCGTTGTTTGGCGACTGCTTGGGGCATTCAATGGAGCAGAGGTGGTGTCCGTTCCCAGCAACTGCACCTGCCGCACTTGCCCGTGGTGCGAGGCTGCCGTTTCGCCAGGGGAGGGCGCGCTGCTGCGCCTGACCAGCACAGGCGGGGCGGCGGAGGGCGTGAGTGAGGATCGTTGCGTCGGCGGGACCGGCTGTGGAGCATGGGTGGCTAGGGCCGTTGGCGGCGCAGCCGCGCCTGTGCTCGAGCTGGTGCTCGAGCTGGTGCTCGAGGTAGCGCGCGAGGCGGCGCCTGGACGGTTGCCAGAGGAAGTCAGGCTGAACATGGGAGACCTTCGCTAACCCGGGTGGAGACCCTGGTCGATTGCCGGCCAGCGTAGGGTCGGGGACTGTCTGCGCGTGACTTTGCGCTGACACGGCGCGGGGCGCGTCCGTGACGGATTTCACGAATTGCGCGAAGCGTCGCTACAGGATCCGGTTGAACCACCACACCGACAGCCCCGCCGCAGCCAAGGCGAGTGCGGCGGCCAGCAGGGCCAGCAGACCGGCGACCTCGGTCTCCTTTTTCTCGACCGTGAGCCGGGTGCTCAGGTGCTCGTAGACCTTCTTGAGGTCTTGTGCGGTGCCCGCGTAGAAGTATTCGGCTGCGCTCTTGTTGGCGATTTGCTTGAGCGTCGCTTCATCGAGGCGCACCCGCATGCTCCAACCCTCAAAGCCAATGGTCTCGCCGTCGACCGTGCCGATACCCACGGTGTAGACCTTGACCCCGCGGTCGGCTGCCATCTTGGCCGCGTCTAAGGGATCGACGCCGGTGGTGCGCTGGCCGTCGGTGAGCATGATGATGGCCGCCGAGGAGTAGCTGCCAGGCGGCACCGGGGTGAAGGGCTTGGCCTCCTTCTTCTCGGCGTCGATAGCTGCCGCCTGTGGCCGCATCCGTCCGCCGCCACCGCCCTGCATCGCCGACAGCTCGATGCCCTCTCCGGGGAAGAGCGTGTCCAGCGAGATGACGATGGCGTTGCCGGTGGCGGTGCCGCGCTGCATCTGGAAACGGTCGATGGCGGTGACCAGGTCCTCCCGATTGAGCGTGGGCAGCTGCGCCACCTGGGCGGCACCGGCAAAGGCCACGATGCCCACCTTGACGTCGCGTGGCAATTCCTCGAGGAAGGCCTTGGCCGCAGCTTGCGCCGCCACCAGCCGATTGGGCTGTACGTCGGTGGCGCGCATGCTGCCCGAGACGTCCATGGCCAGGATGATGGTCTGCTGGGTGGAGGGCAGGGTGATGGTGGCCACCGGCCGCGCCGACGCCAGCAGCATGGCGGCCAGCGACAACAGGAAAAGCGCTGGCGGCAGGTGCCGCCGCCAGCCCGGGCCGCGGCCCATGGCCTCTTTGACAATGGCGAGCGAGGCATAGCGCACCGCCAGCTTCTTGCGCCGGCGTTGCAGCCAGATGTACAGCAGGACGACCAGCGGCAGCGCCAGCAGCATCCAGAGTTGGTTGGGCCAGAGGAAATGCATGGGGGTCGGGCTCCAGTTCAGGCTGCGGGCCCGGGTAAGGGCTGTGTGCTCACGGGCCGCAGATGGGAGGGCAGGTTGGCGCCAGACAGGCGGGCGCGGCGCCGGCGCATCTCGATGAAGCGCACCAGTGCGTCCACCAGATCGCCGTCGGTGGCCAGCTCCAGGGTGTCGACGCCGGCCTGGGCAAGGCCTTCGTGCAGTTGCGCCTCGCGCTCGGCGGCGATGCGGGCAAAGCGCTGGCGAAAGCCCTTGTCGTGCGTGTCCACCAACAATTGCTCGCCGGTTTCGGCGTCGCGCAGGGTGATGAGGCCCAGGTCGGGCAGCTCGAGCTCCAGTGGGTCGAGCACCCGCACCGCCACCACCTCATGGCGCTGGGCCAGGCGCGCCAGCGCTTTTTCCCAGCCGGGCTCGCTGATGAAGTCAGAGACCACGAAGACCGTCGAGCGTCGGCGCGCCAGACCGGCGGCGGCGTCCAGCAGATCCTTGAGCTGCGTGGGCCTTCCCTCGGCCAGCACCGGCCGGCCTTGCAGCGCGTGCAGCAGACGCAGCACATGACGGCGGCCGCTGCCGGTGGGGATGACGGTGTCCACGCCCTGGCCATAGAGCAGGGCGCCGACCCGGTTGCCGTGGCGAGTGAGAAGCCGCGCCAGCACGGTGGTGAATTCGGCGACGAGTTCGCGCTTGGCCCGCTCGCCCGAGCCGAAGTCCACCGAGGGGCTCAGGTCCAGCAGGAACCAGGCGGCCATCTCGCGGTCTTCGGTGAACACCCGCACATGGGGCTGGCCCTGGCGGGCGGTGACGTTCCAGTCGATATGCCGCACATCATCGTGTGCCTGGTACTCGCGCAGGTCGGCCAGGTCGATGCCGGCGCCGCGCATCAGGGTGCGGTAGTCGCCTTGCAGCAGGCCGTCGAGTCGGCGCAGCACCTTCCACTCGAGTCGGCGCAGCAGGGCCTCGGCGCGGCCGCTGATGGCGGTGGCCGTATAGGCCGCAGGCGCAGCGGCAGATCCGGGGGCGGGGTTGCGCAAGGCCATGAGTTGGCGGGTGTCGCTCGGGTGGGTCAGACGGCCAGCGGAGCCTCGTGCTCCAGGGGCCGCGCCGGCGCAGGGACGCGGGCCATGATCTGGGTGATCAGGGCGTCGGCATCCATGCCCTCAGACAGCGCTTCGTACGACAGCACGATGCGATGGCGCAGCACGTCATGCACCAGGTCGCTCATGTCCTCGGGCAGGGCGTAGTTGCGGCCCCGCATCAAGGCCAGTGCGCGGGTGCCTTCGGCCAGCGAGATGGTGGCGCGCGGGCTGGCGCCGAAGGTGATGAAGCGGCGGATTTCCTCCAGCCCGTGGCGCTCGGGCCGGCGGGTGGCCGAGACCAGCTTGACCGCGTACTGCAGCAGCGAGGGGTCGAGGTAGACCTCGCGCGCGGCTTTTTGCAGCGCCGCCAGTTGCCAGGTGGTGGCCACTGCCGTCACCTCGACCTTCGGGCCGATCACCCGCTCGGCGATGACGTACTCCTCCTCCTCGCTCGGGTAGTCGACCAGCACCTTCATCATGAAGCGGTCGACCTGCGCCTCCGGCAGCGGGTAAGTGCCCTCGGTTTCGATCGGGTTCTGGGTGGCCATGACCAGAAACGGGTTGGGCACCTGATGGCTCTCGCCCGCGATGGTGACTTGGCGCTCCTGCATTACCTCCAGCAGCGCGCTTTGCACCTTGGCCGGCGCGCGGTTGATCTCGTCGGCCAAGAGCAGGTTGGCGAACACCGGGCCCAGTGAGGTGCTGAACTCGCCCGTGCCCTGGTTGTAGACACGCGTGCCTATCAGGTCGGCAGGCACCAGGTCGGGTGTGAACTGGATGCGCTTGAAATTACCCTGCACGGTGGCGGCCAGGGTCTTCACGGTGAGGGTCTTGGCCAGGCCGGGCACGCCCTCGACCAGCAGGTGGCCCTGGGCCAGCATGGCCACCATCACCCGCTCGAGAAAGCGGTCCTGGCCAACAACGACCCGCTTGACCTCATAGAGGATCTGCTCCATCAGCTTGGCGGTGGTGGCGTCGGGGGCGCTGGCGTTCATGCGGGTCTCCGTGTCGGCGGGCTGGGGTGCCCAGGGGATGTGGTGGGTGAAGGTGTTCGGGGTGTGGCGGGTGTGACCGGTGTCGGGCTGCCTGGACCGCTAGAACGGCGGTACGCCCACAGCCGAAGCGGCGTTTTCGATGGGCACGGCAAAGCCGATTCCCAGGAAGGTGCGGGCGGATGTCGGATTGAGGATGGCAGTCACGATGCCCACCACCGCACCGTCCATGGTGACCAGGGGCCCGCCGGAGTTGCCCGGGTTGGCCGCGGCGTCGAACTGGATCAGGTTGCGCAGCGAATGGCCGCCTTCGGGCGAGCGAAAGGCCCGCCCCAGGCCCGAGACGACTCCGCCCGAGGCGGACGGCCCGATGCCGAAGGGAAAGCCCACCGCCATCACCTTGTCACCCGGCGCCAGCTCGCCCGTGCCCTTCATGGTGGCGGCAAACAGGTCGTCGGGAATCTTGTGTGCCTGCAGCACCGCCAGGTCGTTCTCGGGCTGCACATTGACTACCGAGGCGGTGGCCTCCAGCCCGTCGGCGAAGGTGACGGTGATGCGGTCGGCGCCCGAGACCACGTGCAAATTGGTGAGGATCAGCCCCTTGTCGACGATGACCACGCCGGTGCCCACTCCCAGGCGGACTTCGCCTTCTTGGGCGCCCTCGTCCTCGTCGACCGAGGGCGGTGCCTTGGGTCCGGAGGCTCCGGGTGCGCCAGGGGTGGCCTTGCCTGCGGGGGCCGCCCCGGGCTTGCCCTTGGCGAGCGCTTGCAGCCGCTCGCGCTTGATATAGCCGGCAACCCGCACCACGGAGGGACGGATGGCGTCGTAGGCCTTGGCGTATTCGGAGGGGAGCTCTTGCGTCTCAAGTGTCTTGAGTACGGCCGCGTCGATGTCTTGCTGGGTGATGCGTCGCTGCCCCAGCTGCAGGGAGACGCTCCAGGTGAGCAGGGCTGTGAGCACAAGGACCAGCATCCACAGCGCTTGCAGGCTGGTGGGGCGGCGTAGCCAGCGGCGCAGGCGACCTGGTGGCGGCGCTAAGGCGGTTGACGGGTCCGCAGCCGCAGCTGCAGCCGCTTGCGTCTGTGCGGCGCTTGCCGCCCGGGCCTCGCCCGGGCGTGTGGCTGTCGCCGGCTGTCCGGCAACGCTGGCCTGAGCCGTGGACGCGGGCCGGCGGGCGCCGGTCCGACTGCTGCTGTAAAGGGGAGTCCGTCGCATGCTGGGCCTGTGACTACTGGGCTGGACGGGAAAGACGGTAACACGGATCCTCGCCCCGTGCATCCGCTCTGGCACCGAGCGGGGCCGTGTTGCGCGGGTATCTGGCGTGCCGGCGAAAGGGACGGCAAGAAGGGGTCAAAGGGGAGGGAAAGGGTGCGGAGAAGCGGGAGGGAAAGCGGGAGGGAAAGCGGGAGGAAAAGGAGAAGCACCGAGGTGCCGCGGTCGGGTGCCGTGCTCAAACTGGGCCGCTCCCTGGCTGGTGCATCATTGTCCGGTGCCTGCCTGGATCGACACCCACTGCCATCTGGATGCGCCCGAATTCGCGCCGGACCGCGCGGCGGTGCGCGCCCGCGCCCGCAGCGCTGGCGTGCGGCTGTGTGTCATTCCCGCAGTGGCAGCGAGCGACTTCGAGGCGGTGCGGGCGCTGGCCCACCAGCATGGGGACGGCTACGCCCTGGGCATTCACCCCCTGTTCACGCCGCAGGCCAGCGAGGCCGATCTCGTCCG
>CANFQF010000214.1 GCA_947449025.1 Comamonadaceae bacterium
CGAGGGCTACAACCTGCGCAATGCGGACGGCAGCATCGACGCCAAGGCCTCTCTGGATGCGGCGGTGGGCCAAGCCCACGCGGGTGACGTGATCTACATCGCGCCTGACCTGCTGACGGCTCCCTTGACCTACACGGTCAACACGGACGGCCTGCTGTTCATGGCCAACGCACTGACCTCTAGCGACGCGACCAACCAGCTGACCCTGAACATGGGTTACGCGGAAGGCGACACGCCTGAGACCAGCGTGATGGTCCACGACCTGTTCCTGCTCGGTAACGCCAACATCACGGTGAACGGCAACGAGCTGGCCAACGTGATCGGTGGCAACCGCGGCGACAACAAGCTGTACGGCTTTGGCGGCGCTGACCTGATCGACGCCGGTGGCGGCTCTGACCAGGTGTACGGTGGCGCCGGTAACGACGTGCTGATTGCCCAGAGCGGCGCAGGCGCGACGTCCGGAAAGGCCACGCTGCTGCACGGCGGCTCGGGTGATGACCTGCTGATCGCAGCCACCACCGACGGCTCGCGTGTCGACATGACGGGTAGCTCGGGTGCCGACACCTTCAAGGTGGCGGCCCTGGCGGCGGACAACGGTGCGCTCAAGCTCAACGTGGTGGTCAAGGACCTCAGCGCCTACGGCGGTGACGACCTGGACTTCACGCAGATCATGAAGGGCGCCAACGCTGCCACCGCCAACGACCTGGCCTACTCCACGCCGAGTGGCACCGCGACCTACACCTTCGCCAGCGGCGCAGGCTTCAAGTCGACGGCCACCGACATCGGCACCGACGGTTCTCAGACCGACAGCACCGTGGCCGTGACCGGTACGGTGAAGGTCGAGATGAGCACCACTGCCAACGTGAAGTCGGCACTGTTGGTCAACGGCGAGACGGGTCAGGATGTGGCTGATGGCCGCCTCGTGGGCTCCACCGCCGCAGCCGACATCTACCACCAGGGCAGCGTCGCTGCCGCTCTGGACCCGGCGGCTTCCAGCCACCAGGGCTCGATCGCCAGCGAACTGGCTTACCTGGTCCCGCTGTTCGAACACAACCCGCTGGGCTAAACTGATCCAGTCGCCTTCCCCAAGGGGAGGGCGGCTGGTGAAGTTGGAGTGTCATGAACGCCTTTGATAGCGGTTTCGCACCGCAGACCGCCGCACCTCAGACCGCCGCAGGGGCCCCGCCCCCCGAGGTCGAGGACGCGCCGGATTTCTACCTGCCTTGTCTGCTGGCGGTGCTCGCGCACCTCGAGCAGCCGGTGTCCGAGTCGGCCCTGCGCGCGCGCATGGCCAACCCGGAAAACGGTTTCGACTGGGAGCTGATGCTCGACACGCTGCAGGGCAGGGGGCTTGCCCTCCACCCGGAGCGCGTCGATGCAACGAAGCTGGCGGAGACGGTGGAGCCGGTGCTGCTGCGCCTCAAAGGCGGTGGTTGTGCGGTGGTGTTGCCGTCCCCGGACGGCGACGAGCCGCAGGTGCTGTGGCCGATGCGCGCCGCCGAGCCGCAAGCGTGGCCGCTGGGCGCCCTGGCTCAGGCCTGCGACGGCGAGGCCATGCGGGTGATGCCGGCGCTGCGACCGCCCAAGTCCGAGGAGCATTTGCCGCGCGGCCGCATGGGCCACTGGTTCTGGGGGCCGCTGATGTCGGCCCGCAGCATCTACTGGAAGGTGGGGCTGGCGGCCTTTTTGACCAACGTGTTCGCCGTGTCCTCGTCGATCTTCTCGATGATCGTCTACGACCGGGTGCTTCCCAACAACGCCACCGACACGCTGATCGCGTTGCTGGTGGGTGTGTCGATGGTGCTGGCGAGCGACTTCATCATCCGCACCGTTCGGGGCTACTTCCTGGACGTGGCCGGCGCTCGCGCCGACGCGATGATTGCCGACAGCCTGTTTGAGCAGGTGCTGGACATGGACCTGGCCGCGCGCAAGGGCTCGGTGGGTTCGCTGGCCAACATCTTGAAGGAATACGAGAGCCTGAGGGAGTTTTTGACCTCGGCCACCATGACCACGCTGATCGACATTCCGTTTGCGCTGATCTTCCTGATCGTGATTTGGATGGTGGGCGGGCCGATCGTGCTGGTGATTTTGGCGACGATTCCGATCATCATCCTGGCCAGCTTGGGCGTGCAGCCTCAGCTGCGTCGCCTGGTGCAGACCAGTTTTGAAGACGGGCAGACCAAGCACTCCATCCTGGTCGAAACGCTCACTGGGCTGGAGACGGTCAAGGCCACCGGCGCCGGCGCGCAGATGCGCCAGCGCTGGCAAAAAGCGATTGCCCACCAGGCGCAGATTGGCCTGCAGACCCGCATGCTCTCGCAGCTGGCGGGCAACGTGGCCAACTTCTGCTCGCAAGGGATCTCGATCGCGGTGGTGACGTACGGCGTCTTCCTGGCGCGTGACGGCACCATCGGCACCGGCGCCATCGTGGCCTGCTCGATGCTGGCCGGCAAGATCATTTCCCCCCTGGCGCAACTGGCCCAGCTGCTCACGCGGATGAACCAGTCGATGGCCAGCTACAAGGCGCTCAAGGAGCTGATGGAGCAGCCGCGCGAGCACCCGCCGGGGGTGAGCTTCATCCACCATGGCGATGTTCGTGGCGAGATCGAGCTGCGCAACGTGAGCTTTCGCTACCCCGGCCAGCAGGCCGGTGGGCTGGAGGGCATCAACTTTCGCATTGCCGCCGGCGAGAAGGTCGGCATCATCGGCCGCGTGGGCTCGGGCAAGACCACCCTGTCCAAGCTGATGCAGGGCCTGCGTGCGCCCACCGAAGGCGCGGTGCTGGTCGACGGGATGGACCTGCGGCAGTTCGACAAGGCCGACCTGCGCAAGCATCTGGGCACGGTGCTGCAGGAGATCTGGATGGTCACCGGCACGGTGCGCCACAACATCGCTCTGGGCGCGCTGCGGCCCGACCCGAAAGACGTTCTCTGGGCCGCCCAAGTGGCCGGGGTGCACGACTTCATTGCCACCCACCCCGACGGCTACAACATGCGCCTGGCCGAGCGCGGAGAGGGCCTCTCCGGTGGCCAGCGCCAGGCGATTGCGATTGCCCGTGCGCTGGTGAGCCGGCCCTCCATCCTGATCATGGACGAGCCCACCAGTTCGATGGACGCTAACTCGGAGCGTTTGCTGATCGACCGGATGAAAAACGAGCTCAAGGACAGCACTCTGCTGGTCATCACCCACAAGGCCAATCTGCTCGAGATGGTTGACCGGGTGATCGTGATCGACCAGGGCAAGGTGGTGGCCGATGGGCCCAAGGACATCGTGCTCAATCCGCAGGCCGCAGGTGCTAAGCCAGCGCCCGGGCCGGGGCCCGGACCTGCAGGTGGCGCGGCGCAAGCGGCACCCGGACCGGCGCCTTCGCCGGCGGCTGCACCAGCACCTGCACCATCACCTGCACCTGCACCTGCTGGCCCGGCACCTCAGTTCGTCCAGCAAATCCCGAGGCCCTTGCATCCGCAGCCGGAGCCGCAACAGGTTCCCCAAGAAAGACGGGCATGAAGAACCCGTTTGCATGGCTGCGTCGCCTCTATGGCGGCGACATCAAGACCGGCCTGACGGTGGCCGGCACCGGCACCCTGGGCCAGATCAACCGCGTATCTGCCTGGTTGTTGTGGGTGATTGTTTCGGTGGTACTTGGCATTTTGCTTTGGGCCTACTTCACCGAGGTGGAGACTGTGGCGCGCAGCCAAGGCAAGGTGATTCCCTCGGCCAAGCTGCAGGTGGTGCAAAACTACGAGGGTGGGGTGGTCTCGGCCATTCATGTGCGCGCGGGCCAGAAGGTGCAGGCCGGCGACCTGCTCATTTCCCTCAACGAGAAGCAGTTTGATGGCGACCTGCAGTCGCGCCGGCAGCAGATGGGGTCGCTCGAGGCGCGTCTGGCTCGCTTGACTGCCGAAAGCACAGGCAGCGTGCCCTCGTTTTCGGCGGCGCTGCAGAAGGAGGCGCGCGAGTTCGTTGACCTCGAGCAGGTGGCCTATTTGTCTCGCAATAGCCAGATGCGTTCGCAGCTGGAGATGCTGCAGGCGCAGATCGACCAGAAGACGCAAGAACTCGCCGAGATGCGCATTGCCTTGGTGACCGCGACCAAGACGGTGGAACTCAGTCTCGAGGAGCGTGCCATTTTGGCGATGCTGGTCGAAAAGGGCCTGGAGCCCAAGCTCGAGCTGGTGCGCCTGGACCGCACCCTGGCCGACGCCAAGGGCCGGCAGGAGACGGCCCGCGCCTCCATTCAGCGCCTGCAGGCCGCCATCGAGGAGTCGCGCGCCCGCAAGGAAAGCACTCAGGGGCAGTACCGTGCAGAAGCCCGGGTCGAGGCCAACAAGACCCTGAGCGAGCTGCGCTCATTGCAGGAGACCATGCCTGCCCTGACGGACAAGAAGGTGCGCGCCGAGGTGCGCTCGCCGGTGGCAGGGGTTGTCAATCGGGTGCTGGTGAGCACCGTGGGTGGCGCAGCCAGGCCGGGCGAGCCCCTGGTGGAGGTGGTACCGGCTGACGATCAATTGGTTCTGGAGGCCCATGTGCTGCCGAGTGACATTGGCTTCGTCAAGAACGGCCAGATCGCCCGCATCAAGTTGTCTGCCTATGACTATTCGATCTTCGGCGCGATGGAAGGCCGGGTGACGCAGGTGGGCGCAGACGCGGTGACCAATGAGCGCGGCGAAAGCTTCTTTCTTGCGCGGATCGAAACCCGCACCCCGACGCTGGAGGTGCGCGGCAAGCAGCTGCCAGTGATGGCTGGTATGCAGGCGCAGATCGACATCGTGACCGGCAAGCGCACCATCTGGGACTACCTGGCCAAGCCGCTGGTGGCCGTGCGCGAGAACGCCTTCAAGGAGCGTTGAGTGGCTGTCACGCAGCGAATCGCCTATTTGCGTCCTGTCGCCGTCGGTGCCCTGGCTTTGCTGTTCACTCTGGGCGCTCTGGCCCAGGAGCGGGAGCCGCTGTCGGCGCTGCCACCCGAGGTGAACTCGCTGGTGATGCGCCTGGGTGAGGCGCAGATCAGCTTCATGGCGCCCCTGGTGACGCGCACGCCGCAGTCCTGGAAGCCCGAGCAGCTGCAGGCTTTTCGGGAACGCCTGGCCAAGGCGGTGCTGGCGCACCCGGACGTGCTGGCAGTGTCGGCGGCCCGGGGCGCGGCGCAGTTTGGCATTCGCGAGGCCCAGGCGGCGCGCTTGCCGCAGGTTTCGAGCCAAATTGACAACGGTCACAAGCACAACTCGTCCAACGGTTATCTGGGCACGCCTGAGCGCGACTACCGCACTGCCGGCCTGACGCTGACGGTGCG
>CANFQF010000215.1 GCA_947449025.1 Comamonadaceae bacterium
CAGGCCGGGTGTGCCATGGCGCAGGCCGAAGCCGACGTTGTCTCGCACCGTCTGCCAGGGCATGAGCGCGTAGTCCTGGAACATCACCCCGCGGTCGGCGCCGGGGCCGGTGATCGGCTGGCCGTCCTTCTCGATCGTGCCGGTGGTCGGGGTGTCCAGACCCGCGATCATGTTCATCACCGTGGACTTGCCGCAGCCCGAGGGGCCGACCACGCAGATGAATTCGCCGGCCTGGATGTCCAGGGAGACGTCATCGACCGCCAGCGTCGGCTGGCCGGTGTGCGGGGCGATGAAACTTTTGCTCACCGACTGCAGGCGCAGCTTCGGCGCCGCGGCAGACGATGCGGAGGAAAGGGTGTTGCTCATGGTCAGTCCTTCCAGCGGATGACACGCGCCTCGACGGCGCGGAAGATGCGATCGATCAGCAGGGCCACCAAGCCGACGACCACCATGCAGACCACGATGGCGTTGAGGTCCACGCTGTACGAATAGAAGATGAACATCATCTGGCCGATGCCGCCAGAAGTGCCGCCGCCCGACTTGGCACCCACCGCCAGTTCGGCGGCGATGATCGCGGTCCAGGCCACGCCCATCGACAGGCGGGCGCCCAGCAAGATGCTCGGCGCGGCGCCGGGCAGGACCACATGACGAAGGATGGTCAGGCGAGGCACGCCCATGGTCTGCGCCGCCTGCACCAGGCGCCGCTCGACCCGGCTGACGCCGTGCACCGTGTTGACCAGCACCGGAAAGAAAGCGGCATAGGCGACGATGGCCAGGGCCGACGGCGTGCCGGTGCCAAACCACAAAATGGCGATCGGCAAGATGGCCATGGGCGCGATGGGGCGGAAGCTCTCGACAATCGGGTCGAGGTTCTCGCGCACCCGGCGGCTCGACCCCATCGGAGCGCCGATCGCGACCCCCAGCACCAGGGCGATGGCAAAGCCGGCAAGCACGCGCCCGAGGCTTTGCACCAGGGCCATCGGCAGGTCGCCGCTGGCCACCAGGGTGATGGCAGCGGCCACCACACGGGCCGGCGCCGGCGCCGGGCTCTCAGGTGGCAAGGTCATGGCCCAGGCCTGCCAGGCGAGAAGCAGCACCAGCGGCAGGGCCAGCGCCTGGGCCAGGCGCGGCAACAGGGCCTGGCGATTCATGGTTGCAGCGCTCATTGCAGGCCCGTCCCTTCCGACCAGGGGGTGAGCACACGCTGCAGCGCGCGCAGGCCGGCGTCGCACAAGAAGCCGACCACGCCGATCACGAGGATGAAGGCGAAGACCTTGGAGGTCATCAGCATCTGCCGGTACCACTCGATGGCAAAGCCCAGTCCGCTGGGCGCGCCAATCAGTTCGGCCGCGACGATGGCGGCCCAGGCGCCGGCAAAGGCCAGGCGAATCCCCACCATGACCGTCGGCAGCGCCGCCGGGATGATCACGTGGCGCAGCATCGCCGCCGGGCGCACGCCCATGGTCCGCGCTGCCAGCACCAGACGCTTGTCGACGCTGCGTGCGCCAGACACCGTATTGAGCAGGATGGGGAAAAAGGCAACGTAGACCATGATGAACACCGGCAGCGTGTCGCCGACGCCGAAGATGAACAGGGCCAGGGGCAGCCAGGCAATGCCGGAAATCGGCCGCAGCATTTCCACCAGCGGGTCGATGAAGGCCTCGGCACGGCGGCTCAGGCCCATCCAGAAGCCCAGCGGCACGGCCACCACGATGGCCAGGGCCAGCGCAATCAGCAGACGCACGGTGCTGATCGCCGCATGCTCGAACAGCTCCTTCTCGCGTGCCAGGCCCCACAGCGCGTTGAGAACGCTTTGCGGCGTGGGCAGTTGAAGGGGGTTGTCGTTCCAGGTGGCCAGCAACCACCACAGGGCCGCAAACACCGCGAAGGAGCGCAGGGCAACCAGCCAGCGCCGGCCCGCGCCGGCCGGCCGGGTCCGGCCCGGCGCAGCGGCAGCGGCAGGCCGGGCTTCTGGGAGAGGCATGGCGCGGTTCACGGGTGGGGCGTCAGCGGGTGACGGAGAGGAAGCCACCGTCGATGTAGAGCGTGTGGCCGTTGATGTAGGCGCCCGCGTCCGATGCGAGCAGCAGCGCGGCGCCGGCGATGTCTTCCGGCCGGCCCCAGCGGCGTGCCGGGGTCCAGCCGGAGACGAAGGCGTTGAACTCCTTGTCCGAGGCCTGGCTGAAGGGGGTGATGGTGTAGCCCGGCGCCAGTGCGTTGGCGGTCACGCCAGTGCCGGCCAGATCGGCGGCAATCGCACGGGTAAAGCCCGAGACGCCGGCCTTGGCCGAGGAATACGGCACGAGGTTGGGCCGCGACACATGGTTCATGATCGAACCCATATTGATGATGCGGCCCGCGCCCTGCTTGACCATCAGCCGCGCGGCCTGCTGCGCGACGAGAAAGCAGGCGGTGAGATCGGTGTCGATCACCTTCTGCCATTCCTCGGGGGACAGCTGCAGGAAGGGCGTGCGGACGATGACACCGGCGTTGTTGATCGCCACGTCGATGCGGCCCCACACCGCCGCGCCTTCGGCCACGGCGGCAGCCACGGCTGCCGGGTCGGTGACGTCGAACACCAGGCCGTGAGCCTCGCAGCCAGCTTCGCGAAACTGGGCCACCCGTTCATGCACTGCGTTGGTGAAGTCGGCCAGCAGCAAGCGGGCACCCGCGGCTGCAAAGCCACGCGCCAAGCCCATGGCAATGCCGCCGGCGGCACCGGTGATCAAGACCACCTTGCCCGCCATCGAGAAGAGGCGCTCGGGCGCCAGGCTGGCAAAAAGGTGGCCGTCCGCGGCATCGACGCCGGGGATGGGGGTTGCGACTTGGGGGCCAGTATCCATGTCCTGCTCGGCCCGGCGAGGGGCCGCATGTCTCCGTTCTTGACGATGGGATGCATGCTAGGCAGAGGGACGCCCGGCTGGAATTGGAACTTGGGCAACGCCCTCTACGCCGATTGCGAAGACGCAAGCGCACTTCAGGGGTGCAGGCCCCCGGGGACTTCGCGGGATTCGAATGCCCGATTGCCGCAATACAGATGGCGCGGCCTGGGGTCCGGCCCCTAGCATGCGCGCCATGCCTCACACCCATGACCTGACCGGCGGGCTGCGCCGGGTTGGCGACCAAACCGACATCCTCGGGGAATCCCCTATCTGGGACGAGCGCGCCGGCTGCCTGTACTGGGTCGACATCCGGCGCCCTGCGATCCGCCGACTGGTGCCAGCCACCGGCCAGATCGACACCTGGCCCATGCCCGACCTGGTGGGCTCGATCGCCCTGACCGACGAGGGCCGGCTGCTGGTCGCCCTGCCCCAGTTCGTCGCCCTGTTCGACACCACCAGCGGCAGCCTCGAGTCCTACGCCTGGCCACCGACGGTGATCGCCGGGCATCGCTTCAATGACGGCCGCTGCGACCGCCAGGGCCGCTTCTGGCTCGGGAGCATGCACAACCTCACTCGCGCGCCGGAGGGTACGCTGTTTCGCATGGACGGGCCAGGCGAGTTGCAACCTGTGCGTACCGGCGTGTGCATCCCCAACAGCCTGGCCTTCAGCCCCGACGGCCGCACCATGTACTTCGCCGACTCGCTGCAGTACGCGCTCTACGCGCACGACTACGACCCGGTTGAAGGCCGCATGGGCGAGCCCCGCGTGCTGGCCAAGACCCAGCCGCCCGGGTTTCCAGACGGCTCGGCGGTGGACGAGGAAGGCTTTGTCTGGAACGCCGAGTTCAATGCGTGGCGTGTCGTCCGCTACAGCCCGCAGGGGCGCGTCGACCGGGTGATCGAGCTGCCGGTGGAGCGGCCGACCTGCTGCGCCTTCGGGGGCAATGACCTGCGCACGCTCTACATCACCACCGCCAGCCAGCATATGAGCGCAGGAGAAATGGCGGCCCAGCCTCTGGCTGGCGCCCTGCTCTGTCTCGACGTCGGGGTGCGGGGCCTGCCCGAACCGCGCTTTCGCTTCACACCTGTGGCCGAGGCCACCACCGCATCATGAGCACATTGCCCATCACCATCGCCTCGATCGAGGCCTTTGCCTTCCGGGTCCCGGTGCAGACCCCGATCAAGGTGGCCTTTGGCACCTTCCGCGACCGTCCCTTCGTGCTGGTGCGGGTGGTCGACACCGACGGCGCCGAAGGCTGGGGCGAGGTCTGGGCCAACTGGCCGGCGGTGGGCGCCGAGCACCGCGCCCGCCTGGCGGTCGACCTGGGTGAACGTATCGTTGGCCGCCGCTTCGAGCAGCCCGGCGACGTCATGCGCACGCTGACCCGCGATCTCGAGGTGCTGGTGCTGCAAACACTCGAAGTCGGACCGATCGCGCAAACGATTGCCGGCATCGACATCGCCGTGTGGGACCTGGTCGCGCGCAAGGCCGGCCGGCCGCTGCACCGCCTGCTGTCAGACCGGGCGGTCGACTCGGTGCCGGTGTATGTGACCGGCATCAACCCCGACGCGCCCGAGCATTTCGCCGCCGACCGCCAGGCCGAGGGGCACCGCGCCTTCAAGCTCAAGACCGGCTTCGGCCACGCGCAGGACGTGCGCAACCTGCAGGCCATGCGCGAAGCGCTGGGGCCGCAGGCGGTGATCACCTGCGACTCGAACCAGTCCCTCAGTCTGTCGGCAGCGATCGACTTTGCGCGGGCCATCGAAACGCTCAACCTCGACTGGTTCGAGGAGCCGCTGCGGGTCGACGCCCCCGATGCCGACTGGCAGGCCCTGGCCGCCGCCTCCTCCACCCCGCTGGCGGGCGGGGAGAACTTCCACGACCGCCAGTTCGACCAGGCGATCGCCTCCCAGGTGCTGCAGGTGATTCAGCCCGACATCACCAAATGGGGCGGCATCACCGGCAACTGGCATGTGGCGCAGGGCGCGGTGGCGGCGGGCAAGCGCTACTGCCCGCATTACTTTGGCGGCGGCATTGCCTTGCTGGCGTCACTGCATGTGCTGGCCGCCGCTGGCGGCACCGGCCTGCTTGAATTCGACGCCCACCCCAACGTCGGCCGCGAGGCAGTGGTGGGGTCGCTGCTGCCGGTGCACGAGGGCCGGGTGCCGGTACCGACCGGGCCAGGCCTGGGCAGCTTGCCGGATCTGGCGCTGCTAGGTCGCTTTCGCACCTGGGGCGGCAAGGCGTGAGCGTGAGTGAGCGCGTGAACGACAGCGTGAACGACAGCGTGAAGGGCAGCGTGAACATGGCTGCGCCCCTGACCTCGCAGGCGACGCGCAGCGGACTGCCGAAGGTCGGCTTCATTGGCGCGGGTCGCCTGGGCAAGGCGCTGGCCTGG
>CANFQF010000216.1 GCA_947449025.1 Comamonadaceae bacterium
ATATCGGGCCGCTCGAGCTCGGGCCGGGTCTTGAGCAGGATGGTGGCACTGCAGATCTGGTCGGCAAACGGGCCCTTGCCCAAAAAGGCCCAGCGCAGCACGGAGAGGACGGCGCGATCGAACCGCAACTGGCGGATGAAAGTGATCGGCTCACGCGCCCGGTACATGAGCATCATGCGCGGGTGCTCGATCAGGTTGCCGCCCACCCCCGGTAGGTTGGCTGCCACCGGAATGCCCAGGGAGTGCAAATGGTCCGCCGGCCCGATGCCCGAAAGCATCAGCAGCTGCGGCGAGTTGTAGGTGCCGGCGCTGAGGATCACCTCGCGGCGAGCCCGAGCCTCGAGGGCCTGTCCGCCTCGGTTGAAAGCCACGCCCACTGCCCGACCACCTTCGAGCAAGATGCGGCGCGTCTCGGCCCGGGTCAGCACCGTGAGGTTGGCGCGGCCCTGCGCGGGCCGCAAATAGGCGGTGGCGCTGCTGCTGCGGCGGCCCCAGCGGTCGATAGCCACATCCCCACGCGCCACGCCTTCCTGCTGCTCGGCGTCGTAGTCGGGCGTAGCGGGGTGGCCGGCAGCCACCGCAGCATCTCGCAAGGGCTGCTCCAGCAGTTCCCGGGTGTCGATCGCCTTGACCTGCAGGGGGCCCTCGGCCCCGTGGTAACGGCTGGTACCGCGCCAGTTGCTCTCGCTGCGACGGAAATACGGCAGCACGTCCTCGTAGCCCCAGCCCTCGCAGCCGAGGTCGCGCCATTCGTCGAAGTCGGCCCGGTGGCCGCGAATGTGGAACATGCCGTTGATCGACGACGACCCACCCAGCAGGCGACCGCGCGGGATCGGCAGCCGCCGACCGCCCAAGTGCGGCTCGGGTTCGCTCTCGTACCCCCAGGTCAGGGACCGGCGCGCCGACGCCTTGAGAAAACCCACTGGCATGCGAACCAGGGGGTGGCTGTCACCCCCCCCCGCCTCCAGCAGCAGAACCTGGTAGCGGCCATCGGCACTGAGCCGATTGGCCAGCACGCAGCCGGCCGAACCGGCGCCCACCACGATGTAGTCGTATTCCATCCGCACTGGCTGGCGCGCGCGTCAGATGCTGGGCTTGAAGCCCGAGGCCTTGATGATCGGGCCCCAGTGGTCCAACTCGTACTTGAGTTGCTTTTCAACCTCGGCGCCATTGCGGAAGTCCGACACCTGCAGCAGCTTGGACAGCAGCATCTCCTTCACATCGGGCTGCTCCAGCACCGACTTGATGGCGGTTTGCATGCGCTCGAGTTCTGCCTTGGGCAGGTTGGCCGGGCCCCACACACCCATCCAGCCGTCACCACCGCCGGTGTCGAATCCCTGTTCGGCCATGGTCGGGATCTCGGGCACCAGGGCCGAGCGCTTGGGCGCGAAGATGCCGATGGCGTTGAGCTTGCCTGCGCGCACATGCTGGATGGCGTCACCCGCCACCATCACGCCGGTCTTGATCTGGCCACCCAGCATGTCGACCACCAGCGGGCCATTGCCCCGGTAAGGCACCACCTGCAGGTCCACGCCGGCGATCTTGCCGAACTGCAGTCCGTTGAAGTGGGTGTCGCCCCCCGCGCCGGCGGTGCCGTAGGTGCGGCGATCGGCATTGGCCTTGGCCCAGGCCACATAGCTCTTGGCGTCCTTCACGCCAGTCTCGGCGCTCACGACCATGGCCATCGGGTAGGAGCTCAGTTGCGCCACCGGAGTGAAGTCGGTGTTCATGTCGTAGCCCAGCTCCTTGACCGAGAAGGTCAGGTGCTGGAAGACGAAGACCGCGTTGGGGGCAATCATGTAAGTACCGCTGGTGGGCGAGGCTGCCTTGACCGCCTGGGCCGCGAGGCGACCGCCGACGCCGGGGCGGCTGTCGACGATGACCTGCTGGCCCAGCTTGTCACGCAGCTTCTCGGCCATGATGCGGGCCAGGCTGTCGGCGGCGCCGCCGGGCGGAAAGCCGATGACGATCTTGATGGGCGGCTTGTCCTGGGCCTGCGCCGAGGTGGCCAGAGCCAGTCCGAGCACGGCGCCGCCGAGCAATTTGCCGAGGAAGGTCTTGCGATTCACCATGGTTGTCTCCTGTGTGGTGCTTTTGTGGGCCGATGAAAACGGAACGGAAAAATGGGATGGAAAAACGGGACTAAACAACGAACCAAAAAGAAAAGTGGCGCCGGTCTTCACCCGGCGGCCAGTCGGTGGCGGTGCCAGGCGGCGTCGCCAAAGAGTTGGTCAATGACCATCAAGCGTTTGGCGTAGTGGCCGACCCGGCACTCATCGGTCATGCCCATGGCGCCATGCATCTGGATCGCGGCCAGGCCCTGGACGCGGCCTTGCTGGCCGGCCAGCAACTTGGCGGCAGAGACCAGGCGCCGGCGTTGGGTCGCATCGCCCGCCTCCACCGCCATCGCGGCGGCGCAGGCCATGGACTTGAGCTGTTCCAGCGCGATCAGCATGTCGGCCACGCGGTGCTGCAGCACCTGAAACTTCGCCAGCGGCGCGCCGAACTGCTTGCGGGTACGAAGGTGTTCAGCGGTCTGCGCGAGCAGGGCCTCGACGGCACCGGCCGCTTCGGCGCACAAGGCGGCAGCACCCGCATCGAGCGCGGCCTCGACCGAGGCTGCGGCCTCATCGGGAATACCTAACAGGCGGTCGGCGCCCAGCCGGACATCGGTCAAGGTGAGGTGGGCCGCGCGTCGGCCGTCGAGGGTGTCGAAGCCCTGCACCGTCACGCCCGGTGTCTGGGCATCCACCGCGAACAGGCTGAGGCCCGCGCGATCCCCGGCGGCGCCGCCGCTGCGGGCCAGCACCAGCAGCAAGCCGGCGCTGTCACCATGCAGCACCAAGGTCTTGCGGCCCGCCAGCACCCAGCCCTCGCCGGTGCGGCGGGCCTGGCAGGCGCTGCGGGTCCAGTCGTGGCGGGTACCCTCCTCGTTCACCGCGAGCGCCGCTTGAAGCGTGCCGCTGGCCAGGGCGGGCAGCCACTGATTGCGCTGCGCAGGGCTGCCGCAACCAGCGATCAGGCCACCCGCGACCACGGTGCTGTCCACGAAGGCACCCCCGGCGAGGGCGCGGCCTAATTCTTGGGCCACCACCATCACCTCCACCGCGCCCAGGCCGCTGCCGCCTTGGTCGGCCGGCAGGGGCAGCCCCAACAGGCCCAGGCTGGCCATGGCCGCCCAGCGCTGCGCGCTGGCCTCGGGGGATGCAGGGTTGCCGCGTTGTGCAGCGGGGAATTCACCTTCGCAAAAGCGCTGCACCGCATCGCGCAGCGCCAGGTGGTCGTCGTTGAGGGAAAAGTCCATGGTGTCAGAAGGCTTCGAGTGCGGCGCGGGCAATGAGGTTGCGCTGAACCTCGTTGGTGCCGCCATAAATGGTCAATTTGCGCGCGTCGAGGCAGTTGGCCGCTAGCGCGGTCATCTCGGGATTGGCGGCAGATTCGGTCAGGTGCTCGAGCCGCTGTGCCGCTGCCGAGAAGGGCACGGCCTCGGGGCCGGCAATGTCCACCAGGGCCTCGAAAATGGCCTGGCGCAGCTCGGTGCCGCGTACCTTGAGCATCGAGGCCTCTACCCCCGGTACCCGGCTTTGCTGGTTCGGGCTCAGAAGGCGCAAGGCGGTGAACTCCAGCGCCATGAGCTCGGCCTCGAACTGGGCCAGGCGGGCCTGCATCAACGGGTCCTGACCCAGGCCCTGGTCTTGTGCCAGCTGCCGGGCGCGGGCCAGCTGCTGCTTGCATGAGCCGATTCCGGCGATGCCGGTGCGCTCATGCCCCAGCAGGTACTTGCCATAGGACCAGCCCTTGTGCAGTTCGCCCACCAGGTTCTCGGCCGGCACCCGCACGTTGTCCAGGAAGCACTCGTTGAGGTCCTCGCCACCTTCCAGCATGCGGATCGGGCGCACCGTGAGGCCGGGCGACTTCATGTCGATCAGCAGGAAGGAGATGCCCTCCTGCGGTTTGCTGGCGTCGGGGTCGGTGCGCACCAGCGCAAACATCATCGAGCACCACTGGGCGTAGGACGTCCAGACCTTGTGGCCGTTGACCACGAAGTGCTTGCCATCGGGTTCGAGCACGGCGGTGGTGCGCACCTGGGCCAGATCGGAGCCGGCGCCCGGCTCGGAAAAGCCCTGGGCCCACCAGGTATTGCTCTGACGAATGTCGGGCAGGTACTGGCGTTTTTGCGCCTCGGTGCCGAAGGCGATCAGGACCGGTCCCAGCATCTGGATGCCGCTGGCGATCAGGCGCGGCGCGCCGCCCAGCAGCGTCTCTTCATCAAAGATGTAGCGCTGCACATGGCTCCAGCCCGGGCCGCCATGTTCGACCGGCCAACCCGGCGTGAGCCAGCCGCGCGATTCGAGGATGCGAAACCAGGTCACGTAGTCGGCATGCTCCAGACGCAGTCCGAGTTCGACCTTGCGCCGTATGTCTGACGGCAGCCGATCGCGCACGAAGGCACGCACCTCCTGGCGAAAGGCTTCGTCCTGGGAAGAGAATTTGAGCTCCATCTCGGGCTGTCTTTCAAGCGTCCCGGGCCACGACCAGCGCGTCAAGCGCCAGCACCGGGACGGGGCTACCAGCGGCATAGGCCACCAGCGGGTTGATGTCGATTTCCATGAGGCGCGGGTCGGCTTGCATGCGAGCGCCTATGCGTGCCACCACCGCAGCGATGGCGTGCAGGTCCACACCGACCGCGCCACGCACGCCGGCCAATACGGCGGCGGCCTTGAGGCGGCCCAGCTCGACCACGATGTCGGCCTCGGCCATGTCCACCGGAATGAGGCGCACGTCGTGCAAGGCCTCAATCCAGATGCCGCCCAGACCCACCAGTACCACCGGGCCCCAGTCGGCATCTCGTTTGGCACCAACGACCAGTTCGAGTCCGCGTGCACCCATGCCCTCGACCAGGGCGCCGTCCAGCGTCAGCTCTGGGCGGTGGTGGGCGACGCTGGCATGCAACTGCTCCCAGCCGGCTCGCAGCGCGGCTTCGTCGGCGAGGCCGACCAGCACGCCACCCACATCGCTCTTGTGCGGCAGCTCGCTGGCCTGGGCCTTGAGCACCACGGGAAAGCCAATCTCTCGGGCCACCGCCAATGCCTCCTCGGCGCTGCGGGCCAGCCGCCCAGGGGGCACGACCAGACCGGCCTGACGCAGCCAGTCCTTGCCCTGGTACTCGGCGAAGATGCCGTTGGCTGGGATAGGTCCGGGCAGGGCCAGGGGCGTTGTCGCAGCAGGCCTCGCACGACCGGCACGATCCAAGGCCTCGCCGTAGGCGGCCACACGCTG
>CANFQF010000217.1 GCA_947449025.1 Comamonadaceae bacterium
AGCAGGGGCGGCAGCGGCAGGCTTCGCTTTCTTCGCAGCGGGCTTTTTCGCAGCTTTCTTCGCAGCGGGCTTTTTCGCGGCAGGCTTCTTGGCAGCAGCCTTTTTCGCAGGCTTCTTAGCCGCAGCCTTCTTCGCAGCAGCCTTCTTCGCAGCGGGCTTCTTGGCAGCAGCCTTCTTCACTGCGGGCTTCTTAGCCGCAGCCTTTTTCGCCGCCGGCTTCTTTGCCGCAACCTTCTTGGCTGCCGGCTTCTTGGCGGCTACCTTCTTGGCTGCCGGCTTCTTAGCGGCTACCTTCTTGGCTGCCGGCTTCTTAGCGGCTACCTTCTTGGCTGCCGGCTTCTTCACAGCGACCTTCTTAGCGGCCGGCTTCTTGGTGGCGGCCTTCTTGGCGGCCGGTTTCTTTGCAGTTGCCATTTCTATCTCCTGTTCAAGTTGATCAACGTCAACGGAAGAGACACTCCAATAGCCCCCGGGGGCATCAGAGCGATCCATGTCGTTGGGCCAGAGCCCAGCGACATGAACACGGTGACCCGCCTGCCGCCAGCCTCTGATGGGCCGGTCGACGATACGGGTAAAACTTCTAGCTCAAACTCCAACGAGTCGCAGTTGCCATTCAATCCCAGGAAAGCGCGCCACCCGACTGGTACTCAATCACGCGGGTTTCGAAGAAGTTGCGCTCTTTCTTCAGGTCAATCATTTCGCTCATCCAGGGGAAGGGGTTTTCCTCGTTGGGGAAAAGCGCTTCCAGGCCGATCTGCGTGGCGCGACGGTTCGCGATGTAGCGCAGGTAGCCCTTGAACATGGATGCATTCATGCCGAGCACGCCGCGCGGCATGGTGTCTTCGGCGTAACGGTATTCGAGCTCCACGGCCTTGGCGAACAGGGCCTTGATCTCGGCCTTGAACTCGGCGGTCCAGAGGTGGGGGTTTTCGAGCTTGAGCTGGTTGATCAGATCGATGCCGAAGTTGCAGTGCATCGACTCGTCACGCAGGATGTACTGGTACTGCTCGGCGGCGCCCGTCATCTTGTTCTGGCGGCCCAGCGCCAGGATCTGGGTAAAGCCAACGTAGAAGAACAGACCTTCCATCAGGCAGGCGAACACGATGAGGCTCTTGAGGAGCGTCTGGTCGTCTTCCGGAGTGCCGGTGTGGAAGTTCGGATCCATGATCGCCGCGATGAAGGGGATCAGGAATTCATCCTTGTCGCGGATGGACTGAACTTCGTTGTAGGCGTTGAAGATCTCGGATTCGTCCAGACCCAGCGACTCCACGATGTACTGGTAGGCGTGGGTGTGAATCGCCTCTTCAAAGGCTTGGCGCAGCAAAAACTGGCGGCACTCGGGCGCAGTGATGTGGCGGTAGGTGCCCAGCACGATGTTGTTGGCGGCCAGCGAATCGGCGGTGACGAAGAAGCCGAGGTTGCGCTTGATGATGCGACGCTCGTCGTCGGTCAGGCCGTTCGGGTCTTTCCACAGGGCGATGTCGCGGGTCATGTTGACCTCTTGCGGCATCCAGTGGTTGGCGCAGGTGGCGAGATACTTTTCCCAGGCCCACTTGTACTTGAACGGCACCAGCTGGTTGACGTCGGTCTGGCCGTTGATGATGCGCTTGTCCGCTGCGTTGACGCGGCGGGCGCCTTGCGATGGGGCGGGGGCAGCGGCCACCTTGGCGGAGGCGCTGCTCACGGAAGCCAGCGAAGGTGCAGGAGAGAAAGAGGGTGACGATTCCACCGCGCGGCCTAGATTGAGGCTGCTGGGGGGGGGCGCCATAGAGGGCGCTTGCGATGCGGGTTTGACGTCTTCGTCCCAGGTCAACATACGTTTTCCAATGCGCGGATTATGAGAGCGGTGTGGTGAAAAGCAAAGTGTCCATTCACATCACCGCCCGATTTTGTTGTTCATATGCGTCGCCACTTTGTCGGAGAAGTTCGACAAGGTGGCGATCGCTGCGAGATGACACGCCTTGATCATCGGCGTGCCAGCGTCACTGGCAGGCTTCGCAAGTCGGATCGTCGATTGCGCAGAACTTGATGTCGGTGGCAGGCGTCGAATCCATCTGCGCCTGCGCCGCGGCGGCGGCCGCCTCCATCGCGTTCATGCCACCGCCCTGCGCCGCGCCCGAAGACACGGCATTGAGTCGGCCCGAGGTCACGGTGGACTTCTCGGTGTGGGTGGCGCTGATGGTGCGCAGGTAGTAGGTGGTCTTGAGGCCGCGGGTCCAGGCCAGCTTGTAGGTGTCGTCGAGCTTTTTGCCGGAGACGCCCGCCATGTAGATATTGAGCGACTGGGCCTGGTCGATCCACTTCTGGCGGCGAGCGGCGGCTTCCACCAGCCACTGGGGCTCGACTTCGAAGGCGGTGGCGTACAGGGACTTCACCTCCTGCGGCACGCGGTCGATCGGGCGCAGCGAACCGTCAAAGTGCTTGAGGTCCATGACCATCACGTCGTCCCACAGACCCAGGCGCTTGAGGTCGCGCACCAAGTACTGGTTGATGACGGTGAACTCGCCCGACAGGTTGGACTTGACCGAGAGGTTGCCGAAGCAGGGCTCGATGCAGGCGTCCACGCCGATGATGTTGGAGATGGTGGCAGTGGGGGCGATGGCGATGCAGTTGGAGTTGCGCATGCCGTCGACGCTGATCTTCTTGCGCAGGGCGTCCCAGTCCAGGGTCGACGAGCGGTCGACCTCGACATAGCCGCCGCGGGCCTGGGCCAGCAGGTCAATGGTGTCGGGGGGCAGGATGCCCCGGTCCCACAGCGAGCCCTTGAAGCTGGAGTAGCGCCCCCGCTCCTTGGACAGTTCGGTGGAGGCCCAGTAGGCGTAGTAGCAGACCGCCTCCATGGACTTGTCGGCGAATTCCACCGCCTCCTGGGAGGCGTAGGGGATGCGCAGCTCGTACAGGGCGTCCTGGAAGGCCATGATGCCCATGCCGACCGGGCGGTGGCGCAGGTTGGAGTCACGCGCCTTCTTGACCGCGTAGTAGTTGATGTCGATCACGTTGTCCAGCATGCGCATGGCCACCGAGATGGTGCGCTTCAACTTGTCGTGGTCCATGCCGCCGTCTTTGAGGTGCTGGCGCAGGTTGATCGAACCCAGGTTGCAGACTGCGGTTTCGGTGTCGCTGGTGTTGAGGGTGATCTCGGTGCACAGGTTGGACGAGTGCACCACGCCAATGTGCTGCTGGGGCGAGCGCACGTTGCAGGCGTCCTTGAACGTGATCCAAGGGTGGCCGGTCTCGAACAGCATGGTGAGCATCTTGCGCCACATGTCGGCGGCCTGGACCGTCTTGAAGGGCTTGAGATCGCCGCGCTTGGCCTTTTCCTCGTAGGCCACGTAGGCCTTCTCGAAGTCGGCACCGAACTTGTCGTGCAGGTCGGGGCAGGTGGAGGGGGAGAACAAGGTCCACTCGCCCTTTTCCATCACCCGGCGCATGAACAGGTCCGGGATCCAGTTGGACGTGTTCATGTCGTGGGTGCGGCGGCGGTCGTCGCCGGTGTTCTTGCGCAGCTCGAGGAATTCCTCGATGTCCAGGTGCCAGGTCTCCAGGTAGGCGCAGACCGCGCCCTTGCGCTTGCCGCCCTGATTGACGGCCACTGCGGTGTCGTTGACCACCTTCAGGAAGGGGACCACGCCCTGGGACTCGCCGTTGGTGCCCTTGATATGGGAGCCCAGTGCGCGCACGCGGGTCCAGTCGTTGCCCAGGCCGCCGGCGAACTTGGACAGCAGGGCGTTTTCCTTGATGGACTCGTAGATGCCGTCCAGGTCGTCGGGGACCGTGGTCAGGTAGCACGAAGAAAGCTGCGAGCGCAGGGTTCCGGCGTTGAACAGCGTCGGGGTGGAGGACATGAAGTCGAAGCTCGAGAGCACTTCATAGAACTCGATGGCACGCGCCTCGCGGTCGATTTCGTTCAGCGCCAGGCCCATGGCCACGCGCATGAAGAAGGCCTGCGGCAGCTCGATGCGGGACTTGCGCACGTGCAGGAAATAGCGGTCGTACAGGGTTTGCAGACCCAGGTAGTCGAACTGCAGGTCACGCTCGGGCTTGAGCGCGGCGCCCAGACGCGTCAGGTTGTACTGCAGCATGTCGGGGTTGAGCAGCTCGTTGTCCACGCCCTTCTTGATGAAGGCCGGGAAGTAGTCGACATAGCTGGCGGCAGCCTCGGCCGGCGTGAGGTCGCGGCCCAGGATCTCCTTGAAGATCGTGTGCAGCAGCAGACGCGCGGTGGCGTAGGTGTAGTCGGGGTCTTTTTCGATCAGCGTGCGCGCGGCCAGGATGGAGGCCTTGTAGACCTCGTCGATCGGCACGCCGTCGTACAGGTTGCGCAGGGTCTCGGCCACGATCGGGTCGGGCTTGACGTCGGCGCCCAGGCCGCGGCAGGCGTTCTCGATCAGGCCCTGCAGGTGGGCCATGTCCAGCGGGATGCGCTGGCCACCGTCGGTGACGTGCATGGTGGGGGCGGCCGGCTGGGCGGCTTCACCCTGGGCGGCGCGCTCTTGCGCGCGGCGCTCGCGATACAGCACATAGGCGCGCGCCACTTCATGGTGGCTGCCGCGCATGAGGCCGAGTTCGACCTGGTCCTGCACGTCCTCGATATGGAAGGTGCCGCCGCCCGGACGCGAGCGCATCAGGGCGCGCATCACGGACTGGGTGAGGCCGTCCACTGTCTCGCGCACGCTGGCCGATGCCGCGCCCTGGGTGCCGTGCACCGCGAGGAAGGCCTTCATGAGGGCGATGGCGATCTTGTCCGGTGCGAAGGGAACGACCGCGCCGTTGCGGCGAATGATCTGGTAGTTGGCCAGGGCTTGACCGGTACTGCCGGCGTTTGCGCTCGGACCCGTCATCGGGGCGGCGCCAGAAAAGGCGGGGGAAGAAACGCTCTGGGCAGTTTGCATGGGTCCTCTTTTTCAGTCTTCAGGCTGGTTTTGTATCGGTTTTTGCCTGGGCGCCTGCGGAAGGCGGGAGGCAAAAACGCATATTTATCTGGGTCGACACAAGCACTATATCTGGGGTGCATGTCGGTGACAAGGCACTAGATGTAGTGTTCACGCCCTTGACACGGCTTTTCGGAGGGTCTGTTAAAGGCGGCGAAATTCAAGGCGAAATCCGGGCTTGGAACCAAAGTTCATTTGTCCTGGCACAGCGGCCCGCGCGCTGCGGTCAAAACCTCGGGAAAACACTGCAAGGGCCAGCCTAGTTGCCGCTGTAGGCAAGCCCAATCGAAGCCGGGACCAGGGTCCGCCTTGCGCCCTGCGGCCACATGTTCATGGCCTGCAATGTGG
>CANFQF010000218.1 GCA_947449025.1 Comamonadaceae bacterium
ATTGCTCTGAACATGCGCTGGGCGCAGCCCGACGGGGTGCTGGAGTTGTACCAAGCGGGCAGCGAGGGCCCGCAGTGGTGGACGCCCCAGCCCGACCCGGTGCGCGGCGGCCCGGACGCTGGCATTTTGGACCGGTGCCTCGCCTCCAAAACATGTCCCAAGATCGTGGAGCACTTTGGCTCCGCCGAGGTGTGGGCGCTCAAGCTCACTCCGGAATGGGTGGGCACCGACGGCCGCGTCGACCTGCCCTTGCCACCGCAGGTGAGGCGCTACTACATCGCCAGTTCCACCCACGGCGGCAGCACGGGCGGGTTTGACAGCAGCCTGCCCGGCGTGGGCCTGCCGAAGACGGGCGCGAGCTGTCCAGGCAACAACTACGGCGTCGGGGTGTTGCCCGTGAACCCCGTACCGCACACAGAAACCGTGAACGCGCTGCGGCTGCACTTTCGCAACTGGGTCATGAAAAACATCGAGCCGCCGCCCAGCCAGTGGCCGACCTTGGCGGCCGGCACCCTGGTGCGCGCGAACAAGCAGGCCATGGGCTTTCCGACACTACCGCAATTGCGGCCGACGGTGCCCGAGCCCGACTTCATCATGCCGGTGCTCGACTACGACTGGGGCCCGCAATTCAACCCGACCGACGGCTCCGGGGTGATCTCACGCGTACCGCCACATATCCGCCAAGCCTTGCCGATGTGGGCGCCCCGCGTCGACGCCGATGGCAACGAGCTGGGCGGCGTACCCGTGGTGCTGACCGATGCGCCCTTGGGCACCTATCTGGGCTGGAATATCACCGACGGCGGCGACAAGCCCTTTCACCAAGGGCAAATCTGCAACTATGTGGGCGGCATGCTGCCCTTTGCCAAGACCGCACAAGAGCGCCAGGCCACGGGCGATCCGCGCCTGTCTTTGCAAGAACGCTATGGCGATCACGCCGGCTATGTGGCGGCGGTACGCAAGGCGGCGGCGCGCGCGCAGGCTGCCGGGTTCTTGTTGCCGGGGGACGCCAAAGACCTGATCGAAGCGGCAGACAAGAGCGCGGTCCTGCGCTGAGGAAGCGGCCGGCCTTGCCGGTCAATTGGCCGGGGGTGATCTGACGGATGTGAGGGGCTAGCCGGCGAGCGCTGCGTCAGCCCGCCACATGCCGCGCAAAGTTGTCGAGGATGGCTTGCCAGCCTTGGCGCTGCTGATCTTCAGGGTGCGTGGTTTCAGCGTCGAAGGACACCGTGACGCGCACGCCAGCGGCCTCCTGGGCAAACTCCACCCTGGCGCTTCGATCGCCAAATTGATATTCGATCAAGGCGTGGGGCACTACCTGGGTGTATTGCCCGGCAAAGTCAAAACCGAAGGAGCCGTCCTTGGCTTCCATACGCGAGGAAAAATGCCCACCGGGGCGCAGGTCCACGGAGGCTTGCGTGGTGTGCCAATCCGGGGAGGCGGCATTCCAGAGCTTGATGTCTTCGGGGCTGGTGTAGGCGCGCCACACATCACTCATCGGAGCGAGTGCAAGGGTGGAGACGGTGATTTTCAAGAGTCGTCCTTTCATTCAAGAGTGGGTGACTGGCCCGCTGCACAGCCTACTCAGTGAAACGCAATCAGGCGTCCCAGCGTCGAGAGGGGGCGTTGGTGCCCTTCACGTCCTCAGACTGTAGCGTTCAAGCAGCGCGGGCTGTCGACCCTCGCGGGCGGATTTTCAAAACCAAGCCTGGCATCGGCCCCAACGGATTCATCTCCGTCATCGGCGAAAGCAACAGCGACAGCGGGGGAGGCGCTACCGGGCTTGACTCGTTGGCCTCGGCCTCGGCCACTTGGGCGTTTGAACTGGCCAGAACTTTCGGCCTCCTGCCTGCCGGCACGCCCGCAGGCCGCGATCCAGGCAGCAGACCGGAAGTTGCTACATTTACAGTACATTGAACTTGGGCGATGATCGCGCCCACCACCCGATTGGGGGCGCCGTGGGGATGGCGCTCCCCCCTCATGCCGATGGCCGTCGCCGAAACCACCGCCGCTACGTTGCAGCCGCCGCCGGCCCTTCCGGGCCTGGCCCGCGCCCTCATTGCCGCCGGCAAGCTCGAGCAGCAGGCCGCCGAGGCGATTTACCGCAAGGGCTTGTCGACCGGGCAGACCTTCATTGCAGAGCTAACCGGGTCTGGCGCGGTGTCACCGTCCGACCTGGCCCACACGCTGGCCGCCAGTTTTGGGGTGCCGTTGGTCGACCTCGATGCCATCGACCCCCAGCGCCTGCCCCGCAGCTTGCTCGACGGGAAGCTCTGCCAGAAGTACCGGGTGGTGGCGCTGGCCAAGCGCAACAACCGGATCTCGGTGGCCACGGCCGACCCCTCCGACCAGCAGGCTGCCGAGCGGATCAAGTTCGCCACCCAGATGGGGGTGGACTGGGTGCTGGCGGAGTACGACAAGCTCTCTCGCCTGGTGGACGCGCAGTCCACCACCACCGCCGAGACCATGGACTCCCTGATCGGGGACGACTTCCATTTCGACGACGCCTCACTGGACGTGGGTCTGGCCAGCGATGAAGACAAAGCCGCCTCGGCCGAGGTCGAGGACGCGCCGGTCGTCAAGTTCCTGCACAAGATGCTGCTCGACGCCTTCAGCGCCCGGGCCTCGGACATCCACTTCGAGCCCTACGAGCACAACTACCGGGTGCGCTTTCGCATTGACGGTGAGTTACGCGAGATGGCGGCGCCGCCGGTGGCCATCAAAGAGAAGCTGGCCTCGCGCATCAAGGTGATCTCCAAAATGGACATCTCCGAAAAGCGGGTGCCGCAGGACGGCCGCATGAAGCTCAAGATCGGCCCCGAGCGGGTGATCGACTTCCGCGTCTCGACCCTGCCCACGCTGTTTGGCGAGAAGATCGTAATCCGTATCCTCGACCCCGCCGCGGCGCGCATGGGCATCGACGCCCTGGGCTACGAGCCCGACGAGCGGGCACGTTTGATGGACGCCATCAAGCGGCCCTACGGGATGATTCTGGTCACCGGCCCCACCGGCTCGGGCAAGACGGTGTCGCTCTACACCTGCCTGAACATGCTGAACAAGGCGGGGGTGAACATTGCCACTGCCGAAGACCCGTCGGAAATCGTGATGCCTGGGGTGAACCAGGTCAACGTCAACGAGAAGGCGGGGCTCACCTTTGCCAGCGCCTTGCGCGCGTTCCTGCGGCAAGACCCGGACATCATCATGGTCGGTGAGATCCGTGACCTAGAGACGGCCGACATCGCCATGAAGGCGGCCCAGACCGGCCACCTGGTGCTGTCCACTCTGCACACCAACGACGCACCCGCCACGCTCACCCGGCTGCGCAACATGGGCATCGCGCCCTTCAACATCGCCTCCAGCGTGATCCTCATTTCGGCGCAGCGTCTGGCTCGGCGCCTGTGCCCGAACTGCAAGCAGCCGATGGACCTGCCACGGCAGAGCCTGATCGACGCCGGCTTTGCCCCGGCCGACCTCGACGGCAGCTGGCAGCCCTACCGCCCGGTGGGCTGCTCGGCCTGCAACGAGGGCTACAAGGGACGGGTGGGTATTTATCAGGTCATGCCGATCAGCGATGGCATCCAGAACATCATCCTGGCCGACGGAAATGCCGTCGAGATTGCCCGCCAGGCGGAAGCCGAAGGCGTACGCAGCCTGCGCCAGTCCGGCCTGCTCAAAGTCCGCATGGGTCTCACCTCGCTCGAAGAGGTGCTGGCCGTGACCAATCTGTGATCACCCGCGCCCTGCTTTCACCGCCTCACTCGCTCCCCGCTGCCGCAACCGCGCCTCACCAAGGATACGCACATGGCCAGGTCACCCACCGCCAAGGTTGAAGAGTTCATCTTCGAATGGGAAGGCCGCGACCGCCAGAGCCGCATCGTGCGCGGCGAGATGCGCGGCGCAGGCGAGAACCAGGTTCAGGCCAACCTGCGTCGCCAGGGCATCAGCCAGCTGCGTATCCGCAAGCGCAAGCAGCGCAGGGGCCCGCGCATCCGCCCCAAGGACATTTCGCTGTTCACCCGCCAGATGGCGACCATGATGAAGGCCGGCGTGCCCCTGCTGCAGTCCTTCGACATCGTTGGGCGCGGCAACCCCAATGCCAACCTGGCGCGCCTGCTCGAAGACATCCGCATGGACGTCGAGACCGGCACCTCGCTGTCGGCGGCATTTCGCAAGTTTCCCAACCATTTCAGCCCGCTGTACTGCAACCTGATCGAGGCCGGCGAGGCCGCCGGCATTCTGGACGCGGTGCTCGATCGGCTGGCCGTTTACATGGAAAAGATCGAGGGCATCAAGTCCAAGCTGCGCTCGGCCCTCATGTATCCGGTGGCGGTGCTGCTGGTAGCCCTGATCGTGGTGGCGGTGATCATGATTTTCGTGATTCCGTCCTTCCGCGACATCTTCAGCTCCTTCGGCGCTGACCTGCCGGCCCCCACGCTGCTGGTGATTGCCATCAGCGAGTTCTTCGTCGGTTACTGGTGGCTGATGCTGGGCGTTTTGGGGGGGGCCACCGTCGCCATCACGCGGGCCTGGAAAACCAGCCAGAAGCTGCACGAGGTGGTAGACCGGGTGTCCTTGCGGCTGCCGATCTTTGGCGACCTGATCTACAAGACGGTGGTGGCCCGCTGGACCCGCACGCTGGCGACCATGTTCGCCGCCGGTGTGCCGCTGGTGGACGCGCTCGAGTCGGTGGGCGGGGCGGCAGGCAACTCAGTCTACGCCCAAGCGACCGACCGTATTCGCCAGGAGGTCTCGGCCGGTACCAGCCTGACCAGCGCCATGACCGGCACCCAGGTTTTTCCGTCGATGGTGCTGCAGATGACAGCGATTGGCGAAGAGTCCGGCTCGCTGGACCAGATGCTGGGCAAGGCTGCTGACTTTTTTGAAGCCGAAGTGGACGACATGGTGGCCGGCCTGTCGAGCCTGCTCGAGCCCATCATCATCGTGGTGCTGGGCACCATCATCGGCAGCATCGTGGTGGCCATGTACCTGCCGGTGTTCCGCTTGGGGCAGGTGGTCTGATGGGCGGCCTGTTGGACGGCTGGGCCGTGCAGGCCTTGGGAGACCCGACCCTCATGAGCGCCCAGACTGCATTAGCTGTGCTGGTCGGCCTGGCGGTGGGCAGCTTCCTCAATGTCGTTGTGCACCGTCTGCCCCGCATGCTGGAGCAGCGCTGGGCGCAGGAGTGCGAGGCCTTCGCCGCCGAGGGCCTTGCCTCACGCTCGCC
>CANFQF010000219.1 GCA_947449025.1 Comamonadaceae bacterium
ATGACGGTCCTCACCAAACTCGAAATGAGACTGCACCACGCCTGCCAACATGTCGGTGAACTGCAGGTTCAAGCAGTATTGGCTGTCGCGGGGTACGGTCTCAAGCCGGGTGCGTGCGGATACCCCGAACCACAGCTCGGTCTGAAGGTGTACAGGGCTGCTCGAGTCGCCACCCGGTATCGCCGCTCTCGTCGAGATAGATGTGGAGGTGGGACCCCAAGAAAAATGGCTCCGGTGTCGGAGCCATGGAAGGTGGCAGCCCCTGGGGCCGACGCGCTTACAGCGCGCTTAGGATGCCTGCGTTGGCGTCCCGGCGGATCCAGGATTTACCTGCCTCGCGGGCCAGTGTATCGCCCGTGTCGACTTCGGGTCAACCGCCTGTGGGCCCGGATGAGTCGGCCTGGATGGGCTCAAAGCGCTGCCGGGGTCCCTCGGGGGTGTTGACACGGTCGAAGAGCACCCCTAGCGGCCGCATCCACAGCAGATCCGCCTTGGGCTTGCCGTCGGCGCCCAGCGGCCGATACAGCACGCCGGTTTCCAGTGTGGCCTCGATCAGGCAGTAGCCGGCCACCTCGTAGAGGCCGCCCTTGTAGTGACGCAGACGGGTGCCCAGGGGCCAGGGGGTGTCGATGGGGGGCAGTGGTTCCATGGTGCTTGTGGTGAGCGCAATCCCCAGCGGGTTCAGGGGATGTTCCTTTGACCATTGTTGCCGAAAAGACCGACGCGCATAGCATGGATCCTGCAGGATGCATTCACTGGCTTCGAGGAGAAACCCCATGCGCCAAGCCTTGTCGGCCTCCCTCTTCAGCGCGCTGGTCGCCGCGGTGCTGTTTTTCACGGCGCTCTCGCCGGCGCAGGCGCAGCCCGCCGCCGACCACGAGCGCCTGCTGGCGGCGCAGTCGGCCACGCTGGGCGTGGCGGTGCGCGCAGTTGCCGGGGCGGGCTCGGCCAACTCCCTGGGTCGCCGCCGTGAGGGCAGCGGGGTGCTGGTGTCCCTGCCTGGCGCGCCGGAGGGGCTGGTGCTCACCATCGGCTACCTGGTGCTCGAGGCCGAGTCGGTTGAACTGATCACCCGCGACCAGCGCCGCCTGCCCGGGCAGGTGGTGGCCTATGACTTCGTCAATGGCCTGGGTCTGGTCAAGCCCCTGGTGCCTCTGGCCGGTGTTCGTCCGGTTCCGCTCGGCACGGCAGCGTCACTGTCGGCCGGCGACCTCATGCTGTTTGTCGCCGGTGGCCCACCCCAGCAGGCGGGCGTGGTTCGACTGATGGACCAGCGGGCCTTCACCGGCTACTGGGAATACCACCTCGAGAGTGCGCTTTACACCGCGCCGCCGCTGGGCAATCACTCTGGCGCCGGCTTGTTCAATGCCCAGGGCGAATTGGTGGGGGTGGGCAATCTGCTGATGGCTGACGTGATGCCAGAGGGCGACCCCCGGCAACTGGCTGGCAACCTGTTTGTGCCGGTGGACACGCTCCTGCCTGTGCTGGCCGATCTGGTGCGCACCGGGACGCACCCGCAGGCCAAACGTCCCTGGTTGGGCGTGAATGCGATGCAGCTGGGCTCACGCGTGCGCATCACCCGCGTCACCGCCGGCAGCCCCGCGGACGCCGCCGGCTTGCGGCCCGGGCACTGGGTGGCGGCGGTGGACGGGCAACCGGTCCTGTCGCTGGAGTCCTTCTACAAGCAGGTCTGGTCACACGCCATGGGGTCTGGTGATATCCGGCTCACCGTGCGTGAGGGCGAGCGCGAGAGGGAACTGCAGTTGCCGGTACGCGATCGCAGCGAGTCGGTGGCGCGGCCACAGGGGATCTGAGGACGGGATCTGAGGACGGCGTCTCAGGACGGAGCTGGCGCGCAGGGCGCTCCGGTCCAGTGGGCTGCCTCACGCGCACGCCCTAAGATGTGAACGTGCCGCATTTCACCGAAGCCACCACCCACTATTGGCAGCAACTCCTGCCGCCTGGTTCAGCCCCTGAATCCGCTCCGGATTCCGCTCCGGATTCCGCGCCTGAACCCGCTCCGGATTCAGTGCCTGATTCCGAGACAGAAAGCGCGCTAGACCGCGCGGCCGGCCCCTGGCGCCTGGGCTACCCGGCACGCCTGCCCGATGGCCGCATTTTGATGCTGCCGATTCGTCCGCTGGCGGCCGAGCCGCGGCACGCGGTGGCCTCGCTGCTGGTGAACCAGGCCTCGATGGAGGTGGTGCGGGCGCTCTCCCGCATGCTGGGTGAGGCGCTGGCGCCGTGGGCCCCTGACATCGTCATCGGCCTGCCCACCCTGGGCCTGTCACTGGCGCCGGGGGTGGCCGAGACCTTGGGCCACACCCGCTATGTGCCTCTGGGTTACTCGCGCAAGTTCTGGTATGACGAAGCCTTGTCGACCGCGGTGCATTCCATCACCTCGCCCACCCCGGGCAAGCGGGTCTACCTGGACCCGCACCTGCTGCCTCTTTTGAGTGGCAAGCGGGTGGCATTGGTGGACGACGCCCTGTCGACCGGCACCACCATGGCCGCGACCTGGGACCTGATGGAGCGCCTGGGCGTGCAGGTGGTGGGCTGCGGCGTGGCCATGCTGCAAGGCGAGCGCTGGCGTGAAAAGCTGGGGCCGCAGCGTTCGCAGCAGGCCGTGGGCGTGCTGCGCAGTCCCTTGCTGCAGGCGGTGCCCGAAGGCTGGGCGCTGCGGGACTGAGCGCGGCGTCGCTTCAGGGCTGATGAATTGCGCGCGCCTCATCAAAGGCCGCGCCGAAATCCTGCCGCCACTGCCTGCGCTGCCCATCGTCCATCCAGGCACCGTCGAGGCCGTTCATCATGAAGCCGCGCAGGTCGTCGATCGAGAAACCGAAATCGCGCACCATCATTTGCCAGGCGCCGGTGGGCGTCACCTTGTGCAGGGTCGGGTCGTCGGTATTGGGGTGAATGCGCAGACCGAGTCCGGGCATGCGGCGAATCGGATGGTCCTGCGCCCAGCGCTCTTTCGGGAGCGTGCGCAGGTAGTAGGAGTTGGTGGGCACCACGGTGAAAACAATGCCGCGTTCGGCGCATTGGGTGACAAACTCGGCGGCGTTTTCTGTTTCGCTCTCGGGTGCGTCGGTGACGGTGTAGCCGTGGTCAATGCGGTCCACCTGCAAAAGGTCTACCGCCGTCTTCACGTTTGCCCAGGGCATGCCGAACTCGCCGGCATGCGCGGTGGTCTTGAGGCCAGAGCGTCGCGCCATGGCATAAGCGGGCGCAAACCACTCAGGCGGGTGGTCGACTTCGTTGTAGTCGATGCCGATGCCCAGCACCTCTTCGCGTCGGTGCGCCACCACCCACTCCACCATCTGCACCGCGGCCTGCGGCGGCGCTTGCCGGTCGATGGCAGCGACGAGCCAGCCCTGGATGCCGAAGTCGGCGCGCGCGTCGTGGATGGCGCGCACGATCGCCTCCAGCGCCCGCGGGTAGGCAATGCCCGACTCCTGCGCGGTGCCGGTGGGGTTCCAGAAGAACTCGGCGTGCCGCACCTGGTGCGCCGCTGCGTCCTGCAGGTACTCGTAGACCAGCCGGTGCAGGTCGTCGGGCTGTGTGATCAGGAAGGCGTCGAGCGCGCGCAGGGCTTTGAGCACGCCCACTGGCTTTTCACCGCGCTCGTAGAAGGCGCGGGCCTCGTCTTCGCTCAGGGGCGCATGCTGGCCCGCTTTCGCGGCGGCGCGGCGCGTCCACTCGAGGAAGGTGGCCTCGCGTACCGCACCGAGCAGGTGGCAGTGGATTTCCACCTTGGGAATGGTGCGCAAAAAGCGCAGTAGCGGGGTGTCGTCTTCGGGGGAGGCCGGCGTCGCCGGTACATCATTCATGCGCATGGCCGCATGCTACATTGGTCCGCATGCTGCTCGTCTTCGGCTCCATCAACCTCGACATCGCCTTCAGCGCCGACCGCCTGCCCCTGGCGGGCGAGACGGTGATGGGCTCGGGCTACCTGGTCTCGCCCGGTGGCAAGGGCGGCAATCAGGCCCATGCAGCCCGCCTGTTCGGCGCACCCGTCACCCTGGCCGCCGCGGTCGGCCGTGATGCCTTTGCCGAGCCCGCCCTGACCCGTCTGGCCACCGCCGGCACCGACCTGACCCAACTGCAGTGGCTGGATGCGCCCACGGGCTGCGCCGGCATCGTGGTCGACGCCCGCGGCGAAAACCAGATCGTGGTGGCGCCTGGTGCCAACCTCGCGCTGTGCAGCCATCACGTGAGCGACGCCACGTTGGCGATGGCCCATACCGTGCTGCTGCAGATGGAAACCGATCCGGCGCAAAACGCCGCCCTGCTGACGCGCGCGCGCGCCGCAGGTTGCCAGACGATGTTGAACAACGCCCCGGCCCGCCGACTCGCGCCAGAGGTGTTGGCGCTGTTGGACGTGCTGGTGGTCAACGAGACCGAGCTGGCCGCCACCGTCGCGGGCGCCGGCATCCAGGCCCAAGGAGCCCGTGCGCAGGTGGAGGCGCTCGCAGCGCGTTTCGCGATGACCGTGGTGCTGACCTTGGGCGCAAAGGGCGCACTGGCCTGCGCCGACGGCCGCATTTATGAGGTGGCGAGCTTTCCAGTTGACGCGGTGGACACCACGGGCGCAGGCGACACCTTCACCGGCGTGCTGGCCGCGGCCCGCATGGAGGGTCAAGACTGGCCCCAGGCGCTGCGTACTGCCGCCGCCGCAGCAGCATTGGCTTGTACGAAAGCGGGTGCGCAGGTGGCGCAGCCGACCCGTGCCGAAGTGAACGCACTGCTCGCAAGCGCGCCCTGAGCGGGGCCAGGCGCCGCCAGGCCGCAGGCGGTCGCACCCGACTGTCTCGACAGGTGCCTCGGCGGCTTGCTCCGACGGCTTGCCCCGGTAGCTTGCTCCGTCACGCGCGATGTTGGCTCAGCGCGCGGCGCGCGCCAGAGCGCCAAAGATCACGTCGCGCAGCATCGCTTCATCGGCCACGCTGGCATTGCGCGCATTCGCAGCCGCCTTGCGCGGCACCCGCCACTCGATCACCGTCATCCCGCGCGTGAGCGTGCCATCGAGCTCCATCGCCAGGTGCCCTTCGCGCCACTGCATGCCCTCAGGGCATACCAGTGCCGCGGCAGCGGTCGGGTCGTACAGGGCCATCGGCCGGCTGCCGTCGGGGCTGGCGATGCGCACGTAGCCCAGGAGCAGGTCGGCCAGGATCTCGCCGCGCTCGGTGCCCAG
>CANFQF010000220.1 GCA_947449025.1 Comamonadaceae bacterium
AGAAAAAGTCGGCTGGCGCGCACATGCCCCCCCGCGCCCACGTCGTAACCACCGAGTTCATCCTCGACACCGGCCTCGATCCGGGTGCGCGCGCCACTGTCCCAGGCCAGGCGGGCCCGGCCCACTGCGCCGTCGAAGTCGCGGGTGGAGGACGTGTCGTGGCGTCGCTGGAGATGGCCCAGGCGGGTGTCGAAGGACCAACTTGCCGCGCGTGGCCACTGCAGCACCAGATCGATCTGACGGTCACGGAAGTCTGGGCCGATCCCGGCGGGGTAGTGGCCCTGGCCCTCGCGAGCCTGCAGCGCCATGTCCAATCCAGAGGCCCGCCGATGGCCCAGGCCCAGGCGCAGGCTGTCGATGCTGGCATTGCCCTCCAGCGTGCGGGCCTGATCGCTCACGGTGCGCAAGCGGCCTGCGCCGGCCTCGATCCGCCAGGGACCGATGCCGCCCAAGGTGAGGTCGGCCTGCTGCTCACGCTCGGTGCGCAGATCGACCCGGGTCGGGGTGGCGTCCGACCCGGAGAAGTCGCGCAACTGGGACTGGCGCGCAGACAGCGTGCCGGTCACCCGCGGAGTGAAGGACGCCATCCAGGCACCGCGGTAGTTGAACAGTTCGTGGTCGAGTGCATGGAGGTCGTCAAAGCGCAGGGCACTGCCTTCGGCGTCCAGCGTGAAGCGTTGCAAGCCATAGCGCTTGTCCAGCCGCAGGCCGGCACCGTAGATCGCCAGCCGGTCGGCCCGCGCCTCGGACGTGCGCATCACGTTGGAGTCATGGGCCAGCGCGGCGGAGACCTCGAGCGTCAAGGGCTTGTCGGCCCGCGGCAACCGGGCCACCGCGGCCAGCGGCACCAGAGGCTGCTGCCCGATCAGGGGCTGGGCCATCAGCGGCGCGGCGATACGCTGACGCAGCGCGTCGAGGTCCGACTCGTCGCCCGGTGCCTGGGCGTGGACGGCGGCGGACAGCGCCATCGCCAGTGCGGCCGCACAGGCGGCCGGCGGGGTCAGGCGGCGGGAAGCGACAGGCGTCATGGCAGATCTCGGTGGGCGGGGGTCAGGGATGGAGTGGGGAGCAGGTGAGGGGGCAGTTGCGGTCGGAAATCGGCAATCAGCAATCAGCAATCCCATGGTCGTTGACCTGCCCCAGCGGCGGCAATGGCCCGCTCGGGCCCGGCCTGTCGGCGTGCGCTGCATGGCATGTTCAATACGCCCGCGAATCGCCCATGAGCACGCGGACGGTGCGCAGGAGGATGTAGAGGTCCAACCAAGGTGACCAGCGGCGCAGGTAATCGATGTCCAGACGGATGCGCCCTTCCATCTTTTCCAGCGAGTCGGTCTCGCCGCGAAAGCCATTGACCTGGGCCCAGCCGGTGATGCCGGGGCGGACCTTATGGCGCACCATGTAGCTGCGGATTTGCTGGCGGTACATCTCGTTGTGGGCCACCGCATGCGGGCGTGGCCCGACCAGGCTCATGCGCCCTTGCAGCACATTCACCAGCTGGGGCAGTTCATCGAGCGACAGCCGTCGCAGCCAGGCGCCGATGCGGGTGACGCGCGGGTCGTTGCGCCGCGCCTGTGGGACATCGGGTCCGTCCTCGGCCACCCGCATCGAGCGGAACTTGTAGACCGTGATCTCCTCGCCGTCGAGCCCGTAGCGCCGCTGCCGGAACAGAACCGGGCCGGGTGAGTCGAGCCGGATCGCCAGCGCGATCAGCCCCATCAAGGGCATCAGCAACACAAGCAGGGCACTGGCCAGCACGAGGTCGCCGCCGCGCTTGGCCACGCCGGCCAAGCCGCGCAGCGGTGTGTCGCACACCGAGATCACCGGCAGGCCGCAGACGGCGCCGGTGCGGCCATGGATCCACTCGGTCACGAGCAGGTCCGGCACGAAGTAGACCGACGCGGTGGTGTCCTGCAGCGCCTGCAGCAACTCGCGGACACGCGGCTGCGAGGCCATCGGCAAGCACAGGTAAATGAGCTGGATGCGGCGCCGCTTCACGTAGGGGCCGATGTCGGCCAGGCGCCCCAGCAGCTGATGCCGGTGCGGACCCGCCATGCGCGGATCGGCGCGGTCGTCGAAGCAGCCTTCGAGCACGATGCCAGCGCCGTGCGGCGCGCCCTCGGCATCACGCAGCCGGTCAGCCAGCGCCAGGCCCTGGGTGTTGAGGCCCGCCACCACCGCCCGCAGCGGCGGGCCCTGCAGCCGCACCAGATGCGGCGCGCCCCACCGAAGCGCCGCCTGCGTGAGCCACTGTGCCAGCGGCGCAGCCCACAGCCAGTGCTGCCAGACCAGTGCCGGCAAGCGCGCCAGCCAGCCCGTGGCCATGCCGACCAGCAGCAACAGGCCGGCCACCCAGGCCCAGCCCGCCAGCAGGCTCAGCGTCGCTGGCAAGGGCGACACGTGCAACAGAGGCCGCGCCGGATAGCACAGGGCGAAGGCCAGCACCGACACCAGCAGCCAGGCCGGTGTCACCCGGCCCTCTTGCCAGCCGGCGACCGCCCACAGCGAGAGCGCAGTCGCCAAGGGCTCGAGCAGCGCCTCCAGCCCGCGCACCAGCGGATGGCTGCTGCCCCGCGCTGGCGGCAGCAGGCCGGCCGGCGTGTCCGCGACGCGAAGCTGATGCACCGAGGGTGACGGCTCCCCCGCCCGCGCAGCGCAGGCGTGGCCCTGATCGGGCGTCTCGGGCGTCTCGGGCGTCTTCCCAGCCTCACCGGCTTCCCGATTCTCTGCGTGCTGCACCGGCGCGCCCGCCATGGCCTCAGGCATGGAGAGCCAGGCGGCTCATGCGGGCCACGGCCTGGGCTCGGTTGGTCACGTCCAGCTTGCTGAAGATGCTTTTGAGGTGGTTCTTGACGGTGAACTCGCTGATGGAAAGGATGCAACCGATCTCGGGGTTGGTCTTGCCCTGGGCCACCCAGGCCATGATCTGGCGCTCGCGTTCACTCAGAGCGCCGGCGGGGCAGCGCCGCATGGTGATGGGCGAACTGGCTGCGGTCTGCCAGAGGACCTCGCCATCGGCCGGTCGCCAGCCGCCTGCATGGCCGCCAGCACCTGTACCGGTGCCGAGACCGAACCCCGCCGCCCCTGCCAGCGAGCCTGGGCCGCCTTCGCCGGCGCCGCGCAGGGCCGCGTCGAGCAGCGGCACCAGCAGGGCGAGCGACTGCCGCACCGTCTCATCGCCGTGTCCGTCGAAAGTCACCGGCACCCCGAAAAAGGCGAACAGGCGCCGACCCCGCAGGCCGTGGACCCAGCAGCCATCGCCCAGGCCTTCGGCGCGCGGGAGATCGGCAGGCGTGACCCGACAGGGCCGATGGCCGGTGCTGGCCCAGGCCAGGGCCAATGGCGCGGCCAGTGCGCAGGCCGCAGCCTCGCCACGCCAGGGCGCATCCCCCAGCCACTGCGGCACGCCAGAAGGCCCTGCCTGGTGTAGCGGTGTCACCAGCAGCGCCCGGTGCGGCAGCAAGGTCTGCAAGACCCCGCGCCACCAGCGTGCCAGCGCGGTCGGGCCGTCGACCTCGACCGCCTGCTGGGCCAGGCGAAGAAACAAGGACGAGTCCGGCCCCTGCGCGGACAGCGCACAGTCCTCGGAGCCGGCCAGCGCGCCAGTGGCAAGCGCCGGGCCAGACGGCAGCGAAGTGGTTGCGGAGGGTCCAGGCGGCAAGCAGCCCTCGACCGCAAAGGTGGGCAGGGCGACGGAGGGGACAGATAAACAGGCCGACATGACGGACTCCAGCAAGGCTCAAACAGGACACGGATGCTGCTGGAACAGAACAGGGGCCGCCTGTAGGTGCCAGGCGGTGACGCCTGTCGGCTCTCCCCGCGCAGGCGGCCGTGTCGCTGCCTGGCGACGCGCGCGCGCCCTGCACGCCGACAGGTCGGGCCACCCCTCGGACTACACTGGCCTCCCGATGGAGCCCCTCGACCCGACCGCCGCCGCGTCAACCGCGCCCGAGAGCGTCCCTGCCTCTGTTGCGGCGCCCGCCTCTGCACCCGTCACGTCCGCTGTCGCGGCGGCAGCACCTGCGTCAGAACCTGTGCCCGGCCTCGATCTGGGCCGTGCGCACGCGCGCCGCTTGCGCGACATCTACCGCTCCTCGGGCTGGCCCTGCCAGGACGCGATGGAGCTGGAGCTGCTGGCAGCCGGCCTGCTCACACGGGTGCGCCGGGACAGCGGGCACGAGACACTGCGCCTCACCGAAGCGGGCATCGCCTTCGTCGTCCACCACCGCGAGCAGCATCGGGCGGCCTTCAATCCGCACGAAGCCTTGGTCGAACGGGTCGCCCTGGAGATGGCGCGCGCCGGCCGCATTGCCTGGCGCGACTTGCGGCTGCGCGCCCAGGTGCCCGGCGAGGACGGTGAACCCCGGTGGACGGTGGCCAAGCCGGATGTCTTTTCGATCCGCAACACCACCGTCGCCACCTATGTCGAGCCGGTGGTGCACGAGATCAAGGTGCGCCGGGCCGATCTGCTCGGCGACCTCAAGCGACCGGCCAAGCGCGCGGCCTACCAGGCCCTGGGCGAGTGCTGGTACGTGCTGGGCCCCGACGCACGCGGGCGGCCGATCGGCGAGCCCGATGAGATCCCTGCCGAGTGCGGCGTGCTGCTTTTGCGCGGCGACCGCCTCGAGGTGGCCCGCCCCGCCAACCGCCCCGCGCGCGAGGCCCTGCCGTTCAACGTCTGGATGGCGCTGGCCAAGGCAACACCGACCTTGCCGGCTGAAGACCCGCCCCAGAGCCAGTTCTGAATCCGCCGGGCGGGGGGCAGCGCCCAGCAGCCCCAAGCTGCTGCAAACAGCCTCGAACAGCCGCAGAGGCCCTGAATCATCCCAAAGGGCTCAGGAGCCGTCTTCGCCGGTGCGCAGCGCCTCGCGCCGCAGCACGGCGCTGGGCTCGTGGGTAAACGGCAGCCGCGGCAGCCCCATCAACGCCTGCAGACGGGCATGGGCCCGGTCCATGTCGGCGCCGACCATGGCCAGCGCGACCTCATGCCCCGGCTCGTTGCGGGCCACCTCGAGGTAGGCGGCGCGCAGGCGCTGGTAGTCGGACTCGGCGCGGTTCACCGCCTGCGGCGAAGCCATGACCTGGGCATAGGTCGTCCGCGGCTGAAGCCGGCGCTCAGGCTCGAAAGCCGAAGCCGCTGCCGCGCGCGGCGCAATCAGTGCATCCACACGCGCCGGAGGCGCAATCTCGGAAG
>CANFQF010000221.1 GCA_947449025.1 Comamonadaceae bacterium
AGTCGCGGCGCACTCAATGGCTACCAGAAGGGCCATTGCTTCTACTGCTGCGCTCAGTTGCAACTAGTCGGCGAGCGCATGAACACAGATGTAGACCATTTTTTCCCGCACCGCTTGAAGCAGGCGGGATTGGGCGTCAATTTGGATGGTGTCTGGAACCTTGTGTTGGCTTGTCCGTCTTGCAATCGAGGGCCCAAAGGGAAGTTTGATCGCATTCCATCCCTGAAACTTCTTGGCTGGCTTTACCAGCGCAACGAATACCTTATCGGGAGCCACCATCCCCTGCGCGAAACCCTAATGCAGCAGACCGGGGCCAGCTGGGAACAGCGTCGACAGTTCTTGAATGGGCTCTACTCAAAGGTCCAGCTATCGCCATCAATGGCTTGGGAGCCGGTCGATTTAGAGGAGCCGGAGCCATGAGTGAGGCAAACGCGCGCGCCATTTGGCAAGACTTTTGCTGTCGCTTTCACGTTGCACAGGACGCAGTGCCTCTGTTCAATGCAGATGAACAGGGGCGAGTTCTAACCCGTTTGATTGGCCGGGGCGAAATACAGCGCTCGGTGCTGACCCGTTCCCTCGAGATGGATGCACTTATTCGCGCGCAGACGCACCGGTTGACCTTGGATTGGTCGAGCGGCCGATCCCGACTAGACGGGTTGATTTACTGCATGGGCCTTAAGCAGGCCGACGACTTTGTACCTCTCTACATCGGGAAGGCCGAAACCACCGGAAAGCGCAACGGCAACCTTAGTGCAAACCTCACGCGGATAGCCACCGATACCTCGAAGTTCGCGCGCTGGGGAGACAACTACGCGTATCACATTGGGGATCTGAGCGCCTGTGTGTTGCCCGGCCACCCCGAAGGTAAGTTGACGGGCAAGTACCAGCAGTGGGCGCAAGCGCTGTTTGTTGATAGCCCGAGTTCTGCGCCCCAGCTACGCCGGCCGGTGTATTTCTGGGCAAAAGCATGGGATCGCTCGGATGTGGGTGTGTGGAGCGAGTTGGGATCAACACGCCTGACGTTCTTGGAGTACCTCCTGATCGGAGTGGCCAGCATTGCCTATCCTGGGCTCCTAAATCGTGAGGGTGTGCCTCGGCTCTCATGAGGGGCCGTTGCTCCGGTCTTACAGGATTCGCCCAACCTTAACGGCATCCCTGCGAAGCTGTGACTCGCTGATTAGTACAATTCAGCCAGTTCCCCCTAAAGCCGAAACGAAGAAAAGACACTCGCTGCTGTTCGTCACAGGTCATAAAGATCGCGGCCTTTGCAGTACGGGCATGGTTCTGGCACCTATCCCAAGCCGGCGCTGGGCTCAATGGTGCGAGAGGGGTCGATTCCAAAGGAAATTCCATGTCTCTCAAATGCGGCATCGTGGGCCTGCCCAACGTTGGCAAGTCCACCCTCTTCAACGCCCTCACCAAGGCCGGCATCGCCGCCGAGAACTATCCGTTTTGCACCATCGAGCCCAACACGGGTGTGGTGGAGGTGCCCGACCCGCGCCTGCAGCAGTTGGCGCAGATCATCAGCCCCGAGCGCATCGTCCCGGCCATCGTGGAGTTTGTCGACATCGCGGGTCTGGTGGCCGGTGCCAGCCAGGGCGAGGGCCTGGGCAATCAGTTTCTGGCTCACATCCGCGAGACCGACGCCATCGTCAACGTGGTGCGCTGCTTTGAAGACGAGAACGTGATTCACGTGGCTGGCAAGGTCGACCCGATTGCCGACATCGAGGTGATCCAGACCGAGTTGTGCCTGGCCGACCTCGGCACGGTAGAAAAAGCCCAGCACCGCGCCTCGAAACTCGCCCGCAGCGGCGACAAGGAAGCGGGCAAGCTCACCCAGCTGCTCACGAAGGTGCAGGCCGTCCTCGACGAGGGTAAGCCGGCGCGCATCTTGTCGCTGTCTACCGAAGAACAGGCCCTGCTCAAGCCCCTGTGCCTGATCACGGCCAAGCGCGCCATGTTCGTGGGCAATGTGAGCGAGGACGGCTTCGAGAACAACCCCTTCCTTGAGCGCCTCACGCAATACGCGGCCTCGCAGAACGCGCCGGTGGTGGCCATCTGCGCCAAGATGGAGGCCGACATGGCCGACATGGCCGACGAGGACAAGGCCATGTTCCTGGCCGAGATCGGCCAGACCGAGCCGGGGCTCAATCGCCTGATCCGCGCCGCCTTCCAGCTGCTTGGATTGCAAACCTACTTCACCGCCGGCGTGAAGGAAGTGCGCGCCTGGACCATCCACATCGGCGACACCGCGCCGCAGGCGGCCGGCGTGATCCACGGCGACTTCGAGCGCGGTTTCATTCGTGCGCAGACCATCGCATTTGACGACTTCATCGCCCACAAAGGCGAGCAGGGCGCCAAAGACTCGGGAAAGATGCGCAGCGAAGGCAAGGAATACGTCGTCAAGGATGGCGACGTGATGAACTTCTTGTTCAACGTCTGAGCGCCTGCCTTCGAGTCCTTCCCCATTGGGTTGATCCCATTCGAGCAGTCAAATAACATTTGGGCGCGTGATACGGAGGCGCCCATGCACTTCAACATCTATCTGGACGATGGGACCGGCGAGCGTTTGACGCAAGCGGCCCAGCAGGCAGGCGAGACCCGAAACGCCGTGATCCGCCGCGCCGTGCAGGAGTGGCTCGATCGGCGCGGTGCCCCTCATTGGCCAGAGGCAGTGCTGGCCTTCACCGGCGAGCCCGATATGCCGGCGTTCGAGGCCGGGCGCGAGCAGATGCGGCCAGTATCCGAGGACCCCCTCGCGTGAAATTCCTTCTCGACACCTGCGTGGTCAGTGACTTTGTCAAAGGGAACGCGGGCGTGTTGGCCGCTGTCAAGCGCACAGCACCGGACCAGATCGCCATTTCGGCTGTGACGCGCATGGAGGTGGAATACGGGCTGTTGCTCAACCCGCAGCGGGCCAGCAGGCTGGCGCCCATGCTGGAAGCCTTCCTTGGATCGATCGCGGTGCTTCCCTTCGACGATGCCGATGCCAATGCCGCTGCGGCTATCCGTGCTGCACTTCGCAAAGAGGGTCGACCCATTGGCCCCTACGACTGCCTGATTGCAGGTTGTGGCCTGGCACGCGGTCTGGTGGTCGTGACCTCGAACGAGTCGGAGTTCAGCCGTATCGCTGGCCTGCGTTTGGAGAACTGGCGGCTGGCCTGAAACGGGGTCGCCTGCCATCTTCGTTTGACAATTCGCAACAAAGGCCAGTAGCAGCCGGCCTAGAGTGGTGTCTCACCTTTGGAAGGAGACGTCATGTCCAACACGAAACTGTCCCCCGAACAAGCCGCCACCCATGTCAAGGCCGAGTGGAGCGACCTGACCGACGAGGACGTGCACCACGGCCTCAAGCATCGTGAGACTTTCCTCGACCGCCTGTGCCACCGCCACCATCTGGGCATGGACGAGGCCGAGGACCAACTCAAGGCATTCGAGAGGAAGAACCCCGGTCTGGTGTTCGAGCGCTACTAGCTGAAGAAGCCGGGGAAGGCCCAGAGGGCCGCCCCGGTCATCACCAGATAGCGCAGGAACTTGCCCACGGCCATGTAGGCCGCGCAAGGCCAAAAGGGCAGGCGCAGCCAGCCCGCTACCGCGCACAGCGGGTCGCCGACCAGCGGCAGCCAGGCCAGAAGGCAGGCCTTGGGGCCCATGCGCTCGAGCCAGCCCAGCGCGCGCGCATGCACCCGCGAGTGCTTCCAACGCTCGACCGCTTTTTGGGTGCCGTAGCCCATCCACCAGTCCAGCATGCCGCCCAGGGTGTTGCCCAGCGTGGCCACGACGATGCCAGGCCAGAGCATGTCCGGATTGAGTTTGATGAGCCCCAGGAGCGCAGGCTCCGAGCCCATGGGCAGCAGCGTGGCCGAGATGAAGGCCACGAGGAAGAGCGCGCCCAAACCGAACTTCGGCAAGGCCAGCCACCCCAGCAGACCTGCGAGCCAAACTTCCATGTGGTGTTGAAATCAGTGGGTTGAAAACGGTGGCGCGAGTATAGGCATGCGTGCGCTCAATGCCTGCGTAGGCCATCAGGCAAGAAGGCCTATCACCGCCGCTTTCTCGGTTTGACGCTTGCCTGCGGCCGGCTCGTGTCACAGCCCAATTTCGAAGGCTCAATTCCGCAGGCTCAATTCCGGAGGCTCATTTTCATTGACCTTCTCCTTGGACCTGTCGACGCCAGCGCGACGCTCCCCTAGCAGAGGAAGGCCAGCGACGCAAGCGCGGCGGGGCCTTTCGCAGGCACTACAATCGTGCCTCTTTTTTCAGCACGCCCCGTTCGACCTCCCCCATGCGCATCGGCCCTCATCTTCTGGCGAACCATCTGTTCGCAGCGCCGATGGCGGGTGTGACGGACCGCCCCTTTCGGCAGCTGTGCCGGCAGCTGGGTGCAGGCTATGCGGTGAGCGAGATGGTCACCTCCAAGCGCGAGTTGTGGAACAGCCTCAAGACCTCACGCCGTGCCGACCATGAAGGCGAGCCCGGTCCGATCGCGGTGCAAATTGCCGGCACCTCGGCGCAGGAGATGGCCGAGGCCGCGGCCTACAACATCGACCGCGGTGCGCAAATCATCGACATCAACATGGGCTGCCCGGCCAAGAAGGTGTGCAACAAATGGGCGGGCTCTGCGCTGATGCAGGACGAGGCCCTCGCCGTTTCAATCGCGCGTGCGGTGGTCGCGGCCAGTGCACCTCGTGGCGTGCCGGTCACTCTCAAAATGCGCACGGGTTGGTGCCAGGCCCACCGAAACGCGGTCACCCTGGCGCGCGCCTTCGAGCAAGAGGGCATCGCCATGCTCACCGTGCACGGCCGCACCCGCGAGCAGGGTTACAAGGGCCAGGCCGAGTACGACACCATTGCTGCAGTCAAGGCCGCGGTAGCCGTGCCGGTCGTGGCCAACGGCGACATTGATTCGCCCGAGAAGGCCCGCGAGGTGCTGGCCCGCACCGGCGCCGACGCCCTCATGATCGGCCGCGCCGCGCAAGGCCGGCCCTGGATCTTTCGCGAGATCGGCCACTTCCTGGCCACCGGCGAACATTTGGCGCCGCCTCTGGTGGCCGAGGTCCGGCGCCTGCTGCTGGCGCACCTGGAAGACCATTACGACCTGTACGGCGAGTTCACCGGCGTGCGCAGCGCGCGCAAGCACATCGGC
>CANFQF010000222.1 GCA_947449025.1 Comamonadaceae bacterium
CCGGGCGAAACTGCCCGGCGCTGGGCCCATGCCGACGGCAGCGGCGAGATCGGCATCATCGCCAGCGTGACCCAAGCCTTTTGCGGTGACTGCAACCGGGCCCGCCTGTCGACCGAGGGCCAGCTGTTCATGTGCCTGTTTGCCAGCCGCGGCCATGACCTGCGCGCGCTGCTTCGGGGTGGCGCCAGCGACGCCCAGCTCGCCGCGGCCCTTGCCAACCTGTGGCAGGCGCGGGACGACCGCTACTCCGAACTTCGGGGCGCGGCCACCGCCAGTGCGGTCGCTGCGGCACCCTCCCCCCGGGTGGAAATGAGCTACATCGGCGGATGACCCTGACCCGCGAGATCGCCAGCGAGATCACCAGCCAGGTCGCCAGCCAAGTGACGGGCCAGATCACGGGGCTCGTGCTGGCCGGCGGCCGCGGCGTGCGCATGGGTGGCGCCGACAAGGGGCTGCTGCCCTGGGCGGGCGCAACACTGGCAGGACACGCACTGGGGCGCCTGCGCCACCAAGCTGGCCCGCTGGCGATCAGCGCCAACCGGCACATTGCGCATTACCAGTCCCTGGGCGTGCCTGTCTGGCCCGATGAACAGGCCTTCGAAGGCCCGCTGGGCGGCATGCTCGCAGGCCTGGTGCACTGCCAAACGCTCTGGCTGCTTTGCGTGCCTTGCGACGCGCCGTTTTTCCCGCTCGATCTGGCGCCCCGTCTGGCCCAGGCTGTCGGGACCGAGCCCGGGCAAGCCCGGATGGCAGTCGCCCGCGCGCACAGCGCGGGGCCGCAGCCGGTCTTCTGCCTCATGCACCGCAGCCTTCGGGACACGCTGGCCCAGTACCTGGCCACAGGCGGACGCCGGGTGGGCCATTGGGCTCGGGTGGCGGCTGCGGTCTGGGTGGACTTCGAAGACGAAGGCTTTCGCAACCTCAACACGCCAGAGGATTTGGCGGCTCACGCGGCGCCTCACCCGGCGCCCCATGCAACGGGGGATGGAACGGCCCATTAAAAGGCCCATTGAAAGCCCGATAGGACCGCCCCTGCGGCAGCCATTCGCCCCGACCCGCAGCGCGCGGGCTAAACCTCCCGCCCCGCCTACTCGCGCAAGAGGTTGCGACTGACGGCTTCGGCCTGTGGGTCGATGAGTCCGAGCAGTTCGCACGCTGGCGGCACCGGCAGCCTGGCGCCCCCGAGGCGCAGCAGTTGACGCAGCTCGCACACCACGGTCAGGTCATTGGAGGCGCCGTCGTCTGGCAGGCGCCGCAGGTCGCGTTCGCGCTCAATCAGCAGGGCGTCGAGCAGGTCGACCACAGGACGCGGAACGAAAAGACCCCCGTCAAGCTCGGGGATGGCCTTGGGAAGCTGTCTCATCGCGAATCTCCAAATATGGAAATGGGATGAGGGCAGCCTAGGCCCAAGGCCAACGCACGCGTGTCGGCGGTCTTCCTTACTTGGCGATCAGCTCGCCTGTCACCGCAGGCCCGGCCGGGGCCTGTTGAGCCACGACAGCCGCAGCGGGAACCGGCGTGTGCCCGTGCGCGTCATCGTGGCCATGCGCATGACCCGAATCCTCCGCCACGGCCTTGTTGGCGCCAGGCACCTTGTTGCGGGCAAACAAGGTGTACATGGTAGGCACCACGAAGATGGTCAGCAGGGTACCCAGGCTCATGCCACCCACGATCACCCAGCCAATCTGCTGGCGGCTTTCCGCGCCGGCGCCGTGCGACAGCGCCAGCGGCACCGCGCCCAGCACCATCGCGCCCGTGGTCATCAAAATCGGCCGCAGTCGCTGGCCGGCAGCCTTGACCACCGAGTCGATCATCGACAGGCCGGACTCACGCAACTGGTTGGTGAACTCGACAATCAAAATACCGTGCTTGGTGATCAGGCCCACCAGGGTGATGAGGCCAATCTGCGAATACACGTTGAGTGAGCCTCCGGTCCACTTGAGTGCCAGTAGCGCGCCGATGATGGACATCGGCACCGACAGCATGATCACCAAGGGGTCGATGAAGCTCTCGAACTGCGCCGCCAGCACCAGGAAGATGAAGAACAGCGCGAGCACGAACACCACCGCGAGTGCGCCCTGGGAGTTGCGGAACTCGCGGGACGACCCGTTGAGGTCGGTGGTGTAGCCGGGCTTCAGTACCTTGGCGGCGGTGGCGTTCATGAAGGCCAGCGCTTCACCCTGGGAGAAGTCCGGCGCCAGGCTGGAGGAGATGGAGGCCGATCGGCGCTGGCCAAAGTGGTTCAGCTCGCGCGGGCTCACGCTCTCACGCACCTTGACCAGGGCCGACAGCGGAATCATGGTCTCGTTGCGACCGCGGACCTGAATAGTGTCGATGTCCTCGGGGGTGGAACGGCCACCGGTCTGCACCTGGACGATCACGTCGAACTGCTCGGCATCACGCTTGTACCGGGTGACGATTCGGCCGCCCAGCATGGTTTCCATCGCGCGCGCGACCACGTCGACGCTCACGCCCAGATCGGCCGCCTTCTCGCGGTCGACCTCGATGCGCAGGTCGGGCTTGTTCAGCCGCAGGTCCACGTCCGGCTGGACGAAGCCGGGGTGCTTGGCCATCTCGTCGAGGATCTGCCGTGCGATGCGGTTGAGGTTTTCGTAGGTGTCGGTGGTCTGGATGACGAAGTTCACCGGACGCTCGCGAAAGCCTTGGCCGAGCGAGGGAGGGGTGATCACGAAGGCAGAGACACCTGGCAGGCCGGATACCCGGGGGCCCATTTCACGAGCCACATCCAAAATAGAACGATTCGGGCGCTCCTCCCAGGGCAGGGCCCGCAGCACCACACTGCCCTGCGACACCGTGGGGCTACCCACGTTGCCGAAGACGCGGTCGAATTCCTTGTAATTGGAGGTGATGGCCTCGATGCGACGGGTGTAGCGGTCTGTGAACTCCAAGGTCGAACCGTCCGGCGCATTGATGTTCACGAGAACCGAGCCCCGGTCCTCCATCGGCGCGAGTTCCTGCTTCATGGTCGGGAAGACCATGGCAATGCCCCAGGCGGCGATACCCATTCCGATCAGAACCAGCCAGCGGGCCTGCAGCACCCAAGCGACGGGGCCGCGGGCGCCCGGGCCGCCAGCCCTTGCGGTCACGATCCATCGGATCAGGCGCTCGTAGCCACTCGACAGACCTGTCAGCAGCGCTTCCATCACCCGGTCAAAGATGTTGGGTTTCGGGTTGTGCTTGAGGAGCAGCGAGCACATCATGGGCGTGAGGGTCAGGGCGATGAAGCCCGAGACCACCACCGAGCCCGCCAAGGCCAGCGCGAACTCCACGAACAGGCGCCCGGTACGTCCGGGCGTGAAGGCCAGCGGCGCGAACACTGCCACCAGGGTCATGGTCATCGAGATGATGGCAAAGCCGATCTCGCGCGAGCCCTTGATGGCTGCGGAGAAGGGCGTCATGCCCTCTTCAATGTGGCGGAAGATGTTCTCCAGCATCACGATCGCGTCGTCCACCACCAGGCCGATGGCCAGCACCAGGGCCAGCAGGGTGAGCGTGTTGATGGTGAAGCCTGCCAGCGCCATCATCGCGAAGGTGCCGATCAAAGACACCGGGATGGTCACAATGGGAATGATCGACGCCCGGATGGTGCGCAGGAAGAAGAAGATCACCAGCGCCACCAGCGCCACCGCCTCCAGAATGGTCTGGTACACGTTCTTGACCGACCGGTCGATGAAGACTGAGCTGTCGTTGGCGATGTCGACCGAAATACCTGGCGGCAGATCCTTCTCGAGCTGGGGAATCATGTCGCGCACACCCTGGGCCAGGGTCAGCGGGTTGGCGGTGGCCTGGCGGATCACGCCGGCCGAGATCGCAGGGCGACCGTTGATGCGCACCGCGCTTCGCTCGTCAGCGGCGGCTTCACGCACCTGCGCCACGTCGCGGATCTTGACCGGGAAGCCGTTCACGCTGCGGATCACGATCTCGCCGAACTGGTTCGCCCGGATCAGGTCGGTCTGCGAAGTGACACTGAACTCGCGCTGCTGCGACTCGATGCGTCCCGCAGGCACCTCCAGGTTGTTGCGCCGGATCGCATCCTCCACATCCTGTGTGGTGAGCTTGTAGCCGGCCAGGCGCTCCGGATCGAGCCAGACCCGCATGGCGTATTTGCGCTCACCGAAAATTCGCACGTCGGCGACACCGGTCACCGTCTGCAGGCGCGGCTTGACGATGCGGTTGACCATGTCGTTGATCTGCAGCGGCGTGTGCGTCTCGCTGGAGAAGGCCAGCCAGATCACCGGAAAGGCGTCGGCCTCGACCTTGGCAATCACTGGCTCGTCGATGGCCTGCGGCAGGCGGCCCCGGACCCGCGCGGTACGGTCACGCACCTCGGCGGCCGCGGCATCGGCGTCCTTCTCCAGGCGAAAGCGCACCGAGATCTGGCTCTGTTCGGCGCGGCTGATCGAGGTCAGCACGTCGACCGCGTCAATGCCCGCGATGGAGTCTTCCAGCACCTTGGAGATCTGGGTCTCGACCACCTCGGCCGAGGCGCCGGGGTAGCGCACGCTGACCGTGACCACCGGCTCGTCGATCTTGGGGTATTCGCGCACCGCCAGGCGCTTGAAGCTCACAGCGCCAATCAGGATGATCAGCAAGGCAAGCACGGTCGCGAAGACCGGGCGGCGGATGGACATTTCGGACAGCTTCATGGCGAGGGCCTCTTGCTGTGGGGGAAGGGATGCGGGGCGGAAGGCCGAGGCCTTTAGCCGGCGGCGGAGTTGCGCTGGGGCCCTGGCGCGCGCGGAGCGCCCGGTGCTGCTGGCGCGCCCTGCGGGCCACGCGGACCGCGGGGACCGCTGGGGGCAGCGCCGCCATCACCGGCAGCGTCGCCCATGGCCTGCAGGCAGGGATTGGGGCCTTCGGGTCGGGCGCCTGCGCCGGCACGGCCGCCAGGGCCGCCTGCCATGCGGGCACCAGGCCCACCGGCAGGACCGCCGCGCGGACCTGCCGTTGCGGAAGAAGCTGCCGCCGCCGCGCCCGACGCGGCGGCGGCCGGGCCACCCGCACCACCAGGGCCACCAGGGCCGCCGGGACCCCCCGGGCCTCCGCGGGCCGGCGTCTCGATCACGCGCACCGGCGTGCCGTCCCGCTGCAGACGCTGCTGGCCGGCGGTGAC
>CANFQF010000223.1 GCA_947449025.1 Comamonadaceae bacterium
GCGGGCCGGTCACCCCCCACCCAGCAATAGGTCTTCATCCGGTCTCGCAGGCGTCCGCCCAGGAGCTCGTACACCGGCTTGCCCAGGGACTTGCCCAGGATGTCCCACAGGGCCTGGTCGACGCCGGCGATCGCGGACATCTGCACCCCGCCGCCGCGGTAGAACCTGCCCCTGTACATCACCTGCCACAGGTCGTTGATGCGGCGTGGGTCTTGCCCCACCAGGTAGTCCTTGAGTTCGTGTACGGCCGCCTCCACGGTGCGGACGTGGCCCTCGAGCACGGGCTCGCCCCAGCCGGTGATGCCCTCGTCGGTTTCGATTTTGAGGAACATCCAGCGCGGGGCGACGCGGTAGGTGGTGAGTTGGGTGATTTTCATGGGTGGGTCAGAGCGTGAAGTGAGTGGGTTGATTTAAGGCTTGCCTCGGTACCTTCGGGTCGCAGCGGACCAATCGCGGATCAACTGGGCGACGACATCGGCGGCACCGGATCCCTTGCGCTGGTTGACCACCGACAGGTAGAAGTTCTGCGACATGGCGGGGTCGACGATCGGGCGCGCCGACAGGTGGCCCGGCGTGAGGTCTTCCTGCAAAGACTCGCGCAGCGAGACGGTGTAGCCCCAGCCGGCTGCCACCATTTTTTTGATCAGGTGGACCGAGTGAACTTCCATCGCCACATGGAGGTTGAGCCCTCGCTCCTTGGCCGCCGCTTCAAGCAGGATGCGCGCGCCGTTGGGCATGGGGGATACGATGAGGGGCAGGGTGGTGAGCTTTTCAAACGGAACGCTTTTGCGGCCCAGGCGGTTGTCCTGTCCCGGCCCCACCAGCAGCAGGCGTGAGGTGAACAGGGGCTCGGTCTGGGGCAGTGCTTCGTGTCCCCAGTCGGACAGCACCGCCAGGTCGGCCCGGCCGTCTTGAATGAGGTCGACGATCTGGCGTGTGGGGGCCTCGGTGATCTGCAGATTGATCAGCGGATGGTGCTGGGTAAGCGCCGGGTACAGGTGCTGGAGCAGGGGCCATGAAATCGATGCTTGCAGCGCCAGCCGGACGGTGCCTTGTGGCTGGGAGAGTTCATCGCCGATGACCTGCGCGAGTTGGTCGGCGTCTCGCAACAGAGCCTCTGCGTGGTGGACCAAAAGCTTGCCGGCCTCCGTCAAGGTGGCGCCCCGGCCGTGCCGCTGGAAGAGGCGGTGGCCCAGGTGCAACTCGAGGTGAAGGATGCGCTTGCTGATGGCCGACTGCGAAATGTCCGAGACCTGGGCGGCTCTTGAAAAGCTGCCCGTATTGGCCACGGCCAAAAAAAGCTTGAGCACGTCCAGGGTCATGAGTGAATCATTCCTTCAGGGAATAGCTGATTTATTTCTATTCCCCATTCTCTTATCCATTTTGCCTGTCAACAATGGGTGGGAGTCAACCCTCAGGTCCGTGCATGCCCTCGCCTCTCAATGTTCTGGTGCTGATGTCCGACGAGCACAACCCCAAATTTTTGGGCTGTGCCGGGCATCCATTCGTGAAGACGCCCAACCTCGATCGACTCGCCGAGCGCGGAACGCGTTTTACCCAGGCCTATACCTGCAGCCCGATCTGCGTGCCGGCGCGCGCCGCCTTTGCCACCGGGCGCTATGTCCATGAAATCGGGTTTTGGGACAACGCAGACGCCTATGACGGAAGCGTTCCGAGTTGGCATCACGTGCTCAAGCAAGCCGGCCATGAAGCGGTGTCGATCGGCAAGCTCCATTTCAGGGGCCTTCCCGGTGACGACCACGGCTGGTCTGAAGAACTCCTTCCCATGCACGTCATCGACGGAACGGGTGACATCAAGGGGCTCGTCAGAACCGATATTCCGGTGCGCAAGGGCGGCGACAAGATGGCCAAGCTGGCCGGGCCGGGCGAGTCCACCTACACGCAATACGACCGAAGCATTGGCGACGCCGCCTGTCATTGGTTGAAGGCACGCGCCAACCAGAAAAGCGACAAGCCCTGGGTCTTGTTCGTGTCGATGGTTGCGCCGCACTTCCCGCTGACCGCACCCACCCCGTGGTTCAACCATTACGCGGCGATGGACCTGCCGATGCCCAAACTCTATGGCAAGGACGTTCGACCCCATCACCCCTTCACCGATGAATACGGGCGGGTGGTGGACTACGACACACACTTTCACAGCCCCGAAGATGTGAAGCGGGCCGTCGCGGGCTACAGCGGGCTGGTTTCCTTCATGGACGAGGAAATGGGCCGCGTGCTCGCCGCCCTGGACGCCTCGGGCATGACGGGCGATACCCTGGTCATTTACACCAGCGACCACGGCGACAACCTCGGCGCGCGGGGCTTGTGGGGCAAGTCGACGATGTACGAGGAGTCCGCCGGCGTGCCCATGATCGTCGTGGGCCCTGGCGTTCGCGCGGGGCATGTCTCGGCAGAGCCGGTGAGCCATGTCGATTGCGCCGCCACGATCTTGCAGGCGGCCGGTGCGCCCGCGCTGCCAGAGGCCAGCGGGCAGTCGCTGGTCGACCTGGCGAGCGGCGCCGCCCCCAAGCGGGATGTGCTGTGCGAGTACCACGCCATCGGCTCGACAGGCGGTGCCACCATGCTGCGGCACGGCCGCTTCAAGTACTGCCACTACGTCGGGAGCCCGCCCCAGCTCTTTGACCTGGCGGCAGACCCTGAGGAACTGAACGACCTCGCCGCTGACCCCCTGCACCGCGCGGCGCTTGCCGACTGCGAGCGGGCCTTGCGGACACTGCTCGACCCCGAAGAGGTCGACGGCCGTGCCAAGGCCCGCCAGCAGGCCTTGCTTACGGCCCATGGAGGGCGGGAGGTGGCTCTGGCGCGCGGCGATCTGGGCTTCACGCCCGCGCCCGGCACCGAAGCAACCCTCGACTGAATTTGCCAGACCTTCGCGATCAATAAGGAGACAACATGATCAGACGCGATTTCATCGCCTCCGGGGCCGCCCTGTTGGGCGCCACTGTGGTGCCGGGCGCTCAGGCCCAAGCCCAGGCCTGGCCCAACCGGCCGATCAAATTCATCGTGCCCTTCATCCCAGGCAGCGCGCCCGACGTGATGGCCCGGGGCCTGAGCGAGCGCCTGACGCAGGTTCTGGGTCAGCCCGTGGTGATCGACAACAAAGGCGGCGCAGGCGGCAACATCGGCCTGGAGGCGATCGCCAAGTCAGCGGGTGACGGCTACACCATCGGCCTGGGCACCAGCAGCCTGTCGATCAACCCCGCCCTGTACCGCAAGGTTCCCTACGACCCGATCAATGACTTCACGCCGGTCAATATGACCTACGCGCTCCCGCATGCGCTGGTGGTGCAAGCGGACTCGCCTTTGCGGACCGTGGCTGATCTGATTCGTGTTTTGAAGGCAGAGCCTGGCAAGTACAACTACGCGTCAGGCGGCAATGGCAGTGGCGCCCACCTGTGCGCAGAAATGTTCAAGCAAATGGCCGGTGTCGACGCGGTGCACGTCCCCTATCGCGGCGCGCCGGAGATCATTACTTCCGTCATGGGCGGGTCGTCCCTGTTTGGTTTTCCGACCCTCTCCACCGCGGTGAGCGTGGTCAAGGGCGGCAAGATCCGGGCCCTGGCGGTCACGGGCCCCAAGCGCAACAACGCGCTGCCCACGGTTCCCACCGTGGGCGAAACCGTCCAGGGCTTCGAGGTGGTGTCCTGGTTCGGCATCATTGCCCCGGCGAAGTTTCCGCCGGAGCTGGGTCGTCGACTTGACCAGGAAGTGCAAAAGATCCTGGCCGACCCCGCATTCCGGGAAAGGGTGCAGTCCGACGGCACCGAGATCGTCGGCGTGGGGTTCGCCAATTTCCCCGAGTACTTGCGCCAGGACCTGCAGCGATGGAAGCGGTCGGTTGAACTCAGCGGGGCGAAGATCGACTGATCTTGGCGGGGGAGTCCTTCCGCGCGTCTGGCAGGTCAGTTTCATCAGTTTGCAACACAGAAATCCAATACTCGGTCGCTTGTCCAACAGGGTGAGCGTATGTTCAAAAATATAAAGGTATGGGCTGGCGTCGCTGCGGTTGCGTCGGTTCTGGTTGCGTGTGGCGGTGGCGATGCGGTGCTTGTTACCGAGTACCAAGATGATCCGACAGTCCCCACAGTCAGTTTGGCGGTGATAGGCGATTCTCCTTACGGCATCGCCTACGGTGATCGCGCCCAGATGATTGCCAACCCAGCGTTTATCTCGGCCGTCAATGCCGATACCAGCGTCTCCTTCGCTCTTCACGTGGGCGACATTCACTCCGGTAAGGAGTACTGCAAAGAGTCCGATAACCTGGGCGTTTTCAACCAATGGAAAAGTTTCAGGATGCCGCTGGTTTATGTGCCTGGCGACAACGAATGGGCGGACTGCCACAAAAAGAAGGAAGGTGGCGGCCTGTACAACGCTGTAACCACCGCCATTGACTACGTCACTACAGACGGCGGCTCGTATGCCAAAGGTGACCCTCTGGCTAACCTGAGCCTCATCCGGTCAATTTTCTTTCCGGCGCGCGGGCATTCGTTGGGAGCCTTGACCATGGCTGTCCACAGCCAGGCTTTGGAATATGACTCTAGCTATCCCGCAGACGCTCAATTTGTTGAAAACGTCTGGTTCGAAAGAAAGGGCGTTTTGTTCGTGACCATCAACGTGCCGGGTGGGTCCAACAACAACAACGACATCTGGTACGGCACGCCGACCATGAGCAACGCTCAGGCCATTGAAATTGCCACCCGCAGTGCTGCCAACCTCCGCTGGCTCGACACCGCTTTTGCCCGCGCGACGGCCAATAAGGACATCGCTGTGGTCATTCAGCTTCAGGCTGATATGTGGGACCAGGATGGTGTGAGCAAGGCCCACTTGACTGAATACAAGCAGTTCATCGACAAGATCGCCGCAAACACTACGGCCTTTGCTAAGCCCGTACTGCTGATCAACGGCGACTCGCACAACTACCGTTCAGACAACCCCTTGGTTCCCAACGCGACTTGCGTGGTCGAAGCGCCTGCAACGGCTACCGTTGGCGCTGCATTGGTTTCTGCCACTGCGGCGGTCGCCTGCAGTGACGCCTCCGTCGCCAGTGTGGCATCGACCTACCACTTCGACGTGGCTGGTGCGACCACCGACCC
>CANFQF010000224.1 GCA_947449025.1 Comamonadaceae bacterium
GAGACAAGCCCCGAGCCCACCGAAGTGAACGAACCCGCTGCGAACCCCTCCCGGCCGCCACCGCGGCTCGAAATGGCCGGCATCACCAAGCGCTATCCGGCGGTGGTGGCCAACGACCAGGTGTCCCTCACCGTCGCCCCCGGGCAGATTCACGCCGTGCTCGGCGAAAACGGCGCCGGCAAGTCGACCCTGATGAAAATCATTTACGGCAGCGTCAAGCCCGACGCTGGCCGCATGCTCTGGAACGGACAGCCGGTCACCATCCGCAACCCGCAGGAGGCGCGCGCGCTGGGCATCGCCATGGTGTTCCAGCACTTCAGCCTGTTCGACACTCTCACCGTGGCCGAGAACGTCTGGCTGGGGCTGGACAAATCCCTGCCCCTGGCCGAGGTCACCCGCCAGATCACCGAGACCGCCGCCGCCTACGGCCTGGACGTTGACCCGAGCCGGCCGGTGCACACCCTCTCGGTGGGCCAGATGCAGCGGGTGGAAATCATCCGCGCGCTCCTCACTCACCCGCAACTGCTGATACTTGACGAGCCCACCTCGGTGCTCACGCCGCAGGCGGTGGAGCGGCTGTTCGTGGTGCTGCGCCAGCTCGCGGCGCAGGGCTGCTCCATCCTCTACATCAGCCACAAGCTGCACGAGATCCGCGCCCTGTGTGAGGCCTGCACCGTGCTGCGTGGCGGCCGCGTGAGCGGCACCTGCGACCCGCGCCAGGAGAGCAATGCTTCGCTGTCGCGCCTGATGATCGGCGCCGAGCCGCCGCAGCTCGAGCACCGGCCGGCCCAGGTCGGTGCGCCGGTGCTGCAGGTGCAGGCTTTGTCGCTCGATCGCGAATCGCCCTTCGGCACCGACCTGCACGACGTCACCCTGGAAGTGCGCGCCGGCGAGGTGGTGGGCATTGCCGGCGTTTCCGGCAACGGCCAGCGTGAACTGCTGTATGCCCTCTCGGGTGAGGACACCCGCGCCGGCGCCTCCAGGGTCCGGGTGGCGGGCCACGATGCCGGCCACCTGAGTCCCGGCCATCGGCGCGCCCTGGGCCTGCACTTCGTGCCAGAGGAGCGTCTCGGTCGCGGCGCGGTGCCTTCGCTGGGGCTGGCGCACAACCTGCTGCTCACGCGCAGCGAGGCGCTGGGCCGCGGCGGCTGGATTCACGTCGGCGCCTTGCGCGCTCAGGCGGCCCGCATCATCGAGCGCTTTGGCGTGCGCGCTGGCGGACCAGACGCCGCGGCCCGCTCGCTCTCGGGCGGCAATTTGCAGAAATTCATCGTCGGCCGTGAGATCGACGCGAGCCCGAAGCTTCTGATCGTCTCGCAACCGACCTGGGGGGTCGATGTGGGCGCGGCGGCGCAGATTCGCGGCGCCCTGCTGGCCCTGCGCGACGCGGGCTGCGCGGTGCTGGTGGTCAGCGAGGAACTGGACGAATTGTTCGAGGTGAGCGACCGCCTACACGTCATGGCCAAGGGGCGCTTGTCGCCCTCGCTGGCGCGTGCCGACGCCACTGTGGAACGGATCGGGGAATGGATGTCTGGCCTGTGGGACCGCCCGCAGGCGGAAGCCGCACGGGAGGCCTTGGATGTTTAAGCTCGAACCCCGGCCGCAGGCCTCGCGGGCGTGGGGCATCGGCTCGCCCCTGCTGGCGCTGGCTTTCACCGTGCTCATTGGCGTGGTCCTCCTTCTGGCGCTGGGCAAAGACCCGGTGCGCGGACTGCAGATGTTCTTCTGGGAGCCGGTCAAGTCGCCCTACGCACTGGGCGAGCTGATGGTCAAAGCCACCCCCCTGCTTCTCATCGCCCTGGGCCTGGCTGTGTGCTTCCGCTCCAACGTCTGGAACATCGGCGCCGAGGGCCAGTACGTGCTGGGCGCGATTTGCGCTGGCGGCGTCGCGCTGCTGGCCGACAAGACCACCGGGCCCTGGATCGTGCCGCTCATCTTGCTGGCGGGTATCGCCGGCGGCATGGTCTGGGCGGGCCTCACCGCGCTCTTGCGGGACCGCTTCAACGCCAACGAGATTCTGGTCAGCCTGATGCTTGTCTATGTGGCGGTGCAATTGCTCAACCTGCTGGTTTTCGGTCCCTGGAAGGACCCGATGGGGTACAACTTTCCCCAGAGCAAGACCTTTGAGGCGGTGACCCGCATTCCGCGGCTGATGACCGGCTCGCGGGTGAACATCGGCCTGGTGATCGCCCTGGCCGGCGCGGCGGCGCTGTGGGTCTTTTTGTTTCGCACCCGGGCCGGTTTCGCACAGCAGGTGGGCGGTCTGGCGCCAGCGGCGGCCCGTTATGCGGGCTTCTCTTCACGCAAGGCTTTGTGGCTGGCCCTTCTGGTGTCTGGCGCTGCGGCCGGCCTGGCCGGCGCGCTGGAGGTGGCGGGGCCCATTGGCCAACTCACGCCCTATGTTCCGGCGGGTTACGGCTTTGCGGCCATCATCGTGGCCTACGTCGGCCGCCTGCATCCAGCGGGCATGGTGTTTTCGGCCATTTTGATGTCCATGTTCTATATCGGCGGGGAGTTGGCGCAGTCGCGACTGGGCCTGCCCCGGTCCATCACCGGCGTGTTCCAGGGCTTGCTGCTGTTCGCTCTGCTGGCCTGTGACACCTTGCTCGTCTACCGGATTCGCTGGGTGGGCGCCCCGCAACCGGCCACGGCCCGAGGAGCCTGACCCATGGAAACCTACGCGCTCCTCCTGGCCGCCACCCTCAACGCCGGCACCGTGCTGGCCATCGCCGCTTTGGGGCTGCTGGTCAACGAGAAGGCCGGCATTGTCAACCTGGGTGCCGAGGGCATGATGCTGTGCGCCGCCCTGGCCGGCTTTGCCACCGTGGTTCACACCGGCAGTGACCTGGCTGGCTTTGTCGTCGGCGCCGCCGCCGGTGGCCTGATGGCCGCCATCTTCGGCGTGCTGGTGATCTGGCTGGGAACCAACCAGTACGCCACCGGCCTGGCCTTGAGCCTGTTTGGCGCAGGCTTTTCCGCCTTTGCCGGCACCTCCTACGTGCAGGAAAAGCTGCCCGAGCGCCTGTCCTACGAGGTGCCGTTCCTGGCCGATCTGCCCTGGGTGGGGCCGGCCCTGTTTCGCCAGCACCCCATGGTTTATGCGGCAATGGGCCTGACCCTGGCCCTGGTCTGGTTCCTTTATCGGTCCCGCGCGGGCCTGGTGCTGCGCTCGGTGGGCGAGTCGCCCGAGTCGGCCCACGCCCTGGGCTATTCGGTCCGGCGTATCCGCCTGATGGCGGTGGTGGCCGGCGGCGCCCTGTGCGGCCTGGCCGGCGCCTACCTGTCCGTGATTTACACCCCGCTGTGGGTCGAGGGCATGGTGGCCGGGAAGGGCTGGATTGCGCTGGCACTGACCACCTTTGCCACCTGGCGGCCGACACGAGTGCTCCTGGGCGCCTACTTGTTCGGCGGGGTGACCATGTTGCAATTTCACATGCAGGCGGCGGGCGTCGACGTCCCCAGCGAGATTTTGGACATGCTGCCCTATTTGGCGACGATCGTCGTCTTGGCCTTGATGTCCCGCAACCCGGACTGGATCCGGGTCAATGTGCCAGCTTCGCTGGGAAAGCCCTTCCATCCCGGTTCATAATCGTCTCGTTTTTGTCTAACCCCAACCCAGAGGAAACCATGATCGACCTGAATAAGCGCTCGGTGCTGCGCATTGCAGCCCTGTCCGTGGTCGCCGCCAGCGCACTGGTGGCTTGCGGCAAGAAGGAAGAGGCCAAGCCGGCCGCGGCTGCCTCCGCCCCCAAGGCAGATCCGCTGAAGATCGCCTTCGCCTATGTCGGCCCCGTCGGCGACGGCGGCTGGACCTTCGCCCACGACAACGCCCGCAAGGCCCTCGAGAAGGAATTCGGCGACAAGATCGCTACCTCCTTCGTCGAGAAGGTGCCCGAGTCTGCTGACGCCGAGCGCGTGATGCGTGACATGGTCGCCCAAGGCAACAAGGTCATCTTCGGCACCACCTTCGGCTACATGGACCCGATGCTCAAGGTCGCTGCCGACCACAAGGACGTCAAGTTCGAACACGCCACCGGCTACAAGAACGCCGACAACATGCGCGTGTACGACTCGCGCACCTACGAAGGCGCCTACATGGCTGGCGTGATCGCCGGCAAGATGACCAAGTCCAACGTGCTGGGCGTGGTCGGCTCGGTGCCGATCCCCGAGGTGGTTCGCAACATCAACTCCTTCACCCTGGGCGCGCAGTCGGTCAACCCCAAGGTCAAGACCAAGGTGGTCTGGGTCGGTGACTGGTTCAACATGCCCAAGGAAACCGAGGCCGCCACCGCCCTGATCAACGGCGGCGCCGACGTGCTGATGCAAAACACCGACTCTTCGGCCGTGCTGCAAACCGCCGAAAAGATGGGTAAGCGCGCCTTCGGTTGGGACTCCGACATGAGCGCCTACGGTCCCAAGGCCCACCTGGGCTCGGCCGTCATCAACTGGACCCCGTACTACATCAAGGCCGTGCGTGACGTGCTGGAAAACAAGTGGGCCACCGGCGACAAGACCTGGTGGGGCCACAAGGAAGGCGCCATCGACATGGTGTCCATCGCCGCCGATGTGCCGGACGACGTCAAGAAGAAGGTCGACGAAGTCAAGGCCGGTCTGAAGGACGGCAGCTTCTCCATCTGGAAGGGTCCGATCGCCGACAACACCGGCAAGGTGGTGCTGGCCAAGGACACGGTCGCTGATGACAAGTTCCTCGGCGGCATCATGTTCTACGTCAAGGGCGTCGAGGGCAAGGTGCCCAGCGACAAGAAGTAATCCTTCTTTCCTGCGATGTAAAGGCCGCCTTCGGGCGGCTTTTTTATTTCTCTTGCGCAAGACGGTTCTTTGTCTTCTTTGGACTGCAACGCGCACCCGCCGCTCCCCTCACTCGAACGATTTCGAGCACACATACAAATGAACGCGGGAAAATCTTCGGCAGAAATCTCCCGCCCACAATCTTCCCCAGTGCGTGCCACGAGGAACACCCATGCGCACCCAGGACCTAGCAACCAGCCCCTAGAATTTCTCAAGACCGGAGGTTTCCCGCATGACCGCTTCTTCCCCCACCCTGCCTGCCATCGCCCCCGAGCGCCTGCCCGCCCTCCTGC
>CANFQF010000225.1 GCA_947449025.1 Comamonadaceae bacterium
CCGATCAAGCCCGGGCCTGTCGGTGTGGCAGCCGCAGCAGACCGGTCGCCATGGCGGTGCCCAGCGCGATCACCACGCCGCAGCCGACCATGCGCAGGGTGAGTGCTTCGCCGAGGAAGACGATGCCGTAGAACAGCGCGAACACCGGAATCACATAGGGCACGGTGATGGCGCGCGCCGGTCCGAGCGACTGGATGATGCGGAAATACAGCACATAGGCCAGGCCGGTGCACAGCACGCCCACGGCGACGGCGGCCCCCCAGGCGGAGGCCGAGGGCATGCGCGGGGGCAATTGGGTGAGGGCGGGCAGCACCAGCACCAGTGCGGCGCCCATCTGGCTGCCGGCGGCGGTGGCCAGCGGCGGCACCTCGGAGAGGTAGACCTTGGTGAAAGAGGCGGCCGCGCCGTAGCACAGACAGGCCACCAGACAGGCGACGATGGCCGCGATCTGGGTCAGGCCATCGCTGCTGGCCGCTGGCCCGCTGGCGTGGTTGCCGCTGGCCAGTAGGGCGACCCCGGCAAAGCCGATCAGCAGGCCCAGCGCGCGCGAGGCATTGGGTCTGTCCTTCACCCAGGCCCAGGCCACCAGCGCGCCGAACATCGGCGTGGTGGCGTTGAGGATGGCGGAGATGCCGGTCGGGATGTGCATCACCGCAAAGCTGTAGAGAACGGCCGGCAGGCCGGAGCTGAGTACGCCCACCACCACCAGCTGCCAGGCATGCCGACGGATCACGCCAAGCTGGCCCCGCAGCGCGGCCAGCGGCATCAGGCACAGGGCCGCCACGCCCAGCCGGACGGCAGCGGTCGGCAGGGGGCCGAAGTCGCCGACGGCCAACTGCATGAACATGAAGGACGCGCCCCAGAGAGAGGCCAGCAGCAGGTAGTCGAAAAGGGGGCGCAGGGGCATGAAGGGGGCAGGGCGCTGGGTGGGTGCGGTCGGGCCGTGAGACGGGGTTCGTGGCTGGCGGTGTGGCGGTGTAAGAGGAAGTCGGGCTGTGAGCGTGGGTGCAGGGCCGCTTGCGTCGTGCCCCCGCAGCGGCTGCGCCGCCAGGATCTCAGGCCAACACGCCTTCCAGGGTCAGCAGCGCGCGTTTGCGGTCGAGGCCACCGGCATAGCCGGTGAGCGAGCCCCCCGCGCCCAGCACTCGGTGGCAGGGCACGATGATGCTGATCGGGTTGCGGCCTACCGCCGCGCCCACCGCGCGGGCCGCCTGGGGCGCGTCGATTCGCTGGGCCAGTTCGGCGTAGGCGGCGGTGCGGCCCGCGGGAATGTCGCGCAGCGCCTGCCAGACCTGGCGTTGAAACGGGGTGCCGTGGCTCAGGTCCAGCGGCAGGTCAAAGGCCTGCCTGCGACCAGCGAAATAGTCTTGCAGTTGTCTCTCGGCGGTCTGCAGAACCGGATGGCCGGGTTGGGTGGGCTGATGCCCCAGGCCGCGCCAGGCGGCCAGCGGGCCATGTCGCTGGCCCTCGAACCACAGCCCTGCCAGGCCAACGTCGCTGGCGGCCAGCAGCACCCGGCCCAGGGGCGTGATCAGGATGTGGCGTGGCAGCTGCGCGGCCCACAGACCCACCGAAGCGCCATGTCCTGCCGTGCTTGGCTCCACCGGCAGGCCGGGGCCCGCCACCGCCGCACCGCCGGTCTGGCGACGGCGCATGAGCAGGGTTGTGAGGATGACTTGGCGCATGCTTTGATGATACGTGCCCGCCCCCGGGGCGCACGCCATCCCTGCGACAATTCGCGCTGGCTTCGGGACACCTGCCCCGGCCGATCTGGCTCCCGGCCCCCGAAGCCACGAGCCCTTTCTTGCGAGCGACCATGACTCCTTACCCGCCGTCGATCTTCAAGGCCTACGACATCCGTGGCATCGTCCCCGCGTCGCTGGACGAAGGCGTCGCTCTGGCCCTGGGCCGCGCCTTCGGCGCCGCCGCCCGGGCCGCTGGCGAGACCGTGGTGGCGGTGGGGCGCGATGGCCGGCTGTCGGGCCCGGCGCTGTCGCAGGCCCTGGCGCGCGGGCTGCAGGCTGCCGGCGTCGATGTGATCGATGTCGGCATGGTCACCACCCCCATGCTCTATTTCGCTGCCAGCACTCTGTGCAGCAGCGGCATCCAGGTCACCGGCAGCCACAACCCGCGCGACTACAACGGTTTCAAGATGGTGCTGGCTGGTCGTGCCATCTATGGCGAGGAAATCCAGGCGCTGCGCCGGGCGATGGATGCGGGCGTGGCCGACGCGCCCCAGTCGGGCCAGTTGCGCAGGGCCGATGTCGAGGCCGCCTACCGGGACCGCATCGTCTCGGACGTGAAGCTCGCGCGCCCGCTCAAGCTGGTGGTGGACTGCGGCAACGGCGTGGCCGGCGCCAGCGCGCCGGCCATCTTCCGCGCCCTGGGCTGCGAGGTCGTCGAACTTTTCTCCGAGGTCGATGGCAATTTTCCGAACCATCACCCCGACCCCAGCAAGCCCGAGAACCTGCGCGACCTCATGGCCGCCCTGGTGCAAACCGGGGCCGACCTGGGCCTGGCTTTCGATGGCGACGGCGACCGCCTGGGCATCGTCACCCCCTCGGGTCAGAACATCTACCCCGACCGGCAGATGATGCTGTTCGCCCGCGACGTGCTCTCGCGCGTGCCCGGCGGGACTATCGTGTTCGATGTGAAGTGCAGCCAGCGCCTGGCCACCGAGATTGCGGCGGCCGGCGGCCGGCCGGAGATGTTTCGCACCGGCCACTCCCTGATCAAGGCGCGCATGAAGGAAATCGGCGCGCCTCTGGGCGGCGAGATGAGCGGCCACATCTTCTTCAAGGAGCGTTGGTTCGGCTTTGACGACGGCACCTACGCCGGCGCTCGCTTGCTGGAAATTCTCTCGCGTGAGGCCGACCCCGGCGCCACGCTCGAGGCCCTGCCTACCAGCCACGCCACTCCCGAGATCAACGTGGCCTGCGCCGAGGGCGAGCCACATGCCTTGGTAGAGCGTCTGGTGGCTCTGGCCGCCACGCTGCCGCAATTTGACCCGCCCGCCGAGCGCTGCACCCTGGATGGTCTGCGGGTCGACTGGCCCGACGGCTTTGGCCTGATTCGCGCCTCCAACACCACGCCGGTCCTGGTGCTGCGCTTCGAGGGCCAGACGCCCGAGGCGCTGGCCCGCATCGAAGGCGAGATGCTCGCGCTGCTGCGCCAGGTCAAGCCCGACGCGGTGCTCGGCGCGTCCGCCCATTGAGCGATGGCACCCTCCCCCGAAAGGCAGCGACCGGTTTGAAGATCCTGATTGTCAAGCTCTCGTCCCTGGGCGATGTGGTTCATGCCATGCCCGCGGTGCAGGACATTCGGCGCGCCTTGCCCGACGCCCACATCGACTGGGTGGTCGAAACCGCATTCGCCGATCTGGTCCGCCGCTGCGAGGGCGTCTCCCGTGTTCTGCCCCTGGAGCTGCGGCGCTGGCGCCGGGCGCCCTGGGCGGCCGAGACCCGGCAGGCGGTGACCGCTTTTCGCGCCCTGCTGCGCGAGGAGGCCTACGACCGGGTGATCGACCTGCAGGGCCTGACCAAATCTGCCCTGGTGGCCTGGGCCGCGCGGCTGGCGCCTGGGGGGCACCGGGTGGCATTGGGCAACCGCACCAGCGGGTCTTCTTTCGAGGCCCCGACCCGCTGGGTCGCACATCAGGCGGTCTACATTCCGCCGCGCATTCACGCGGTCGATCGCGGACGGGTGCTCTGCGCCCATGCGCTGGACTACGCGCCCGACGGGCCGCAGCTGTTCGGCCTGAGGGCCGTCGCCAGCGCGAACTCCGACACGAACTCCGGCGCGAAATCCAGTGCGATTTCCAGCGCGATGCCCAGCGCGATACCCAGCGTAGGGGGGGGTGACACCGAAGCCGCAGCCACGGGGTTCGTTGACGCTGCGCCCAACGCCGCGCGGCCCGAGGTCGCGCTGGTACACGGCACCTCGCGCGACGACAAGCTCTGGCCCGAAGCGCACTGGGTGGCACTGGGTCAGGCGCTGCAGGCGCGCGGCTTGGCACTCGGCCTGCCGCATGGCAGCGACGCAGAGCTGGCGCGCGCCGAACGCATCGCCGGGGCCCTCGGCGCAGGCGCTCAGGTCTGGCCCCGGCTGGCCCTGGGCGAGTTGGCCGACCGACTCGCGGGCTGCGCCGGCGTGGTGGGCGTCGACAGCGGCCTCTCGCACATCGCCACCGCGCTGGACCTTCCGCATGTGCAGATCTACAACCACGACACCGCCTGGCGCACCGGGCCGGTCGGCAGGGCGCGCCAGCGCAGCGTGTTTGCCCAGCCCCATCCTGACCTAGAGGCCGTACTGGCCGCCTGGGATGAGGTGTCCGCTGCATGAACCTCGCGCGTTCGCTGTACTCCCTGGCCGTGCGCAGCGCCCAGCCCTTGCTGGCGCGCAAGGTGCGCCGCCGTGGCCAAGCTGAGCCCGGTTACCTCGCGGCGGTCGGCGAGCGCTTTGGCCGCTATGAGCAGCCCCTGGCGGCCGGAGGTCCCGGCGCCCTCTGGATCCATGCGGTCTCGCTCGGCGAGACCCGTGCCGCCGCCACCTTGCTGCAGGCGCTGCGCGCTCTGGAGCCCGGCCTTCGGGTGCTGCTGACGCATGGCACCGCCACCGGGCGCGCCGAGGGCGAGCGCCTGCTGCGGCCGGGTGACGCCCAGGCCTGGCTGCCCTGGGACACGCCGGGGGCGGTCGAGGCCTTTCTCGCCCATTTCCAGCCCCGCGCCGGGGTACTGATGGAAACCGAGGTCTGGCCCAACCTGGTGGACGCCTGCGCCCGCCGCGGGATCCCATTGGCCCTGGCCAATGCGCGTCTGTCCGAAAAGTCCTTGCGCAGCGCGCAGCGCCTGTCGCCGCTGTCGCGGCCCGCCTACGGCGGCCTGGCAGCGGTGTGGGCCCAGACCGAAGGCGACGCGCGCCGGTTGCGTGAGGCGGGGGCGGTGGTGGGCGGGGTGTTTGGCAACCTCAAGTTCGACGCCGCGCCCGATGCCGACCTGCTTGCGCGCGGTCAGGCCTGGCGCGGACCGCGGCCGGTGCTCATGTTCGCCAGCTCCCGCGAAGGCGAGGAGGCGATGCTGATGCAGGCCCTGGCTGCTTTGGC
>CANFQF010000226.1 GCA_947449025.1 Comamonadaceae bacterium
CGAACGGGCAAATGGCAGGGCGGGCAGCGCCTCCTGGAGCGTGAGCTCGACATGGCCTATCGCATTGGGCTCGAGTTGGCTCGCGTCGGTTTCCTGCAGTGTCTGGATGTCCAAACGGTGCACCACCCGGCGCACCTTGGCCTTGACCCAGCGGTGACCATGCAGGGCCCAATAGACCCGGCCAGTGACCAGCGGTTCATCGTCCAGCCAGGCGATGGTGGCCGAGATCTCCCGTGAGGGCGCGGGCGACTGCGCGCCTTCTGCGAGCAGCCAATCACCGCGAGAGACGTCGACCTCGCGGTCCAAAACGATACCGGCGCTGTGACCTGCGGCCACCGCGGCCGGGACGCGCACATGGTTGAGAACCTGCGCGATCTCCGCCTGCTTGCCCGAGGGGAATATCCGCACGGACTGGCCAACCCGGGGCTGGCCTGTGGCCACTCGGCCCCAGAAGACCCGTCGGCCCTGGCTGGTGTCGGCGCTGCCAGAGAACTTTTCCACCCACTGCACTGGAAAGGCCAGGTCTTCGGCGGCTTCGCCTGCGGTGACGTCCAGGGTCTCCAGGAGCGCCAGCAGGGAAGGCCCCCGGTAGCCGCACCAGCCGGGCATGCCAGCCACGACGTTGTGGCCCTTGAGGGCAGAAATCGGCACGATGGCCCGCACTGCGACACCTGCCGCTCGGGCGAAGGCCTCGAGCGCGCCGCTGATATGGGCAAAGGCCAGGGCAGGATCTGCCACCGCGTCGAGCTTGTTCACCGCAAATACGAGGGAGGGCACGCGCAGCAGGTGGGCCAGCAGGGTGTGGCGGCGGGTTTGGGGCAACAGGGCGAGCGCGGCGCTTTGCCAGTCCAGCTTGGTGGCGTCGACCAGCACCACGGCCGCGTCGGCGCTGGAAGCGGCCGTGACCATGTTGCGGGTGTACTGCTCGTGGCCAGGTGCATCGCCGATGATGAATTTGCGCTTCGGCGTGGCGAAGTAGCGGTAGGCCACGTCAATCGTGATCCCCTGCTCGCGTTCGGCCGACAAACCGTCGGTGAGGAGAGCCAGATCGGTCTCGCCGGAGCGCGACACGCTGGCCAACTGGTCCTGCAGCACGGCGCGGCTATCCACCAGCAGGCGGCCGATGAGGGTGCTCTTGCCATCGTCGACGCTGCCGCAGGTGATGAAGCGCAGTGCAGTGGCGTGGTCGCCTGTGGCCGGTGCGTGGACCGATGCGGGCGCAGATCTGGTTGCAGATGCGGGTGGCTGCGTGTTCAGGCGTGCCAGGCTGGTGGCAGTCATCAGAAGTACCCGTCCTTTTTGCGTTTTTCCATCGAGGCGTCGGAGGTCTTGTCGTCCATCCGGGTTGCTCCGCGCTCGGAGACGTTGGCCGAAATGGTCTCGATCACCACTTCGGCGGCGGTCGCGGCGGGGCTTTCCACCGGGCAGGTGCAGGTGATGTCGCCCACCGTGCGAAAGCGCACCCGGCGGGTTTCGACCGTCTCGCCTTCGCGCGCCGGGGTGAGTTCAGTCACGGGCACCAGCAGGCCGCGGCGTTCGACCACCTGGCGTGAATGGGCGTAATAGAGGGAGGGCAGCGCCACGTGCTCGCGGGCGATGTACTGCCACACATCGAGCTCGGTCCAATTGGAGATGGGAAAGACCCGGAAATGCTCGCCAGGCTGCAAGCGGGTGTTGAACAGCGTCCACAGTTCCGGTCGCTGGTCCTTGGGCTGCCACTGGCCGAAGCTATCGCGGTGGGAAAAGATGCGCTCCTTGGCGCGAGCCTTTTCTTCGTCGCGGCGTGCGCCACCGATCAGGGCGTCGAAGCGGAACTCCTCGATCGACTCGAGCAGCGTGACCGACTGGTGCACGTTGCGCGATTCATCCGGATGCGCCAAGCGCACGGTGCCCCGCTTCATCGAGTCTTCGACGCTGCGCACGATCAGTTCGGCGCCGAGCTCCTTCGCGCGCTGGTCGCGAAACTCGGTGACCTCGGCAAAGTTGTGACCGGTGTCGATCATCAGGAGCGGGTAGGGAATGCGGCCACGGCCGAAGGCCTTCTCCGCGCACCTCAGGAGGACCAGGGAGTCTTTACCGCCGGAGAACAGCAGGGCGGGGCGTTCGAAAGTGGCGGCGACCTCCCGCAGGATGAAGATGGTCTCTTCCTCCAAGGCATCCAGATGCTGGTTGCTGAGGGTTTGCAGGTGTTGCGACTCGGTGCGCGCGTTCATGCCGGGCTTTCTTCTTGGGACAAGGGGGCTGGCGATCGGTCGCCCTCTGTCGGCTTGACGTGCAAGCCGCACTCCTTGAGGTCACTGCTTTCCCACCACCAGCGGCCTGCTCGGAAGTCCTCGCCCAGGCTGATCGCCCGGGTGCAAGGCTCGCAGCCGATGCTGGGAAAAAAGCGGTCGTGCAGCGCGTTGTAGTCCACGCCCCGGGTCGCGATGTAGTGCCAGACGTCGCCCCAGGTCCAGTCGGCCAGGGGGTTGAACTTGATTCGGGGCTCGCTGGTGTCGACGGGCGGCACATCGGCGCGGGCGTTCGACTGCTCGCGGCGCAGGCCGGTGATCCAGGCGCGCTGGCCCTCGAGGGCGCGGGCCAGAGGCTCCATCTTGCGGATACCGCAGCAGGCCTTGCGCAACGGGACGCTGCGATACATGGCGTCTTTGCCCTCGCGGGCAACGAACTGCACCACCGCCTCCGGTACGGGGCTGTAGACGGTCACCTGCGCGCGGGAGCCGGCTCGCGTGCGCTCCAGCAGGGCCAGTGTTTCGCCATGCAGGGCGCCGGTATCGAGCACGAACACGGGAATTGCCAGCCCGAGTGCGTTGATGATGTGCGTGATGACCACGTCCTCGGCGCCCAGGCTGGAGGCCTGGGTCACCGGTGCGGCCTCGGCGGCAGCGCGCTGCAGCAGGGCCTGCGTCGCAGCCAACTTGGCGTCGAAGTCGGCACTGGGTTTGGCGTGCAGGTCAAGGGCCCGGGCGGCCGGGGCCGCCTGGCCCAGCGCGCTGCTCGTGAGGGTGACTGTCATGTCGCAGCCGCTTCCTTGAACCGCGGCGCTTGTGTCACAGCGTCGCCTTGATAGAAACGTTCAAAACGCGCGAACTGCCGTGCGGCATGGGCCGGGTTCTGGTCGGCCCGCAGCACTGCGCTGCTAAAGCCGGTCCGCTGCATCTGCACCAGTTGATCGGTCAGCACGTCTCCGGTGGCCCGGATCTCGCCAGCAAAGCCGCGCCGGCGACGCAGTTGGAAGGCCTGGCTGAAGGCGCGGCCATCGGCAAAGTTCGGGAAATGCAGGTCGATGCGATGGACTCCGTCGAGGGAGACTCCGGCCACGTCGACATCATTGGTCAAGGCGATCACACCCGGGGTGCCGGCGGCCTGTGCATCGTGGTCGGCGGCGGCGATGAGCTTGAGGTCAAAGTCCATCACGCCACCTCCTTTGCGCCATCTTCGGCCAGCGCAAGTCGGGCGCTGTTAGCCGCGGCCTTGAACGGGTCTTGGCCGACCCGCCTCAGGGTGTCGATGAAGGCTTCGAAGCGGTCGCCTTCGCTCACACGCTCGCGGCGGTAGGTGTCGAGCACCGCCTCGATCACCTCGGGCACCTCGGCGGCTGAAAACGACGGCCCGACCACCTTGCCAGGCGTGGCCGTACCAGACAGCTGCGATCCGTCGGAGCCGCCCAGCGTGACCTGATACCACTCCTTGCCGTCCTTGTCGACGCCGAGGATGCCGATATGGCCGCTGTGGTGATGGCCGCAGGAGTTGATGCAGCCCGAGATGTGCAGGTCGATCGCGCCGATGTCGTGCAACTCGTCCAGATCCTGGTAGCGCTGCGTGATCGCCTCGGCAATCGGCAGCGATCGCGCGTTGGCCAGGTCGCAGTAGTCCCCGCCCGGGCAGGCGATCATGTCGGTGAGCAGGCCGATATTGGCCGAGGCCAGGCCGAGTGCACGCGCTGCGTGCCAGAGGTCGGGCAGGTCAGAAACCCGCACCCAAGGAAGCACCAGGTTCTGGCTGTGGGTAACGCGGGCTTCGCCGGCGGAGAACCGGTCGATGAGGTCAGCGGCGGCATCGAGCTGGTCGGCGGTGGCGTCGCCGGGTGCTTGGCCCAGGCGCTTGAAAGACAGTGTCACCGCGCGCAGGTGCGGGTCCCGGTGCAGGGCCACGTTCTGCTGCAGCCAGCGTTGGTAGGCCGGAGGCAGGTCGGTCTCAGGCAGGTCGGTGGCCGTCCCGGCCTCGATGACCGGCGCGCGAAAGCAGGCGCTGACGCGGGCAAGCTCGGCGGCGGTGACGGTGTGGGGCGCGCCGTCCTGCGACAAGATGGCTTGGTATTCGGCCTCCACCTCGTCGACATAGCGCTGACCCTCGGCCTTGACCAGGATCTTGATGCGGGCCTTGTACTTGTTGTCGCGGCGGCCCCAGCGGTTGTAGACCCGAACCACGGCTTCGAGGAAGTTGAGGACCTGGTCGGCTGCGATGAATTCGCGGATCACTGGGGCGATGACTGGGGTGCGGCCCATGCCGCCACCAGCCAGAACGCGAAAGCCCAGGGTGCCGGCTGCGTCCCTCAGCAGATGGAGCCCAACGTCGTGCCAGGCGGTGGCTGCGCGGTCTTCGGTAGCGCCGGTGATGGCGATCTTGAATTTGCGGGGCAGGAAGGCGAACTCCGGATGCAAGGTGCTCCACTGGCGAATGATTTCGCACCAGGGCCGGGGGTCGGCAGCTTCGTCGGGCGCGACGCCTGCCAGTTCGTCGGTGGTGATGTTGCGGATGCAGTTGCCGCTGGTTTGGATACCGTGCATGTCGACGCTGGCCAGCAGGTCCATCACGTCGGCGCTTTTTTCCAGCGGAATCCAGTTGAACTGGACGTTCTGGCGGGTGGTGAAGTGTCCGTAGCCCACGGTCAGCCGGGAATGGGCGAAGCCGCCACCGGGCAAAGGCACCGGCCCCAGGGAGTCCTGGCGCTGGCGGGCACCCTCGAACACATCGGCCGAGGGTTGGTCGTATTCGCGGGCGATGCGGGCCAGCACCCGCAGCTGCCGGCTGGCGATCTCGCCATAGGGAACCGCCACTCGCAGCATGGGCGCAAAGCGCTGGA